>NZ_LT706985.1:0-335113 GCF_900155645.1 Vaginimicrobium propionicum
CGACACTCATCAATCGGCTACCTCCGCCCAGTCGAATACGAAACCAACCTGGAAAAACAAGAACAAACACACCAACAACCACAAGCAGCATAAGCGGGACGTGTCCACAACTTGCGGTCAACCACACGAGTGTGTGGTTTTGCTTGCTTGTGTTTTGTTTGGTTTGGTTTCTTTAATTTTTTTGTTTTGTGTGTTCACGTGTGAACACGGGTAGTCACACAGCCACGACTCGCGTGACAACAACCAACCAAATACACGTTTTGAACTGTATATGGGAGACTAATAATTACTAATCAATCGGAAAGAGCTTCATGAGCAAGGAATATAACGCCAGACAACGGGCTGATCGTTCGGGTCAACGCAACCGGAATTGGGGATCCGGCTCACAAAGGCCATCGAATAAAAGTAATGGTGAGGGATCATCGCGCGGCTATTCAGATCGCCAGCGTCGCGATTCTCGCGATAAAGATTCCCGTTCAGGCTCCGGCTATCGTTCTAATCGTCCCTATGGTTTCAAACGGGGAAACAAAGAATTTGAAGATGGGCGAAAATCTGGCGATGGGCGACGCTCAAGTTATGGTAACCGCACTGGGCGCGATGAGCGTGGCAGAAATGATGAACGCGACTTTAAGCCTCGCAGCTACCGAAAAGACGATCAAGACCGTCGCCGACGCGACGATAACGCGCGCAATTGGGGCGATAAGAAACGTAATTGGCGTACTGGTAAGCGCGATTATGATCGGGATGCCAGGCCAGAAAATAACAGGTATGACGGAAAAGCTCGATCTTTTGGAGGCCGCGATAACAACTATCGCTCCAACTATCGAGACGCCGACACCAGTCGTGGCTCTCGCTCACGCGGATTTCGTAAAGATGAACGAAATAAGTATCAAGATAGCGAATACCGTCAGCGTTTCTATCGCAGCGATGATGAGCGCGAGTCTCGATACGAACGCAACTCAGGTTCACAGCAACGTTCCACTCGCCCCCGCAAGTGGGACGAGAACGCTAAAAATAATAGGGAACGAAATTGGAATCGTCCGCCCCGAAAGCTTGCTCGTGACGACCGGAAGGTAAATCCCGGATTAGAAAAACCGGCCGATGAGCCTGAGCCGCTGACCGAATTTGATGAGCGCGATATTCCGTTTTCAGTTCGTGTGGAAGTGCGCGGGTTGCCAAGAGACATAGCTAACCAGATTGAAGGACATTTTGCTGCCATTGCGAAGCTGCTTGAGGACGACCCATCATTGGCTCTAAAACACGCTAATGCTGCCCGCCGGATAGCGTCCAGACTGCCAGTTGTGCGTGAGATGGCAGCTGAGGTTGCCTACCAGGCAGGAGCGTTTGAGGCTGCGCTGAGTGATTATCGTGCCGTTTTGAGGATGACAGGCAACAAAAATTATCTGCCGGTGATAGCCGACTGTGAACGTGCAGTAGGCAAACCAGAGGCTGCTTTGCGGACTTTGCGAGAAATTGACCCTGAAGAGTTATCGGTTGACCAGGCCACCGAAGCGGTTTTGGTAGAGGCCGGAGCTCGTGCAGATATGGGCAATAAAGATGAAGCTATGCGCGTGTTAAAGAATGCCATCGAAAATCAAAAAGGTGGTAACGAAGAGCGAGCTAGATTGCGTTACGCCTACGCGGATTTTCTAGCCAGTCAGGGGCAAACTCGTCAGGCTTTGGAATGGTTCAAATCGGCCGCTAAATACGATGATGAAGAGTTTTTGGATATAGAAGAACGTATTGCCAAGCTAGAGGGGCGGACAATTGAAGAACCCATCCCTGAAGAGTTCGAGATTCTAGATGTCGTTGAAGAGCAAATCGAGGAAGCATTAGACGAATCCGAGAATGGTGAATCAGGTTATGGATCGCAAGAGACCGATGCTGATAACGATGAATCACAGCCAGGAGAAGACGAAATTGGCTCTAACGAAAGTAGCGCTGGCGAAGTTGAGAACGATTCTGAAACATCCGAGAGCGAACCTGAGCTAAAAAACTCAAGTGAGTCGAAAGAAAACATAGGCAATGAAACGGCTAATTGATGATTATGATGCGGCTCTATTCGACTTAGATGGCGTCGTCTATTTAGGAATGGAGCCAGTAGTTGGCGCAGTAGATGGTATCGCTATGCTGCGCAAACTAGGCAAAAAAGTTGGTTTCGTCACTAATAATTCCGCTAGATTTCCGCAAACTGTGGTTGATCACCTAGTCGCACTTGGAATTCCATGCACATTAGAGGACGTCATTACCAGCACTCAAGCCTCAATTAGGATGATGCGTCGTGAAATTCATGATGGCGCTCGCATTCTGGTTTGCGGTTCGCCAGCGCTTGCCACTCAGCTAGCTGAGGCTGGCTACCAGATAGTTGAAACTTGGCAAGAAAAACCCGACGCGGTAATCATTGGCTATGATCCGAAAATTACCTGGCCGCGGTTAGATCAAGCTGCAATAGCAATAGCAAACGGAGCCAAGTGGTTCGCCTCCAACACAGATTCGACCCGCCCGACCGCAGAAGGAACGGTTCCAGGAGCAGGTGCCATTGTGGCGGCTGTTGGTCTTTGCGTTCCAGACCAGCAACCGATGGTTGCTGGAAAGCCATACGCTCCACTACTTGATCTGACGGTGGAAAGATTGTCAGCCAAAGCCCCGATTTTTGTGGGGGATCGTCTTGATACCGATATTGAAGGTGCGGTTGGAGTGGGAATGGATTCATTCCTGGTCTTCACTGGCACGCACGGAAAACGAGACCTTATAGAGGCTGTTCAAGATCAACGTCCAACCTGGATTGGGGCGGACATCCGTTCTATGTGCCAGGCTCCAAGACAAGCTAATCTTTCTGGAAATACAGCTCGTTGTGGATGTGAAGAAGTGCAGCTGATAGACAGCAAACTCGTTCTAAAAACGAACCCCACGGGGCTGGAGGCTCAGCTTGATGCGCTTTGGGCGGGCACTCAATTAGCCTGGGAAAATGAGCGGGTTGATGCTGAAGATTTCCTAGTGAGGTTAGATGAACTCCACTAAACCGTTAACCGGAAATGACGCTGTTGACAAGGCATTAGCCGGAATAGAGCAGATTAGTGCACTTGATATCGACGAGCAACTTACTAAGTTGACCTTTGCTCAAAACAGTCTTGACAAGGTGCTGGAAGCATCGCTAAATAACCAATCGGACACTTTCGAGCTAGATGAGGCTAGATAAAACACTGTCCGCGCGGGGCCTAGTTAGGTCACGCAGCCAAGCCCAAGCCCTAATAGGTCGTGGAGTTGTGGAAGTCAACGGGGTTAGGGTTACAAAAGCGTCAACCTTAGTTGGAGATAGTGACGAAATTATCATCGAAGCTCGACAGTGGGTTTCGCGGGCAGCATACAAGCTATTGGGTGCTTTGGAAGACCTACGCGCAGCCGGATTTGAGCTACCATTAGCGCGCACTTTGGATGCCGGTGCCTCAACAGGAGGCTTTAGCCAAGTGATGCTTGAGGAAGGTGCACCGGTAATCTACGCGGTAGATGTTGGCCACGGTCAGCTTGCCCAAGAGCTGCGAGCAGATCAGCGGATCAAAGTCCGCGAGGGATTAAACCTTAGAGATTTGCAACTTAGCGATTTAGATTCTTCTCCTGTGGACTTAATCGTTGGTGACGTGTCTTTTATTTCGTTAAAACTGCTTTTAGAACCACTTTCCTGCGTTCTCAAACCCGGAGGGAAAGCCTTGCTATTGGTGAAACCTCAATTTGAGGTGGGACGTCACAATCTAGGTTCAGGCGGTGTTGTTAGAGACGAAAAGTTACGTCTGCAAGCAGTCGAAGAGGTTATTGAAGCTGCTATTAGAGTGAAATGGCGTCCACTATGGCAAGGCCAGAGCAAGTTACCTGGACCAGCTGGGAATATCGAGCATTTTGTCTATTTCTCCAGCTAAGCTTAAAAATTGTGAATGTTGATAGACGCCGCGTGGCTTTCATCGTCCACAACTACCGTGAGGAAGCCGTTGATGCTGCCGTTGAATTTGTTGAGGGAATGAAAGCCTACGGCATCGAATGTTTGGGTTTGGGTGAGCGCGCCATTGACGTGCGCGAGCGGACTAAACATGTGCGCTTAATTGACGCTGACGAATTAGCTGATGATGTTGAAGTGCTGGTCGTCTTCGGTGGGGACGGCACTATTCTAGCTGCCGCAGAGTCAGCCATTCCCCACGGTGTTCCGCTGCTAGGAGTCAACCTTGGTCACGTCGGATTCCTGGCGGAACTAGACCGATCTCATCTACCCCAACTAGTCACCCAGGTCGCCGAACGTGATTATTTTGTCGAGAAACGGTTAACCCTAAAAGTTGAAGTTCGCGACTTAGAAGGCCAACTTGTCTGGGAGTCGATGGCAGTAAACGAGGCTTCTATCGAAAAGTTTGCTCGCGAAAAAATGCTTGATCTAATGATTGAGGTTGATCATCGTCCCCTATACCGTTTTGGCTGCGATGGCTTGCTGGTATCCACCCCCAGTGGCTCCACCGCCTATGCGTTTTCTATAGGCGGGCCGGTGGTGTGGCCAGATGTGGAAGCGTTTTTGGTTGTTCCTAAAGCAGCTCACGCACTTTTTGCTCGTCCGATGGTGTTGGCTCCTAATTCTGTAGTCGATGTGCGGGTCGGCGACCAGTTGGGCTCACACATGATGTTGTGGTGTGATGGCCGTCGATCGGTAGAACTTGACCAAAGCGCTCACATTCATGTGGAACGTGGGCAAAGCCCATTTTTGGTCGCCAGACTATCTGAGCAGCCATTCACCTCCCGGTTAGTGAAGAAATTTCGATTAAATGTCGAAGGAATCCGGCAGCAAAGCTGATGCTAACTTCACTACGGATCAAAGACTTAGGTGTCATCGATGAAGTGACCCTAAAACCTGCCCCAGGTTTGACTGCTCTGACCGGTGAAACGGGTGCCGGTAAAACCATGATTGTTACTGGGCTAGGTATTTTGCTTGGCTCTAGGACTGATGCTCGATTAGTTAGAGCTAGGGCAAGACGATCACTGGTTGAAGGGACATTCGAGGTTTCTAACCCAGATGACTTGATACAGATAGGTGCCGAGCCAGAAGCAGGAGAAGTCTTATTTTCTAGGCAGATTAGTGCTGCTGGACGTTCTCAGTCTTTCGTTCAAGGGGTGCAGGTTCCGTTGAGCAAGCTAGCGTCTTTGGTTGGGGAATATGCCACCTTGCATGGTCAATTAGAACAGATCCGTTTGGGAACTTCCCAGCGGCAGCGAGAGGTTTTAGATTTAGCGGCAGGCAATGAGCAGTTACTTGCTGACTACCGTTCTTGTTATGCCCAGCGTTCCCGTTGTGTTGCTGAGTTAGCTACGATCACTGAGAATGCTCAGGCTAGAGCTAGGGAACATGATCTGTTGGCTTTCGGGTTGGACGAAATCACCAAGGTAGATCCCAAACCTGGCGAGGATACCGAATTAGCTGTTGAGGCACAGAAACTTCAAGCCATAGATGATTTACGTCAATTAGCGGCTAGGGCGAGCCGCGCCCTAACAGGCTCACCAACTGGCGAGATTGATGAGCCAGGTGCGGTTGGGTTGTTAGGTGAAGTCAAAAAACAATTATCCCAGGTTAATGACTTAGATCCTTTAGCAGCCACACTCGCCGCGAACGCTGAACAGGCATCGTTCTTGGTCAATGATTTAGCTGCTGACGTAGCCAGCTACCTAGCCGATTTAGACGCCAACCCGCTAAGGCTGGAAGCTATCGGTGAGCGCTTGGCCAGCATTAACGATTTGCGGCGAAAATATGGTCACACTATTGAAGAAATTCTTGATTGGGCTGCAAAAGCAAGTACACGAGTATTAGAACTGACCGGCGATGATGAGCGGGTCGAAAATTTAACTCGTAAGTTGGCGAAATTGGATGCCAAGTTAGCAATTTATGGCCAAGAATTGAGTGAAAGTCGTCGTAAAGCCGCAGACCGATTAGCTAGTGCTGTCGTGGCAGAGTTAGCAGCTCTAGCTATGCCGAAAGCTAGATTGCGCTTTGAGTTGGAGCCTCTTAAACTCCCAGGACCGGATGGTTGCGAACAAGTACATTTAATGTTCTCGGCGAACCCTGGTGCTGGTGAAGGTCCGCTGGCAAAAGTAGCCTCGGGTGGCGAACTTTCTCGAATCCGGCTAGCACTTGAAGTAGTCCTTGCAGTAAACGATCCAGGTCATGTTTTCGTATTTGATGAAGTAGATGCCGGAGTTGGTGGTGCAGTAGCCACTGAGATTGGCCGTCGACTTGCCTGCCTAGCCAAACACTCCCAAGTGATAGTGGTTACTCACCTGGCTCAAGTCGCCGCTTTTGCCCACGCTCATTACCGTGTTGCTAAATCGAGTGCTAAAGATGTGACCACAAGTAATTTGACTTTACTGAACGGCCAAGAGCGACTAACAGAATTGGCGCGCATGATGTCTGGAACCGCAACTCAAACCGCTCTAGCGCATGCTAAGGAGCTATTGGAAAACGCGACCGTCTAGCCGTCCGAAATTCAACACATTATGAGAAATAATGACTAGAGCAGCGCAATAACTAAGCATTTCATGTTTCTTGCCACGTCGAGTTCGGTAGATGAAACGAGATGACGGTATTGTTCCGTTGAGCCCTTTTGGAGGATTCGTGAGTACATTACCGATTTTCGGTCAAGGCAGGCACCTGCTTTCAACCCAGCAATTCGACAGTGAAGCATTAGAAAAACTTTTTAATCTTGCCGACGTGGTATTGCCGATTGCCCAGCGTAAAGCAATCTGTACTGTGCTAGACGGTGCTGTTTTAGGCTCCCTATTCTTTGAGCCTTCAACTAGAACCAGGCTAAGTTTCGAGTCTGCCTTTTTGAGGCTAGGTGGGGAAGTCACTACCACAACTGGTTTTACATTCTCATCGATGGCTAAAGGCGAATCCATCCATGACACTGCACGGGTTGTTTCAGGCTATTCTGACGTGCTCGTGGTTCGTCACCCAGATAAAGGGTCGGTTGCTGAATTCGCTGCTGCCTCATTGGTTCCAGTGATGAACGCTGGCGACGGTACCGGCGAGCATCCATCCCAGGCGTTATTGGACGTCTATACCTTGAGGCGGGAGTTAGCTAAACGAGGCGAGTCAATGGATGAGCGTACCGTAGCTGTAGTCGGTGATTTGAAATATGGCCGTACCGTCCATTCGCTGATGAAATTGTTATCTCTTAGGAAGAATTACACTTTCAAGACCTTTAGCCCGCCTAGTTTAGAGTTGCCCAATGAGATTGCGGAATACGCTTTGGCGCGTGGTCACAAGGTAATTTCTTGCGATTCGGTGGTTGAGGCTGTGGCTGGCAGTGACGCAGTCTATTGCACGAGAGTTCAGCGTGAACGTATGACCGACGAAGTGTTACGTTCCGCGAACGTGTCCGGAAATTTGTTGAATAAAGATTTGTTAGCTCAAGCTGACGCGCTTGATATCATCATCATGCACCCGCTGCCTAGGGATAGTCGTCTCGATAGCTATGACTTATCTACCGATGTTGATGACTTGCCTGGTTTGTCGATTTTCCGTCAGACAGATAATGGTTTGCGTGTTCGCATGGCCATCTTCCTGACGGCTTTGGGTTGTTCGGCGGATGCGGTGGAAGCAACAATGAAACAGCGTCCTTGGCGATCTGATCTAGATTGGCCTAACAACTAATTAGATTGCCGAAGGGCTATCAACCTGAGGTGAGATTATGATTGTTGATGCTTGTGAGCTTTGGCCTACTAAATCGCAGCGAGTTTTAGCTAACGGCAATGTGCAGAATTTCGTTCAGGCTCAGGTGGTTACCCCGGCTGAGACGACTATGGTACGCGAGTGGACTGACCATTGCGGTGCTGTTGCAATTATGGCCGTTGATGAGCAATTTCGTGTTGGGGTTATCGACCAGTACCGTCATCCGGTAGCTATGAGATTGGTTGAGCCGCCTGCTGGGATACTTGATATTCCAGGCGAAGATGCTCTCGAAGCGGCTAAGCGTGAGCTAGCTGAAGAAGCTGGGCTAGCCGCAGAAAACTGGGCAGTATTGGTGGATTTTTATACTTCACCTGGGGGTTCGGCGGAGTCTATCAGGGTCTATCTGGCTACCGGATTAAAGAAAGTCGCCCGTCCTGCTGATTTTGAAGTTAAAGACGAAGAAGCTCAAATGAGCCTGCATTGGGTCAACCTAGATGATTTAGTTTCAGCAATCTATGAAGGACAGATTTCTAACCCATCGATGGTGGTTGGTGCGCTTTCTTTGTCTTTGGCGAAAGCTAACGGCAAGCTAAATAAGCTGCGTGACGCTCACGCGGACTGGTCTGCGAGGAGCCGGCTGAACGCCCGTCACGCTGGCCTGTTGACTTGCGAGACAAAGTGAAAGTTGCACGATTAATAACCAACTATCTAGATCACATCGTCGTTGAACGGGGACTTTCAGACAATACGCTTAAAGCCTACCGTCGTGACCTAGATAGGTACTGCGAATGGCTAGCTGACCACGGTATCAACGAAGTCGATCAGATAAGACCAGAAGATATTGCTAGCTATCAACGCGATTTAGCGGCTGGAGATGAAGCCCATGCTCCGCTTTCCACTTCAAGTCTGGCTCGCTCAACTGTTAGCGTGCGTAACCTACATGAATTCGCACTTGCCGAATCAGTGGCTGAAACCAATCCTGCAGCCGAAGTTCAGGTGCCTAAAATCGGCAAAAGGTTACCAAAGGCGCTAAGCGTGGTAGAAGTGCAGCAGCTGCTGTCCAGTATTGATACCACCACAGTGCTTGGGATAAGGGATGCATGTCTGCTGGAAATGCTCTACGGCACTGGTGCCAGAATTACCGAGGTGCTCAGCCTGGACGTTGACGACATCTCTAAGACTTTGGCAGATGATGAAATGGGCTTACTGCTGACCGGCAAAGGAAATAAACAACGCATTGTGCCGTTGGGTAGTTATGCGCGTAAAGCCTGCGATGCGTGGCTGATCAGAGGCCGTCCCGCAATGTTGGAAAAGGCAGGACGGTCAACACCAGCATTATTCATCAATTCCTTGGGTAAACGATTGTCTAGGCAATCTGCTTGGGCGATTCTTCGGCAACGAGCTATTCAAGCCGGTATTAACGCTGATATCGGGCCGCATTGTTTGCGTCATAGTTTTGCCACACATTTATTAGACGGTGGAGCCGATATTAGGGTAGTTCAAGAACTGCTTGGTCACGCTAGTGTAACCACTACTCAGATTTACACTGAGGTCACCATAGATAAACTGCGTGAGGTCTACCTGGCGGCGCATCCTAGGGCACGAAAAATCACCAGATAGAGTTGATTTTCGTGTACCGGTTAGAAACCTTTCAGCGTCTAGACGAGTCGTTGCTAACTGCCTTGGGGGATAAAACCGAGCGTCGGTTAGCTACTCTAGGTCTTGTTAACCTGGCAGATCTGATTAGGTTTTTTCCTCGCCGGTTATTGACGGCAGCAGGAGCCAGCGATTTATCGAGCATCGAGGCTGGCGAATCGGTGGCAGTAGTTGCTAAACCAGCTAGATTGCAGATGATTTTGACGCCCGGCTCTTACCAAAAAGGTCGTCGCGGTTTGAAAGGGCGATTGACTGGGGTTCTGGTTGATGATCGCTCTAGCATTGGCTTGACTTTTTTTGGTCGCGAGATTTATTTGAAGTTTTGGGAAAAAGAATTAAATCAAGGCCACAACGGGATTTTCGTTGGCAAAGTTGGAGCCTACCGAGGTGCTTTGCAGATGACGAATCCGCAGTTCATCATGTTGGATGAAAATGGTCACCCAATAGGTCGAGGTAATCAAGACAAAATAAAACTTGCCGAGCGGTTGCAACGTTCTACAGCTATCGGTATTTATCCAGCCAATAAACATGTTGACACCTGGCAGGTAGCCGATGCCGCAATGGTAGCTACAGATCTGCTAGCGGGAATAAAAGATCCTATGCCTAAGAATTTACGCGCCGAATATGATCTTCCCGATCTTTATCAGGCGATATCCGATATTCACCGGCCTAAGGACTTAGCTAGCTTCGAACGCGGCAAATATCGCCTAAAATTTGATGAAGCGTTGGCCTTGCAAGTGGCGATGGCTACTAGGCGTTTAGCAAATCTCAGTAATAAAGCCATGACGATTGAGGTAAGAGATAACGGTCTACTTTCTAAGTTTGATGCCGGGCTACCTTTCGAGTTAACCGACGGGCAACGTCAGGTTAGTGATGAGATTTTCACTGATTTAGCTAAGCCAACCCCGATGCAACGTCTTCTGCAAGGCGAAGTTGGTTCTGGAAAGACCGTGGTTGCCTTGCGTGCCATGTTGGCCTGCGTAGATGCTGGATATCAAGCGGTATTGATGGCTCCGACGGAAGTGCTAGCTGCTCAACACTATGCCACCATAAATGAGCTACTGGTATCTCTAGGCGTCCAGGTAGCTCTGCTTACTGGAGCTATGCCGAAACAAGAGGCAGACAGCGTTCGTGCCCGAATTGCATGCGGGCAGGCACAAATCGTTATCGGAACGCACGCCCTGATTGCTGATCGCGTGGAATTTTGTGATGTGGGGTTGGTAATAATCGACGAACAGCATCGCTTCGGTGTTCAACAGCGGGAGTTGTTAAAATCTAAAGCTGGTCTTTCCCCGCACGTTTTGGTGCTTACAGCCACGCCCATCCCGCGCTCAATAGCCATGGTGTTGTTTGGAGAATCACAGATTTCTGTGTTGCGCGAATTGCCTGTTGGCCGTCAAGACGTGCAAACCACCGTCGTCAACACTAAAGAGAACCCGAATTGGGTGCCAAGAATTTGGCAGCGGATAGCTGAGGAAGTGGCCGCTGGGCGGCAAGCGTTCGTGGTTTGTCCAAGAATCTCCGTTAGCGATGACGAAGGTGTAAGTGATGCTGCCCCGCCGGCAGCAGTTGAAGATGTTTTCGCTACTCTTTCTGCTGGTCCCCTCAAAGGCTTGAGGTTGGGGATGTTGCATGGACGATTGAGTAGTGACGAGAAGCAATCAGTAATGAAGCAGATGGCTGCCGGCAGCCTGGATGTGTTAGTCGCTACTACTGTGATTGAGGTTGGGGTAGACATACCTAATGCGTCCGTGATGGTGATTTTGGACGCCGACAGATTCGGTATCGCCCAACTTCACCAGCTTCGCGGACGAATCGGGCGGGGTAATTTACCTGGCCTATGTTTGCTTACCACTGGCGTGGATCCTAAAGGTCTATCAGCCGAAAGGCTTCAAACTGTCGCCGCCAGCCGCGATGGTTTTGAGCTAGCCGAAAAAGATCTACTGACCCGCAAGGAGGGTGACATCTTAGGGCTCGATCAGTCAGGCAGACGCTCTTCGTTGAGGTTGCTGCGGGTGGTTAACGACGCGAAACTGCTAGAACGGGCTAGATGGCTAGCCGAGAAATTAGTTACTGACTCGATTGAGGAGAGCGCAGATTGGATCTGCGATATGGTCACCTCAATCGAGTCACAAGCTAGCTAGCCGTTAAGCGGTTCAATTAGTTTTCAGTCTTTGGCTCTTCGCCGAAACGGAAAGTGCGCCCAGAAATCTCGGTATCTGGGGTGATGCGTACATAATTCTTTTTAATAGTTGGCACCCACGGCAGCAAAGGTAAAGCTGCCAGTAGACGCAGCTCGGTTTCGTCAGTAACGACCTCAGCGCGACCACTGACAATTACCGACCAGCCAGTTTCTTCGTTCCAACCATCAACTTCGAAGCAAACGTGGTTATTAATTGCCAGGTCATTGAGCTTAGATCCCTCAGCGGAACGGAAAACTATTGATTCTCCATCAACGGCATAGTTGATCGGGAAAACATCTGGTTTACCATCCTGGTCAATTACCGCGAGCCTGCCTAATTGTTGGGATGCGAGGTAGCCCCAAGCGGTGTCTTCGCGAACTTGGGATACCGGATTCTCGAATTGTTCGTCCATGGTTCAATACTGGCGCATTTCGGACAACTTTGTTAGCCAGGTAGCCTGATCGGGTGACCAGAATTATCGCGGGTAGCTGTTCGGGCGCACAATTACGCACCCCAACGGGTGATAAAACCCGTCCAACCACCGATAAAGTCCGAGAAGCAGCGTTTAACGCTTTAACCGCTTGGTTTTCTGCTGCTGGGCAGGCAAGTGAAGAACAATTGGCTGGTTATAGCTTCTTGGATCTGTTTTCTGGCTCTGGAGCTGTTGGGCTAGAAGCGGCTAGCAGAGGAGCCAAGAGCGTCATGGTCGAGAAAGACCGAGCCGTCTCGAGAATAATAAAAGCCAATATCGCACACACTAAGCTGGCGGCTAGACTGGTCGTTGCTGGCGTAGAAACTTTCTTAGAATCAGAGCCTGAATCATTCGATGTGGTTTGGTTAGATCCCCCATATGCTTTAGCTAGTCAACGCGTTGAAAGTTTGTTAACTAAACTTGGATGCGGCTGGTTGGCTCAGGACGGACTGGTTATCGTCGAAAGATCAGCTAGGTCAGAAGTATTCATCTGGCCGAATGGTTACAGCGATTCTTGGCAGCGCAGATACGGCGATACTGTCCTAAATTTTTCTAGGTGGAACACTTCACAGGAGATTAAATGAGTGAGGCTGTTATAGCAGTAGTGCCCGGTTCCTTCGACCCAATTACTTTGGGACACCTAGACATCATTGCTCGCGCTAGCGCGGTGTTTAGCGAAGTTGTTGTGGCGGTGGGGTGCAACACAACCAAGAATTACCTATTTTCCCCTGACGAAAGGTTGGAGCTGGTCAAGGAGACTGTGGCCGGCATGCCCAATGTTTCGGCTGCCTTCATCGACGGCTTGTTGGTTGATTTCTGTAAAGCCAAAGGTGAGTGCGTAATCGTCAAAGGGATCCGGTTTGGTTCAGATTTTGATTATGAATTGCAGATGGCTCAATTGAATAATGCGTTATCGGGAGTTGAGACCATATTATTGCCAGCTGGACGCGAATACGGAACGATTTCTAGCTCTATGTTGCGTGAAGTCGCTCACAACGGTGGTGACATCAGCAGATTCGTTACTCCGACAGTAAACCAGGCAGTCCTTAAGCGGATCAGAGGATAGTGAATCCCGTAATTACGCAAGGTAAGGTGGACAGTGTGAATCATGAATCCCAGTGGATAATTGGTATCCATAATTTGTCCGCATCCGGCGCCATGCGTCGGGTTGAAACAGAGATTCCAGCGCCGGCCGACATGAAAATCGCGTTAATCGGGGTGGACGAGGGTGAGCCTATTCGGCTTGATTTGCGTCTAGAAGCTGTGGTGGAAGGCGTGTTGGTTAGCGGCGAGTTAACCACTCGGTTACATGGCCAGTGCTCTAGGTGTTTAAACGAATTCTTTGAATCGACTATCTTTGAGGTTCAAGAATTGGTTTATTACCCAGGGCATGAAATGGAAGAGGATGCCTACTTGGTGTCGGATGACACTATTGATCTTGAGCCGCTAGCCCGTGACGCTATTGTGCTTAAATTACCGTTTTCTCCCTTGTGTGATGAGGATTGTGCGGGGTTGTGTCCAGTGTGCGGTCTAAACCTAAATGACAACCCTTCTCACGAACACGAGGCTGAGATTGATGACCGGTGGGCTAAACTCAGGGGTCTTGATTTAAGCTAGGTTGGCACAGTCAGTTTGGAAACCACCGTGTGAGGCGGTTATTATTAAACGCTGTTGTGTCCGACCTTTGGTGTGCCCGGATACCCTGAGATGAACTTAGACTCGCCGACTGGCGATATTAAAGGAGACTAACGTGGCTGTTCCCAAGCGGAAGATGTCCCGCAGCAATACCCGCTCGCGTCGTTCGCAGTGGAAGACGACTGCGGTCAAGACTGTCACCTGCGCTAATCCAGCTTGCCGCGCTCAGCATTTGCCGCACACGGCTTGCCCACAGTGCGGCCAGTATGGCCCGCGTGGTGATCGTCGTCAGGTTTTGGACGTTTAGCTAATGTCTGCGTCTGTTAACGCGGACGTTGCTGGAAGTGTGCTGGCTGATTCCAAACTAGGCCAGGTGCTAGACGAAATCGGCGTGGGCATTGACCCCGCTCTGCTCGATTTGGCTTTGACTCACAGGTCTTGGGCCTATGAGAATGACCATGCCCCCCATAATGAGCGCCTAGAATTTCTTGGTGACGCGGTTTTAGGGGAAGTTGTAACCGATTACCTGTATCGGAATTTTCCCGACGATGCCGAAGGGCAGCTAGCTAAGATGCGGGCGGCCATCGTTAGTGCAGTCTCGTTGGCAGGGGTTGCGCGGCAGTTGTATATCGGCTCACTAATCAAACTGGGTCACGGGGAAGAAACCACTGGCGGAGCTGATAAAACTTCGATTTTGGCTGACACTATGGAAGCCATCATTGGCGCAGTCTTCTTAACTGGAGGTCAAGAAGCTGCCAACAAATATGTGTTGAAGATAATGGTGCCCCGTATAAAAGAGGTATCTCTTCAAGGTCAAGAGAGCCTTGATTGGAAGACTTCACTGCAAGAAATTGCCGCAGTTCAGGGATTCTCCACTCCCGCATATGAGGTAACGAGCTCAGGGCCGGAACACGATTTGACCTACAGTGCTTTTGCCGTCCTTGATCAAGAAAAATTTGGGCCCGGCGTTGGGCACAATAAGAAGATCGCTGAACAACAAGCCGCCGAAATCGCTTATTGTGCCTTGAAGGAGCGAGAAACCTAGTGCCTGAACTGCCAGAGGTTGAGGTGATTAGACGCGGCTTGGAACCTGTTCTTACCGGTCGGAAAATTGTTAATGTTCAGGTGCTTCACCCGCGCCCCGTTCGTTGGGACGGGTCCCAGGCCTTCGTTAAGTTACTTTCCGGCAGAACTTTTTCAACTCCTAAACGACGTGGAAAATATCTATGGTTCCCTCTTGATGACACCGATGCGCTGGTGGCTCACCTGGGGATGAGTGGGCAGTTTCGGATAAATGAGTCAGGTGATCCGTTAGCCAGAAATACCAGGGTGATATTTTCCTTGGATAACGGTTGCGAGGTTAGATTCGTAGATCAGCGAATGTTTGGTGGCTTGCAATATTCTGCTGGCGGCGCTTATTTGCCTAGTCAAATTACTCATATCGGACGTGATTTATTCGATCCAGATTTCGATATGGCAGCAACCGTGGAGAAACTTCGTGCCCGACGCTCGACTGTTAAGCGCTCGATGCTCGATCAGAAAATCGTTTCTGGAATTGGAAATATTTACGCTGACGAGGCGCTTTGGCAAGCGAAAACACACTATGATCACCCGACGAACAGGCTAAGCCTAAAACGTGCTAAAGCCGTATTGACTAGCGCTAAAGACGTTATGCTGCAGGCATTGAGTCAAGGCGGAACTAGCTTTGATGCCCTTTATGTCAACGTTAATGGCTCGTCAGGGTATTTCGGGCGCTCATTGAATGTTTATGGTCGCACAGGTCAGCCATGCCCAAGATGCGGCACTAAAATTCGTCGAGATGTTTTTATGAATCGTGGTTCTTTCTTTTGTCCACGTTGCCAACGGCTGCCGAAGTCGAATCGGGGTGTGAAGTGACGAAAAATATCAGCAAAACGTTTGCAGAATTTATTCGCTTCGGCCTTGTTGGCGGCTCGGGGGTGATCGTTAATCTCGTTGTCACCTACATAATGACGCAATTAAATGGGGGTACCGCCAACTACAACCGGGTGGTTTTTAGCCTTGGTGGGCTCTCATTCAGGTTTACCCTAGTCGTTTGGGTAGTGGCATTCGTCATTGCTAACATCTGGAATTTTCAAATCAACCGTTCCTGGACTTTCAAACGCAGCGAAAAACGCAGCTGGTGGGCAGAGTTCTGGCCTTTCTTTACTGTCGGTTTGGTGGCAGCTTGCGTTGGTATTCTCTTAAAAGAAGGATTCACTAACCCAGATTCGGTTATGTATCTACCTGATCCACCATTTAATGATCATGAGGGAATTAGGGCGCGCGAGTACTGGTCTCAGCTTTTCACCATTGTTATAACCACCCCAATCAATTACCTGGTAAACAAGGTGTGGACGTTTAGGGCAATAAAGCAGAACAAGGATCAGACAAATGTATCTTAAATCCTTGACTCTTAAAGGTTTTAAGTCCTTCGCTTCAGCTACCACACTGAAATTTGAGCCAGGCATAACGGCCATAGTTGGTCCTAATGGTTCGGGTAAATCCAATGTGGTGGACGCGCTTAGTTGGGTGATGGGTGAGCAGGGTGTTAAGTCTTTACGTGGCTCGAAGATGGAGGATGTCATCTTCGCCGGTACCTCGAAACGAGCCGCTTTGGGGCGTGCCGAGGTTGCGCTGACTATAGACAACTCAGATTCGCGTTTGCCTATCGACTACACCGAGGTAACGATTTCTCGTACCCTGTTCCGTCAAGGTGGTTCAGAATATGCCATAAACGGTACGCCTTGCCGACTGTTGGACGTCCAAGAGTTGCTTAGCGATACCGGCATGGGGCGTGAAATGCACGTCATTGTTGGTCAAGGTCAGCTCGATCAGATTCTGCAAGCTGGTCCTGAAGAGCGCCGTGGATTCATTGAAGAAGCCGCTGGGGTATTGAAACATCGTAGGCGTAAAGAGAAAGCTGCCAGGAAACTAGCCGCTACCCAACAGAATCTTGACCGGCTATCCGATTTGATCAGGGAAATTAGGCGGCAGCTGAAGCCGTTAGGACGCCAAGCCGAGGTGGCGCGGCGGGCAGCTGTTATTCAAGCCGAGTTTCGGGATTCTAGGGCAAGATTGCTAGCCGATGATTTGACCCAAGCGCAGTTAGCTTTGGAATCTGAATTAGCTGGTGAGCGCGCTGGTATCGAGCAAAAAGCAGCTGCTGAAAAGCGGTTAGTCGAAGCTGAGGCTGTTCAAGCAGCTAGCGCTGAGGCGTTGAACCAGCTGAATCCTAAATTACGGGCTGCCCAAGAAAATTGGTATGCACTTTCTGCTTTGCGTCAACAGGTAACAACTACAATTTCTATTTCGGCTGAGCGGATGCGTTACTCTGGCGAGTCGGAATCCGTCCAGTTTGGACGTGATCCGCAAGCTCTAGAAGCCGAAGCAAGCCAGGTGCGCCAAGATGAACAAGCCTTGGCTGAGCAGGTTCGAATAGCAAACGAAAAATTAGTTGAAGCAGCAAAAGCTAGGAGTGCTGCCGAGGCTGAGCATGAGGCCAGCGAGAATTCCTATAACCGACAGTTGCGGGCGGTGGCAGATCGGCGAGAAGGTTTAGCAAAGCTAAGCGGTCAAGCAGACTCTATCCGAGCTCGGCTAGCAGCAGGGGAGGAAGAGGACGCCCGATTGGTATTCCGTCGCGACGCGGCCTTGCAACAAGCTCAACAAGCAGACCTTGCCTACACCAAGTTAGAGACCACAATCGCCGCCACTAGCGAGAAAGAGTCATCTCTAGACGCCGAATACGAGCAAACCGAGGCAAAACGCTTGGCGGCCAAGAATCATCTGGATCGCCTCAACGAGCGTTACCAACAAGCCAGTCAGCAGTTAGCCTCCGCTAGCGCCAGGCTTGAAGCATTGAAGATTAGCTTGGAGAGAAAAGATGGAGCGGCCTGGCTGCTCTCGTCTATGGCGGACGGTTTAGAAGGCGAAGTCGCTAGCCTAATAAACGTCGAATCGAAATGGCAGAGCGCAGTCTCTGCTGCCCTTGGGCAAGTTGGCGAGGCGCTAGCAGTTAAAAACTTAGATACTGCTATCGACGCCTTAGAGCTACTGAAGGACGCCAATGCTGGCAGAGCCGGCCTTATTCTAGGCGGGGCACCCGAGCGTGACGAGGCTTGCCCAAAACTTCCGCAATACGCTGTTTGGGCTAAAGATGTCATCAAAGTTAGGTCGCAGTTTGATGCGGGAATTAGTCATTTACTTCATCTTGTGGCGCTGGTGAACGATCTTTCCGACGCTCGCAAGCTGGTGAACGCTTTGCCGAAGGTAACTGCTGTTACCGTCAGCGGGGATATCGTCTCGAACTGGTTCACCGCTGGCGGTTCAGATGCTAAACCTTCGCTACTCGAATTGCAGGCAGCAACCGAAGAGGCGGCTCATAGTCGTCAGGAGGTAACAAGTCAGGTTGAAAGTCTCAAATTTGAAATCAGCCAAGCAGTAAATTCGCTGACTGTTGCAGATCAAGCTAGCGCTGTTGCGTTGGCAAGATTAAATGAATCTGACGCCAAGATGGCTGCATTAGCTGAGGAAATTAACTCCCAAGCTCAAGCATCCAGGGTAGCTCGAGCCGACGCTGACAGGGCTGAAGAAGCACTTAAAACTGCTAGACAAAGCCGTGGCGAGAACCAAGCTGCCTTGGCGGAATTGGAAGAAAGATTGGCGCTGGCCAGCCAAGAAACCGTACAAGAACCAGATTCAAGTGTTCGCGATGAATTAGCGGTCAAGGCGCGGCTTGCGCGTCAATCAGAGATGGATGCCAAACTTAAGTTAAGGACTTTAGAAGAGCGAATGCGATCCTTGGCTGGGCGTGCGGATGCCTTGATGGCGGCTGCCAAAGCCGAGCGAATCTCGCGAGAAAAGGCTGCGGCTAGAGCTGAACGGTTACGGCGCCAAGCTCAGGTAGCTGCGGCCGTTAATAAAGGCGCTATCTGGTTGGCTGAGCAGGTAGAGCAAGCCAAGGTTGCCGCTAACGACGAGCGCAATGAGGTGGAGGCGGCCAGAGCGGAAGCTGAACGTCGACTTAGCCAAGCGCGCGATCAGGTTCACCAAGCTCAAAAAGTCATAGATGAGCTTAAAGAGGGCGCCCATTTGAGTGAGGTGGCTCGTGTCGAATTGAAGATGCGGGTTGAACAGATAGCTGCTCAAGCGATGAGCGAATTAGGGTTAGACGCAAACACCCTAGTGACCGAATATAGTCCTGATCAGATGGTGCCGGTCACCGCTGCTTGGCGTCCGGCCACACCTAGTAATGATGAGGTTGACAGCCCAAAAACAGTTCCCTATGTGCGTAGTCAGCAGGAGGCTAGGGCTAAGCAGGCTGCTAAAGATTTGCAATTGCTTGGGCAAGTTAACCCGTTGGCTTTAGAAGAGTTTGAGGCGATGAGTGAACGCCATACTTTCTTGGCTAACCAGATGGCAGATTTGAAAAAGACTCGAAGAGATTTGCTGGATTTAATTGAAGATGTTGATCAGCGGGTT
Source organism: Vaginimicrobium propionicum (assembly GCF_900155645.1). Classification (GTDB taxonomy): domain Bacteria; phylum Actinomycetota; class Actinomycetes; order Propionibacteriales; family Propionibacteriaceae; genus Vaginimicrobium; species Vaginimicrobium propionicum. Next base: position 19,145 of record NZ_LT706985.1, read on the forward strand.
CAAGACGTATTTGCTCAGGCGTATCAAGATGTTGCGGCCACATTCGAGGAAGTTTTTGCCAGACTTTTCCCTGGAGGTCAAGGCAAGCTCGTCTTGACCGAGCCAAATGACATGCTAGCTACCGGCGTAGACGTAGAGGCCAAACCTGCTGGCAAAAAAGTTAAACGCTTATCTTTGCTCTCTGGTGGCGAGCGCTCTCTGGTAGCGGTTGCTTTCCTAGTGAGTTTGTTTATTGCTAGACCTAGTCCATTCTATATCCTTGACGAGGTTGAGGCTGCCTTAGACGATGTTAATCTCAGTCGGTTGCTGGGTATCTATCAAGAATTGCGACGCTCTTCACAGTTGCTCGTTATTACCCATCAAAAGCGCACTATGGAGATAGCTGATGCTCTTTATGGGGTGACGATGCGTCAAGATGGAATTTCTACAGTAATCTCGCAGCGGTTAAGCGATAGTTAGACGGCAATTGCTCGTCAGTGAACAGGTGATTTATAGGTCAGCCAGGTAGGGTAGGCACGTGAATAACTTCATTTTCTTGATTTTGATTGGTGTTTTGGTGGCGTGCACCGCGATCACGCTGATCAGCATTTTCGCTACTCGTGGACGTCGTGAAATCACTGCTGGTGATGAAATACAAGAAATTCCAGCCCAACCAACTGATAGCGCGGTTGCCGAACAGATAGAAACCGAATCTCAGCAAGAAGCGATACAGGCCGTTGAAGAGGTTAAGGAAGCGGGTGCACAAGTTGAGCTTCCAGAAGCTCCTGGCTCTCGCCTGGCTAGATTGCGTCGTCGATTAGCATCTTCTAATAATGCCCTGGCTAGGGCATTAGCTGATTTACTGGCCACTGACAAGATTTCTGAAGATACCTGGGACGATTTTGAAACCACGCTCATCACCTCTGATTTAGGAGTCGGGCCAGCCACTGAATTAGTGGAAACCATGCGGAAACAGTTGGCGATAGAAGGTGTTGCAGACCCGGATATTGCCAAGTCGATTTTGCGTACAGAGTTGATTAAGTTGGTCAACCCAGCTTTTGATCGCAGCCTATGCCTTGATCATGAGGAATCTATGCCAGCAGTGGTCATGGTGGTTGGGGTCAATGGCACCGGTAAAACCACTACTGTCGGCAAAATTGGCCGCATGTTGGTTGCCGAGGACAAGAAAGTCCTTTTTGGTGCGGCAGATACTTTCCGCGCAGCAGCCGCTGAGCAATTAAGCACTTGGGGTCAGCGGGTTGGCGTTGAGACAGTGTGTGGGAATGAAGGTCAAGACCCAGCCTCAGTAGCCTTCAACGCCGTCGATCAGGGCATCGAAAAAGGCGTTGATGTGGTGCTGGTTGATACTGCTGGACGACTCCACACCAAGGCTGGTTTGATGGATGAGCTTGGCAAAGTTAAGCGGGTTATTGAAAAGAAAGCACCAGTTTCTGAGGTGCTTTTAGTGCTGGACGCTACTACCGGCCAAAACGGTTTAACTCAAGCCCGAATCTTTGCAGAAGTGGTTAAAGTCACTGGCATCGTATTAACAAAACTGGACGGTTCAGCTAAGGGCGGTATTGTCGTCCAAGTTCAGCGTGAACTTGGCGTGCCAGTGAAATTCATCGGTTTGGGTGAGGGCGCAGATGATTTAGCGCCTTTCGACGCCGAAGGTTTCGTCGATGGCCTGCTGGGTGACTAATACTTAAGTCACAACGATTATTCAATTTAGATAGATATTCCGGAGGAAGCGTGTTTGACACTCTGCAAGATAGGCTCGCTGCAACATTTAAGAATCTGCGCTCTAAAGGTCGATTAACTGATGCAGATATCGATGCCACTGCCCGTGAAATTCGGATTGCGTTATTAGAGGCAGACGTATCTTTGGCGGTGGTCAAAGAGTTCATTGCTAATCTGAAGCAACGAGCCCGTGGCGAACAGGTCTCTAAGGCTCTAAATCCCACCCAACAGATTGTAAAGATCGTCAACGAGGAATTGATTGAGATCCTCGGTGGTCGAACACGTACTATTAGATTCGCCAAGAATCCGCCGAGCGTAATCATGCTTGCTGGTTTACAGGGTGCTGGTAAAACTACTCTGGCGGGTAAGTTAGCTCGCTACCTAGCGTCAGAACAGCATAGCCCGCTATTGGTTGCGGCTGACTTGCAGCGCCCTAATGCCGTTCAGCAATTGCAGGTGGTCGGCCAGCGTGCGGGCGCAAAGGTCTACGCTCCCCAGCCAGGAAACGGTATCGGCGACCCCATCCAGGTAGCTAAAGATTCCATCGAATATGCGCAGCTTCATCTTCACGATGTAGTGATTATTGATACCGCTGGTCGTTTGGGTGTTGATGAGGCGATGATTGCCCAAGCACGCCAGATCAAAGAAGCCGCTAACCCAGACGAAACCCTATTCGTTGTTGATGCCATGATTGGCCAAGACGCTGTCAATACTGCTCGCGCTTTCGAGGATGGTGTCGGCGTTGATGGGGTAGTGCTCACCAAACTAGACGGTGATGCTAGGGGTGGCGCGGCTCTGTCGATAGCCAAGGTGCTCGGCAAGCCGATAATGTTCGCCTCTAACGGTGAAAAGCTCGAAGATTTCGATGTTTTCCACCCAGACCGGATGGCGTCCCGAATCCTTGGTATGGGCGATATGCTCACCTTGATTGAGCAAGCTGAAAAGACCTTTGACAAAGAGCAATCTCAGGCGGCAGCCGAGAAACTGCTGTCTGGACGCGGACAATTTGGCTTAGACGATTTCCTTGCTCAAATGCAGCAGGTACGCAAAATGGGGCCGATGTCGAAAATTTTCTCGATGCTTCCTGGTATGGGGCAGATGAAGGACGCGATCGCCAATGTAGACGAGAAACAAATCGACCGTATTGAAGCGATCATCTATTCCATGACCCCGCAAGAACGTGCCGATGTATCCATCCTTAATGGTTCTAGACGAGCCCGGATTGCTAATGGTGCTGGGGTCACCGTAAAAGACGTAAATGAGCTAGTCAAGCGCTTTGTTGAAGCACGAAAAATGATGACTTCAATGGGGTCTATGTTAGGCGGAATGCCCGGTATGCCTGGCGGTTTCGGCCAGCGGCGGCGTCCACCAAAACAGCAGAAGAAGAAGCTTAAGGGCGGACGCAAAGTTTCTGGCAATCCGGCCAAACGAGCTGCTCAGCAGGCCGCTATGGAAGCTGGTGATAGCCCAGAGACTTTGGCTCAGCAAACAGTTCTGCCTGGCTCGCCGTTTGCTAAGCCAACCAGCCCAACTGATTTTCAGCTGCCGCCAGAGGTAGCTGAAATGCTTAAAAAACAAGGTGGTTTGCAGTGAACTTCGGTGTTGAAGGAACCTGGTTGCCCAGCGGAATACGTGAATGCTTGTGGGTAGAAGACGGGGTCTTAACTAGAGACCGCCCGGCAGGTGCTGAGATTAAAATTCGTGACGTTTGGATTAGCCCCGGACTGGTGGACGCCCACTGTCATATTGGCCTAGCTAAATTGGGTCCGGCCAGCGATGAGGATACCGTCAACCAAGCCATCACTGACCGCAATACCGGAGTGTTGTTGGTGCGCGATACGGGTGTGCCGCGTGACACTCATTTCCTAGACAATCGCCCTGATATGCCACGCATCATCCGTTCTGGCCAACATATCGCCAGGTTTAAGCGTTATATCCGCAATTATGCTATCGAAGCTGAACCGGAAGAATTAGTGGATGCTGTTGAATCCCAGGCGGCACGACCCGACACTCAGTGGGTAAAGATGGTAGGCGATTGGATTGACCGTAGCAGTGGTGATTTGGCGCCGTTGTGGCCGGCTGAGACGGTGCGTGCCGCTATCGATAAAGCCCACGAATATGGTAAACGAGTTCAGGTGCACACTTTCGCTGAGCAAGCAGTCAGTGAGTTTGTTGCTGCTGGTGTCGATTGTGTGGAGCATGGCACTGGGTTAAGTGACGACGCTATTGCTGAGATGGCCGACAAAAATGTTGCCTTGGTGCCAACGATGACACAGTTAGCTACTTTCCCCGAATTGGCTGCCGGTGGAGATGAGAAATATCCGACCTGGGCTAAACATATGCGCGCCCTGTATGCCAGCCATATCGAGGTGATTGGCAAAGCGATGGACGCTGGAGTGGCGATTTATGCTGGCACGGACGCTGGCGGGCGACTGGTGCATGGTCGGATTGACGAGGAAATAGAACTACTTGCCAAGCTAGGCGGTGCCGAGTTCGCGTTAGGAGCAGCGTCTTGGCGAGCTCGTGAATGGCTAGGGGCACCAAATATTAACCCTGGCGAACCAGCCGATTTTGTGTGTTACGCAAGAGACCCGCGCAAGGATATTTCAGTTGTTCACACGCCCTTAGCTATTGTGTTGAAAGGTCGTCTGGTATCAGGCTAAGACTTAGAGCTCAGCCAATATTGGTTAGGACGATTTCCTGGTTTGTAGCAAATCTGGCATAATTCTTTGGTGCGTCTGTGTCCAGGTGCCCTCTCATCACTGGAGACGCTAGACACCACGGTTCGCCGATGTGCACCCCACGCACTAAAGCGCAACCACCACCAGATTTTATATAGGAGATTCCACACAAGTGGCTACCAAGATTCGTTTGAAGAGGCTCGGCAAGATTCGTCAGCCGCACTATCGCGTCATTGTTATTGATGAGCGCGCCAAGCGTAATGGAACTGCCATCGAAGAGATTGGCCAGTACCATCCCAAGGAAGACCCGTCGATTATTAGCATCGACTCTGAGCGCGTCCAGTATTGGCTAGGCGTTGGCGCCCAGCCGACTGATGCGGTTGTGGCATTGTTGAAGCGCACCGGTGACTGGCAGAAATTTACTGGCGAGGATGTGCCCTCTGGCATTGACTATGCTCCAGCTAAGCCTGACAAGCTAGCGTTGTTCAACGCTGCTTTAGCTGAGGCTGATGATGAGCCGACCACTGAGGCTATCTCTAAGAAGGCTGACGCTAAGGAATCGGCTGATGATAAGGCTGAGGAAAAGCCTGAAGAGACTGCAACTAAGGATAAGTCCGAGGATCAGGCAAAAGCTGAGAAAGCTGACGAGGCGTAACCTATGCTTGCTGAAGCATTGGAACATTTAGTTTCTGGTATCGTCTCTCATCCTGACGACGTTACGGTTCGTGACAAGCACATTCGCAGTGGGCGAATGCTGGAGGTGCGTGTCCATCCCGATGACATCGGCAAAGTTATCGGGCGTCAAGGTCGCACTGCTACAGCTATTCGAAAAGTGATTGGCGCTTTGTCTTCCGGCGAATCAATTCGTGTTGATTTTGTGGATGTGGATCGAAAATCCCGTACCCGCCGATAACTATTATTAGCAGCGCCTCGCCCGTAAACGGGTGGGGCGCTGTCTTATTTATAAGCTAAGAGGGCATATGAAAACCGTCGAAGTAGTGGTTGGTCGAGTAGGACGTGCTCACGGGGTTCGAGGCGATTTCGCGGTGATCGAGCATAGCGATGAACCAGATATTCGATTTGCCCCAGGAGCCAAATTGCGGCTAGAAAATCAGTCGCAATCCTTTGAGGTAGTTTCAAAGAAACGAGTGTCTGGGCGACTCATCATTCATCTAGCTGGTGTTAATGATCGTGACCAAGTAGCGAAAATACAGGGAAAGCTTCTAGTAACAGATGTGGATGCGACCCAGACCCCAAATAATCCCAACGAGTTCTACGACCGTCAACTCATTGGCTTGCGTCTTGTTGGTCCAGATGGCAGCGATTTTGGTGAAATCACTGAAATTTGGCACCCACCGGCTCAGGATGTTTTGGTGGCTGGCCAGATTACTATTCCGTTTGTGTCCGCTTTGGTGGATCTAGTTGATATCCAGGCTGGGAAAGTGTTGCTCACTCAAGCTGGCGTCCAGGTGTGTGATAGCTGATGCGTATCGACGTTATTTCTATTTTCCCGCAGTACTTTGCGGTGTTGGATTTAAGTTTGATTGGCAAAGCTAAACAGTCTGGTTTATTAGATATTAAGGCTCACGACTTACGGGATTGGACTTATGACCGTCACCGTAGTGTGGACGATACTCCTTATGGTGGTGGTGCCGGTATGGTGATGAAACCGGAGCCGTGGGGGCAAGCCTTGGATTGGTTGCTGAACGATTTGGGTAGCCCTGAAGAAAAACCTACGCTGATCATCCCTAGCCCCGCAGGTGAAGTGTTTAATCAAGAAATCGCTGAGCAGCTGTCAAAGAAGTCAACTTTAGCTTTTGCCTGTGGTCGCTATGAAGGCATCGACTCCAGAGTCAGCCAGTGGGCTGACCAACATTTTAATGTGCTTGAGCTATCTATTGGTGACTACGTCCTCAATGGTGGGGAAGTGGCAGCTCTAGCAGTAATCGAAGCTGTTGTGCGATTGATTCCTGGAATGGTTGGTAACCCAGAATCTTTAGTGGAAGAGTCGCACTCTAAAGCGGAAGACAGAATGTTGGAATATCCGGTCTACACCAAACCGGCGGTTTGGCGGGGGCTTGAAGTGCCTGAGGTGTTATTAAGTGGCCACCATGAAAAAATCGCTAAATGGCGTAACCAGCAGTCTCTTTCACTGACTAAAGAACGTCGTCCAGATTTGCTTAGCTAGTACTCTGGTTAGAGGCTGGTAGCTGCTGTGTTCACCGCTGGGGTGGTCAATTTTTTAATTGACAGTCTCACTACGGGCGCATGGGTGCGCACTCGATATCCGTTCTAGGCTATAGTGAATCTGTGGCCTCGACATTGATTACAAAGTCCGGGAGTACGACTCCCCATAAGGCAGCCACTTGCTCAACAGTAGCAAGAAAGATTCTTATGTCTTTGACTGGCCTTTGCCTTATCCTGTTTCTATTGATGCACGTCTTCGGAAATCTGAAGCTGCTGGTGCCTGACAGCGGAGCTGAGTTCGATGAATACTCGCACGCGTTGCGCACTTTCTTGTATCCGATTTTGCCTGAGAAGTTCTTCCTCTGGTGCTTCCGGTTGTTCCTGCTAGCTTGCGCGGTAATTCACATCCTATTTGCCGTCCAGCTAACCTTCCGCAACTTCACTGGTGGTAATCGGGTCAAATATCTTAAGACCCGCTATCTCGAGGGTAGCTTCGCAGCGCGCACTATGATCTGGTCGGGCATCATCATCTTCCTTGCCTTTATATTCCATCTTCTGCAGTTCACCACTCAGACGATTCGGATTAACTACCCGGCAGGCGAAATGAATATCGCCCCGCACCTGCGTGTTGTAAATGCTTTCCAGCAGCCGTGGATGGTGATTTTCTATGCCATCTTCGTTGGTCTGGTTTGCTTCCATATCTGGCACGGATTCTCCAGCGCCTTCACCACGCTTGGCCTTCGTTTGGGAGCAACTAGCTCCAAGGTTATTCATGCGTGCGCTTGGATCGTTGCGCTGGCGTTATTCGTTGGCTTCATGCTTACGCCAATCCTGATCGCGACTGGAGTGATTTTCTCATGACCGCTACTATTCCCGCTGGTGACGAGCAATTCTACGAGCTCGGCGAAGAAATCCACGACACTAAAGCCGATACCAGCTTGCCGATTGCTCAGGTTTGGAAAGATCGACAATTCCGTGCTGCGCTGGTCAACCCCGCCAACCGCCGCAAGATGACCATTATCGTTGTTGGTTCTGGTCTGGCTGGCGGTGCTGCCGCCGCCTCCCTTGGTGAAGCTGGTTATCACGTAAAGTGCTTCTGCTACCAAGACAGCCCACGGCGTGCTCACTCGATTGCTGCCCAAGGCGGTATTAACGCAGCTAAGAATTACAAGAACGACAACGACTCGATTTACCGGCTGTTCTACGACACGGTAAAAGGTGGCGACTACCGCGCCCGCGAGACTAACGTTCACCGCTTAGCTGAAGTATCAGCCAATATTATTGACCAATGCGTAGCTCAGGGCGTGCCATTCGCTCGTGACTACGGCGGCTTGCTTGATAACCGTTCTTTCGGCGGCGTTCAGGTGCAGCGTACTTTCTACGCTCGTGGCCAAACCGGCCAGCAGCTGTTGATTGGTGCCTATCAGGCGTTGGAGCGTCAGGTTGCTGAGGGAACTGTCGAAATGTTCTCGCGGCACGAGATGCTGGAGCTGATCGTTAAAGACGGACATGCTCGCGGCATTGTCGCTCGCGATATGGTAACCGGTGAAATGGACGCCTATACCGCTGATGCAGTGGTGCTAGCCACTGGCGGTTATGGCAACGTATTCTTCCTGTCCACCAATGCGATGGGGTGTAATGCAACGGCTGTTTGGCGGGCACACCGCAAGGGTGCCTACTTTGGCAACCCGTGCTATACCCAGATCCACCCGACTTGTATTCCGCAGCACGGCACTAACCAGTCAAAACTGACGTTGATGTCCGAGTCTCTGCGTAATGACGGTCGAATCTGGGTGCCAAAGAAGGCTGAGGATTGCGATAAGGATCCGCGTCAGATTCCTGAAGAAGATCGCGATTACTACTTAGAGCGCATCTACCCATCCTTCGGCAACTTGGTGCCGCGCGATATCGCATCCAGACAAGCAAAGAACGTTTGCGATGAAGGACGCGGTGTAGGTCCGGTCGTTCCAGAGATCGGTCCAGATGGTAAGGAACGCCAGGTTCGTCGCGGTGTCTACCTTGACTTCGCAGAAGCCATCGGGCGGATGGGACGTAAAGCAGTTGAGGCTAAATACGGCAACCTCTTTGATATGTACAAGCAGATCACTGCTGACGATCCGTACGAAGTGCCAATGCGTATCTATCCAGCAGTTCACTACACCATGGGCGGTCTGTGGGTTGACTACGATCTAGAGACTACAATTCCGGGTCTGTTCTGCAGTGGCGAAGCCAACTTCTCTGATCACGGAGCTAACCGACTGGGTGCCTCGGCTCTAATGCAAGGGCTATCCGATGGGTATTTCGTGCTGCCTAATACCATTAACGATTACTTAGCTAAGTGTCACGAAGGTACGTTGCCTGCCGACGATCCAGACGTTCAAGCAGCTTTGAAATCGGCTAAAGATCGCGTCACAAAGCTGATGGCTATTCAAGGTGATCGCACAGTTGATTCCATTCACAAGGAACTCGGTCACATCATGTGGGAATACTGCGGTATGGCGCGTAATGAGGCTGGTCTAAAGAAGGCGATCGGCATGATTCGCGCATTGCGTGAAGAGTTCTGGACCAACGTCAAGGTGACTGGTAAGGCGGACGATCTTAACCAGGCGCTTGAACGCGCTGGTCGACTAGCCGACTTCCTTGAACTGGGCGAGTTGATGTGTGTTGATGCACTACACCGCAGGGAGTCTTGCGGTGGCCACTTCCGTACTGAGCACCAGACTGAAGAAGGCGAGGCACTACGTCATGATGACGAATTCGCTTACGTGGCTGCCTGGGAATGGAAGGGGGCTGGCCAAAAGCCGGTCTTGCATAAAGAGCCGTTGATTTACAAGGCGATCGAGCTAAAGCAGAGGAGCTACAAGTGAGACTTCATCTAAAGGTTTGGCGACAGGCTCGGGGCGCATCTGACGGTCGCCTGGAGGACTATGACATCGACAATATCTCCGAAGACATGAGCTTTTTGGAGATGCTTGATCAGTTGAATGAGGAACTGACTGCCAAGGGCATAGAGCCGGTCGTCTTTGATTCTGACTGCCGCGAAGGTATTTGCGGCACTTGCGGCATGGTGATTAACGGTACTCCGCATGGTCGTGCCGCATCGCCAGTTCGCACCACCACCTGCCAGCTGCATATGCGTTCATTCAAAGATGGTGACACCATCACGATTGAGCCGTGGCGGGCTGGAGCCTTCCCGATTATCAAAGATTTAATCGTGGACCGTACAGCATTAGATCGCATTATTCAGGCTGGTGGTTTCATTTCCGTCAACACTGGTGCTGCCCCAGATGCGCACGCTAACGCAATCCCGAAGATCAAGGCCGACAAGGCTTTTGACAACGCTACATGCATTGGCTGTGGTGCTTGTGTGGCTGCCTGCCCGAACTCTTCGGCAATGCTGTTCACCTCGGCTAAAGTCACTCACCTGGCTAATCTGCCTCAAGGCGAGCCGGAGCGTTTCCTGCGCGTTAAGGGAATGGTTGGCCAGCATGATGCGGAAGGTTTCGGATCGTGCTCTAATATCGGCGAATGCGCTGCGGTTTGCCCGAAGGGTATCCCGCTAGAGTCGATTGGTCAGCTAAACCGTGACCTTTGGCATTCCTTGTTCAAAGCTGACGGTAAGTAAACCTGATCTAATTCGCTGCGGGGTGTCGGTTGGCGCCCCGCAGCATTTTTTCGGTTTACCCGAATTTTGGCGCTGAGAGTAAAGTGTGCGAAAATATTTCTTCGGGTAAAGGCTTGACCCTGCCACAGGGGGAAAGTCAAGCCCACGCCCGCCAATAAACCACTACCGCGAGGTGACCTGTGGCACCCACGAGGATTACAACATGAAGACCAAGCTGATTCGTGAGCTCGACGAAGCTCAGATGAAGTCCGACCTGCCTGAGTTCCGCGCCGGTGATTCGGTTCGCGTACACGTTAAGGTCGTTGAAGGTAGTAAATCTCGTATCCAGGTTTTTGCTGGCGTTGTTATCGCCAAATCTGGCTCTGGTTTGCAAGAGGCATTTACCGTCCGAAAGGTTTCTTACGGCACTGGTATTGAGCGTACCTTCCCGCTACATTCACCAATCATCGACAAGATTGAGGTTGAACGTCGCGGTCATGTGCGTCGCGCCAAGCTCTACTACTTGCGTGACCGCCATGGAAAGGCTGCCAAGATTAAAGAAAAGCGCTAATTTTAATAGCTTTCTAACGCGCCCGCCCCACAATATTTGGGGTGGGCGTTTTGTTTTTGGGAAATATGCCTTGGGTTGGTTGTTGGCTGAACGGCTAAACTGAATGAGTGGATATTCCTCAGCTTGGATTTGGTACCTATAAAATCCCTCCCGCTAACGCTTATCAAGCGGTACGTGACGCCTTAGAAGTTGGTTACCGACATATCGACACTGCGCAAATGTACGGTAATGAGGCTGAAGTCGGTCAGGCCATCGCCGATAGTGGTATTGACCGCGACGCCATCTTCATCACTACGAAGTTGAATAACCCGTACCATGAGCCAGACGCGGCGCGAGAAACATTTGCTAAGAGTCTAGAGAAACTGCAATTAGATGAGGTTGATCTATTTCTGATTCACTGGCCAATGGCCAAAACCACTGATTATGTGGCTACCTGGCGCACCCTACTTGAGTTCGCCGCCGATGGTCGTGCCAGGGCAGTAGGGGTGTCTAACTTCGAGCCTAAACACTTAAACCGCATTATTGATGCTACTGGCGTTGTGCCAGCCGTAAATCAAATTGAACTCCACCCCTATCTCCAACAACGTGAACTAGTTGCCGTCAATCAGCAGTTAGGCATAGTCACCGAATCGTGGTCGCCTTTGGCGCGTGGCAAAATCATCACGGATCCACTGATTAGAAGTATCGGCGACGAAATCTCTCGAACGCCCGCTCAAGTAGTGATTCGTTGGCACTTGCAGCATGGCTACGTGGTTTTCCCGAAATCGCTGCATCGCGAACGGATGGTCGAAAACTTCAATGTATTCGATTTTGAATTAAGTCCAGAGCAAATGGAAAGAATTGATTCTTTGGAGTGCAATGGACGTGTTGGCTCTCACCCTGATCAGATGGAACTGTCCTGACAATCTCTCTTAGTAATTTCAAGTAATTTAGGTAGTTTGCAAAATTGTTGCTTGGCTAGTGGGCGGTTGGAAAAGCCCGTTGCTTAGCTGATACTGGAGTCTGAACAAGGAAGGTGGACATGGGGCAGGCAAATTGGGCAACTATGGATGGCAATGAGGCAGCAGCTAGGGTTGCTCATTGGCTAAGCGAAGTCATCGCCATCTACCCAATCACCCCATCGTCGCCGATGGCGGAACTGTCTGATGCCTGGTCTGCTGGCGGGAGAAAAAACATTTGGGGTGGGGTGCCTGAAGTTGTTCAGCTGCAGTCTGAGGCTGGTGCTGCTGGCGCCTTGCATGGTGCGGTTACCAAAGGTGTGTTAGCTACCACCTTCACTGCCTCTCAAGGGCTGCTGTTGATGATTCCTAACATGTATAAAATTGCTGGCGAGCTAACTCCGGCGGTAATTCATGTGGCAGCTCGCAGCGTGGCAACCCATGCGTTGTCTATTTTTGGTGATCATTCAGACGTTATGGGAGTGCGCCAAACGGGCTGGGCGATGCTATCTTCCACCAACGTCCAAGAAGCCCAAGACCTAGCCTTGATAGCCCACGCTGCAACCCTGCGCACTAGGGTGCCATTTTTGCATTTCTTTGACGGTTTCCGCACTTCACACGAAGAAAACAAGATTCAGTTGCTGTCCGAATCTGACGTTCGTGCCCTGATTAGAGAAGATGACGTGGCGGCTCACCGAGCGCGCGGTTTGACCCCGGACGCGCCAAAAATTCGTGGTACCGCCCAAAATCCGGATACTTTTTTCCAAGCCAGAGAAGCGGCGAATCCTTTCTATGATGCAGTGATACCAACTATCAGCGAAATCATGGACGAATTTGCTGACCAGATTGGCCGACGCTACAACATTGTTGAATACTACGGCGCACCCAACGCTGAACGGGTAATTATCGTCCTTGGCTCGGCATGGGCTACCACTAAACAAGCTGTCGATGATTTGAATCGTTGCGGCGAAAAGGTTGGGGTAGCCACCTTGCGGGTCTATCGACCGTTCCCGGTAGCCGAATTGGTTCAAGCGCTGCCCAAAACTACCAAATCAATTGCTGTCCTAGATCGCACTAAGGAACCAGGAAGTGTTGGTGAGCCGCTATTTAGCGATGTGGCGGCAGCCTTAGTTGGTCAAGTGGATCATTTCGAACAGTTGCCGCGCATTATTGGTGGTCGGTACGGCTTGTCATCGAAGGAATATACGCCCGCAATGGCGGCTGCTGTTTTTGCCGAATTAGCGGCGCTCAAGCCTAAGCCGCGCTTCAGTGTTGGCATTAAGGATGATGTCACCAATTTGTCGTTGCCAGTGGATACAAACTTCCATGCCAGTAGCGATGACGATGTACTTAAGGCAGTTTTTTTCGGCTTAGGTTCGGACGGCACGGTTGGAGCCGCGAAAAATACCGTCAAAATTATCGGAGCCGACAAGGGGAGGTTCGCTCAAGGCTACTTCGTTTATGATTCGCGTAAATCTGGGGCAACAACGATAAGTCACCTGCGTTTCGGTGACCATTCGATAGATGCGCCCTATCTGATTGACCAGGCAGATTTTGTTGCCGTTCACCAATTTGAGCTGCTAACTCAAATGAAAACCCTAGATATCGCTAAACCGGGGGCAACAGTAGTGCTGAACTCGCCATTTGGGTCTGGCACCTGGGCGCAGCTACCAAGCGATATTCAAGAGCTAATTCTTAAGCGCCATCTAAAGGTGTACACGATTGACGCTAGTCAAGTAGCTCGAGACGCAGGTATGGGCAAACGGATAAATACTGTCATGCAGCCCTGCTTCTTTTATTTATCTGGGGTGGTTGCTCGAGAAGAAGCGATAGGGCGGATTAAGGAATCTGTTGAAAAAACCTATGGGCGCAGAGGTCGCACGATAGTTGAACGGAACTTTGCGGCTATCGACGCTGCAATTCCAGGGCTGCACGAGCTAGAGATAACAGATACCAGCTCGCAAATACCCAGGATGTCTGGGGTGCCCGACACCGCTAGCGATTTGGTACGGCAAGTGACTGGCGTCATGTTACGCGGCGAAGGAGACTTGCTGCCAGTTTCCGCGTTACCGCCGGACGGTACTTGGCCGAGTGGGACAACAAAATATGAAAAACGCGGAATCGCCTATGAGATCCCCATCTGGGATGAGAGCCTGTGTATTGACTGCGGAAAATGTGCGATGGTGTGCCCACATGCAGCTATTCGGGTAAAAATTGCCCCAAATGAACTGTTAAGTGATGCACCAACAACCTTTAAACACAAAGATTTCAAAGACCGCAAACTTAAAGACCACCAGTATCTTGTTCAAGTTGCTCCCGATGATTGCACTGGCTGCGGTATCTGTGTAGAAGTCTGTCCGGCGCGTTCGCGTAGTGTCGCTAAACACAAAGCGATAAATATGGAAAATCGGCTAGCCCATCTTGATGCTGAGCGGAAAAATTTTGACTATTTCGATCGGCTTCCAGAGGTTGATAGAGATTCGGTGCGTCACGATCAAGTCAAGGGGGCATCCCTATTGCAGCCCCTCTTCGAGTTCTCTTCGGCTTGTTCGGGGTGCGGAGAAACACCTTATATCCGCGTTTTAACGCAACTATTTGGTGACCGACTGCTGATAGCTAACGCCACTGGATGCTCATCCATTTACGGCGGAAACCTTCCGACAACGCCTTATACGACCAATTCTGCCGGACGCGGACCGGCATGGTCTAATTCGCTGTTCGAAGATAATGCGGAATTCGGCTTAGGCATGCGACTGGCCTTCGAGCAACAAAATAGTGAAGCTAAAAGGTTAGTGTCTGAGTTAGCTGAGCGGTTGGATGGAGATCTAGCCGCCGAATTATTGGCCAGCGATCAATCAGATGAGGCGGGTATAAAAGCTCAACGTCAGCGGGTCGAAACATTGCGTGCCCAGTTGGCAGGCATTGACGACGAGCGTGCCAGACGCCTAGAAACCCTTGCAAACGAGCTAGTAGATAAGTCTGTTTGGATAATCGGCGGCGATGGTTGGGCTTATGACATCGGCTCTTCCGGTCTAGATCACGTCCTAGGATCAGGACGCAATATTAACGTTTTAGTGTTAGATACCGAGCTTTATTCAAATACTGGCGGTCAGTCATCTAAAGCTACTCCGAGAGCTGCCGTAGCTAAATTCGCTGCCTCCGGCAAGACATCGGCAAAGAAAGATCTGGGTATGATCGCTCAAGCCTACGGCAACGTCTATGTTGCTCAAGTGGCTATGGGTGCAAACCAACAGCAAACCGTGCGCGCACTCAATGAAGCTCAGGCATGGCAAGGCCCATCCCTAGTGATCGCTTATTCCACCTGTATCTCGCACGGCATTGACATGGAAACATCTATGAGCCACCAGGAGCAGGCGGTGGCGACTGGTTATTGGCCGCTCTACCGTTTCCGTCCAAGCGCAGACGGTAAACCGTTGAAGATGGACTCTAAAGCACCCACTGGTTCGGTTGGTGATTTTATGAGCAATGAAGCCAGATTCGCCATCTTACGGCGTACCAACCCGAAGAGGGCAGAACAATTGACGAGGCTCGCTCAGGCAGACGCTGACGAAAAATGGCGTTACTATTCTCAGCTAGCAGGTATTCAACGCACGCTACCCAGCGATGAAGGAGAATCATAGTGAGTTTAGATATTTCCACCACCTACCTGGGTCTGAGTCTAACTTCGCCATTGATCGCGTCCTGTTCCCCATTGACGGGTCAAATTGATTCCCTACTTGCCTTACAAGACAGTGGTGCTGGGGCAGTAGTGTTGCCCAGCCTCTTTGAAGAAGAGGTGGAGGCTGAAGAGATGGCTGCAGAAGATCTGTTAGCCATCGGTGAAGACCAAGCGGAGTTCGCATTCAGCCCGCTGGCTCCAGAAATTGATTTAGACGCTATTGGATCTGAGCGCGCCATCCAACTCGTTCGGGACGCCAAGGCTGCCCTCGATATTCCGGTCATCGCCTCGGTGAACGGTTATCGTCCCGGTGGGTGGGCGAAATATGCCAAGCTGCTAGCTGAGGCTGGGGCTGACGCTATCGAGTTAAACCTTTACTCGGTGAATACTGACCCTGATCAGCGGGCAGATCAGGTGGAAGAAAGCTACCTAAAAGTGATTAGCGATGTTGCCGGCAGTGTTGACGTGCCGGTGAGTGTGAAACTTAGCCAGCATTTCACTGCGCTAGCTAATTTTGTACGTCGCACTCGTGAGGCAGGAGCTGGCGGGGTAGTGCTATTTAATAGGTTTTATGGTGCAGAAATTGATTTAGAGGATATGGAGATAGTCGCTAAACGGCGCTTGTCTAACTCGGACGAATTACGGTTCCCGCTGCGTTGGATAGGTATTCTGCGCTACCAGAATCCAGGTCTGTCGCTTGCGGCAACCTCTGGTATCCATAGCGGGCAAGATGTGTTGAAAGCATTAGCCGCGGGCGCTGACGTAGCCTGCACTACTGCTGCCGTCCTAGTCGACGGGCCGACAAAGATAGCTGATTTATTGGCTGAGGTTAAGGCTTGGTTAGTTAGACGTGGCTATAAATCAACAGATGAATTGCGCGGGTCGATGAGTGCCGGAAACGCTCCTAACCCCGGCGCCTACGAGCGCGCCCAATACATGGACGTCATTCGCGCGCGGCCTTAAAAAGACAGCTCAAAAGCAGTTGAGCGGATGAGTATCTCACCCGCTCAAATGCTTAACTATCTGAGTTGTTTAGGCATCATCAATGGTGCAAATCACATCGCCAGACTGCAATGCAGTGCCGATTTCGATCAGGTTGTGAATGATGCCGGCGCGGTGGGCGCTGATTGGTTGCTCCATCTTCATGGCCTCTAGGACAACAATCAAATCGCCTTCTTCAACGTGGTCATCATTAGAAACCTCAGCTTTAACGATAGTGCCTTGCATAGGAACTGTTAGCTCGTTGCCCGAAGCCTGGCGCAGCTTGCCAACTGTAGCTCTCTTATTCGGTTTCTTTGGTTTCGGTTTTTGTGTTGTAGTAGTTAATCCGCTTGGCAGACGAACCTCGACCCGACGCCCATTAACTTCAACAATGATTTGTTCTTGAGCAATCGGATCTTCGCTTTCGCCGAGCTCTCCACCATAAGGCTCGATAGTGTTGTCAAAATCCGTCTCAATCCAGTCGGTATAAACCCCAAATTGGTCGTTTTCTGCGACGAATGCTGGGTCTTGAACAACTACTTTATGGAATGGCAACACTGTCGGCATGCCTTCAATAATGAATTCGTCAAGAGCTCGTTTAGCGCGCTGCAGCGCTTGTTCGCGTGTCGCCCCAGTAATAATCAATTTGCCTAGCAGAGAGTCAAAAGCACCAGGCACATTCATGCCGCGGTGATAGCCCTCATCAATGCGTACTCCAGGCCCGCAGGGTGGTCGCCAACGGGTTAACGTGCCAGGTGCTGGCAAAAAGTTTCGTCCTGGATCTTCCGCATTGATACGAAACTCAAAGCTGTGGCCACGAATTGCGGGGTCATGATCTGGCAGATGTTCGCCTTGAGCTATCTTGAACTGTTCGCGCACTAGATCCATCCCGGTAACTGCTTCAGATACGGGGTGCTCGACTTGAAGGCGGGTGTTAACTTCAAGAAAGCTAATCGTGCCGTCTTGGCCGACTAAGAATTCACACGTGCCGGCACCCACATAGCCAGCTTCCCGCAAAATAGCTTTGGACGAGCTGTAGAGACGTTCTATCTGTTCGTCAGTTAAGAAGGGTGCTGGAGCTTCTTCAACAAGTTTTTGGTGACGGCGCTGCAAGGAGCAGTCTCTGGTGGAAACAACCACGACCTGACCGTATTCGTCAGCTAGGCATTGGGTCTCAACGTGGCGTGGTTTATCGAGATAGCGTTCTACAAAACTTTCACCGCGTCCAAAAGCTGTAATTGCTTCTCTGGTCGCAGATTCAAAAAGCTGGGGTATCTCAGATAAGGTACGGGCAACTTTCAAACCGCGCCCGCCGCCGCCATAGGCGGCTTTAATAGCGATCGGTAGCCCATGTTCTTCAGCAAAGCGCACTACTTCTTCACTATCAGATACCGGATCTTTTGTGCCCGGCACCAAAGGAGCTCCTACTTTGTTAGCGATGTGGCGGGCTTTGACTTTATCGCCCAACTTATCGATGGCTTGAGGGGGTGGGCCGATCCAGATCAATCCAGCGTCGATAACTGCTTGGGCAAATTCCGCGTTCTCAGAAAGGAACCCGTAACCCGGATGTATAGCGTTAGCGCCTGATCGTTTGGCAACAGCCAGCAGTTTTTCTTGATTGAGGTAGGTTTCGGCTGGCGTCATTCCGTTCAGCGCGAAAGCCTCATCAGCCAAGGTGACAAATAGTGATGAGGCGTCAGAATCGGCGTAGACGGCGACGCTGGCGATACCAGCATCGCGAGCCGCCCGGATGACACGCACTGCGATTTCTCCACGGTTAGCTACCAGCAGCTTAGTGATAAGCCTTTTTGTCACATCCGTCTCCTTCGATCGGCCTTGATTGGAGTCTAGGACACTAGACTGGCTTAAGCATTCGCTCTGCCAACGAAGCTAGTTAAATCGTATTCGCTCCAGAGACATTTCAAACATTAGCGATAGTTTCGCCTAGATGAATGCGGCAAAACGAAAAGATAGCCATTAGTTAATGATGGTCACCAAAATTTTTATGTTATTAACCTAATCGTAAATCTATAAAGATGCTTGGCGTTGAACTCGCTAGCGTGATTTTCTGGCTAGGGGTGCAGCTAGGATCATTGCATGAGAATCGCTAGACGTGTTGTTACGGCTATCGCCCTCGGGTTGGCTTTTGCTGGCTGTAGCTCCTCTCAACCTGTAGAACCTGCGGCTAGCTTTAGTTTTCAGCTACCTAGCGACGGCGTCCTAGCTGAGCAGGCAGGCATCGAAAACGCTCCTGATGGTTTTAGCTTGCCACAGGGTCTAACCGTCTCTGATTTAGTCGATCAACCTAATGTGGTTACCTTTATTACCGACGTGGAAAATGCTCAAAAACTTGAGCAATATTTGATAAATAACCTAGACAAGATGGGGTTTACTATCACAGGGCAGGCTCCTGGTTCGCTCGTTTTTGAACGCGATGGTTGGCAAGGAGCTTTCACCACCTCGGACGAGATAGCAGGTTTTACGCTACGTAAAAACCCTGGGAGCGTCCACACCCCGTAACGGTTACGAATCTGGGGTCAAAGTTGCCAGAGCAAATGCCAGTCCACATCCAGGTCTTGGAGCATTTGGCGCACCAACGGTAGCGAAATGCCAACCACATTGTGCGGATCACCCTCGATGCGAGTTACAAAGGCTGCACCGAAACCTGAAATTGTAAACCCGCCAGCAGCTCTTTCTGGCTCTCCGGTAGCCACATAGGCCTGAATCTCTTCGTCACTGAGATCTGCGAAAGTTAACAAGGTGCGCTCAACCCGTAACTGGCTACGGATAGTTTCTGGTCCGTCCAAAACGCAAACATAATGCCCGGTATAAAGTACGCCTTGGTTACCGCGCATCTGATACCAGCCTAGACGTGCTGCTTCAGCGTTTGCTGGTTTTCCGTACACGCTGCCAGAAACCTCTAATAATGTGTCGCAGCTTATAAGAATGGTCTGATTGTCTGGCCTAACATCAGCTAGGTCACCTGATTCACGCAATCTGGCCAGCACGTTTTCGCCCTTTAGCTGAGCCAAGACAGCAGTCGTCTCCTTAGGCCTGGGACGTACCACCTGTTTTTCGTCGATATCAGGCTCAGCCACCATCGGGTTAATCCCGGCTTCACGCAAAGCGGCTAACCGAGCCTGAGAGCTAGATCCAAGAATTACTCGCATGGGCTAACGCAGACTATCGCGCCAGGCTTGCGGGCCATAGACAAACGGTTGACGCACTGAACGCCAATAAGATTTCCATCCTCCAGCGATTGGGCGATCTCGGTTTTCTTTAGCTGGCGGCGGGGCGGCTGTTAGTGCTGTAAGCACGGCAACTAGAGCTGCCAACTCCTCTTCGGTGGGTTGACCTTTAGAAACGATTGCCCGAGTGGGTGCGAAAATTTCGGTCATAGCGGAATATTCCCATGTTTCTTAGGTGGTAGAGAATCGCGTTTGCTGCGTAGTAGACGCAAGAACCGAATGATCTGCGACCGAGTTTCGTGAGGGTATATCACCTGGTCAACATATCCATGCTCAGCAGCTACATAAGGATTAGACAACTCGTTATTGTATTCGTCGATGTACTTCTTGCGAGTGACCTCAACGTCATCGGCGGCCTGCAACTCTTTACGGTAGAGCAAGTTGACGGCGCCCTCAGCACCCATCACCGCGATTTGGGCTGTCGGCCAAGCTAGGTTTATATCAGCTCCCAAATGCTTAGAGCCCATCACGACGTACGCGCCACCGTAAGCCTTTCTAGTGACGACGGTAACTAGCGGTACAGTTGCTTCGCCGTAGGCGTACAGTAATTTCGCGCCACGGCGAATAATGCCGTCGTGTTCTTGGGCGACACCAGGCAAAAATCCGGGCACGTCAACGAAAGTGACAACCGGAATGTTAAAGCAGTCGCAGGTGCGCACAAATCTAGCCGCTTTTTCGGACGCCTTAATATCCAAACAACCAGCAAATACTTGCGGCTGGTTAGCGACAATGCCGATCGATCGACCCTCAATGCGACCAAATCCGCAAATAATGTTTTGGGCGTAGAGTTCTTGAACTTCTAGGAATTCATCATCATCTAAAACACAGCGGATAATCTCTCTCATGTCATAGGCGTGAGCTGGATTATCAGGAATCAGTGAATCAAGTTTGCGGTCATGATCGGTGAAGTCTAGGTCAGCTTCTTCCGCGAACTCATAGATGGGGGCATCCTCCAAATTATTTTGGGGTAAATATGTGATTAGCTCGCGTACATATTCCAGCGCATCCGCTTCGTCGGCTGCCAAATAATGGGCAACCCCAGACTTGGTGGCGTGAGTTCTTCCACCACCAAGTTCTTCTAAAGTGACATCTTCGCCAGTAACTGTTTTCACGATTGCCGGTCCCGTGATAAACATTTGGCTGGTTTGGTCAACCATGACAATGAAATCGGTCAACGCCGGAGAATAAACGTGGCCACCAGCGGCAGCCCCCATGACCAGGCTAATTTGCGGGATAACCCCTGAAGCCAAAATGTTGCGGTGGAAAATTTCACCGTATAGACCGAGCGAGACTACACCTTCTTGAACACGCGCCCCGCCGCCCTCATTAATACCAATCAGCGGGCAGCCAGTTTTGGTAGCCAACTCGATTATTTTGACGATTTTCTCGCCATAAACTTGGCCAAGTGAGCCACCAAAAATACCCACGTCTTGACTAAAAATGCAGACCGGACGGCCATGGATATAACCAGTTCCAGTGACTACCCCATCACCGTAGGGACGGTTGCGTTGTGCACCAAAAGCATGACTGCGGTGACGTGAGAACTCATCCATTTCGCTGAAAGTGCCTTCATCGAGGATAGTCGCGATGCGTTCCCGCGCAGTCATCTTGCCGCGAGCATGTTGACGCTCAACCTTATCTTGACCAGCTGCGTGAATAGCTTCTTCTATGCGCTGACCCAGGTCGGCGATCTTCCCGGCGGTGGTCTGGCTGTCAATCTCCATGACCACAGATTAGTTTGCTGAGGGCTGGTTCGGGTAAAGATTGCGCGTATCATTTTTGGGTGCCCAGTATTGATGTCGAAAGTTTGAAGAAATTATTAGGCCCAAATACTATCTGGCGACAGATAAAAGCCGTTACTACGATCTCTTCAACTAATGCTGTGATGGTTTCGCAAGCAAAAGAAACGCCACATGGAGCTGTGCTATTCGCCGACCATCAACTCTGTGGACGAGGACGTTTCGATAGGTCATGGGAAGATCATCCCGGCGATGGGTTAGCCACCTCGGTGCTGTTGCGTCCAAGGCGTGCGGTCAATGATTGGGGTTGGCTGCCTCTGCTGGTTGGCATGGCGGTTAAGGAAGGTATTGCTGATTTAGCTGGTGAAAACCGTAGCCAAGTCACCTTGAAGTGGCCAAATGATGTCCTGATTGAAGGACGAAAAGTTTGTGGGATTCTTTGCAAAATAGCCTCGGACGCAGTTATTGCAGGGTGGGGGATAAATGTGCTTAGTTGGCCAGCTGGTCTACCAGAAGGCAAAGCCACCTGCTTGGCACAAGCTGGCATTACGGCCACTACTACCGAGGTCGCCGCTAAAATATTGACGCATTTGGGTCAGCTATATCGCCTATGGGATAGTGGCCATGATCTGCGTCAAGCATATTTGGCAGATTGTGACACGATTGGGCGTCGAGTTCGCATAATGACAGCTGTAGAAGACCCGCAGGCTTGTGTTGAGGCAGTCGCCTTAGGTGTTAACGATAATGGTGGTTTGATCGTTGAAACGGCTTTCGGTAACCAAGTTTATTCTGCTGGCGACGTGGTGCATTTACGCTAGCCAAATTATGGTGAGCCATAGTTTCGGAATACTTGGTTAGCGAAGTTTGTTGTTCTTGACAGCGGCGTCAATGACTGACGCAGTTAATAAAAATTTGAAAGGAAAAATATGGCGACCAGCACAAGCACAGCTAGCACCCAATGGAAAGGGAGCCTAATGGAGGGTAGCGGCGAGACTGCGCTAGAAACCTCTGGGCTGACTACTTTCGATTTGACTTGGGGCAAGCGCACTGGACCTGGCCCAGACAACACCAACCCTGAAGAATTGATTGCTGCAGCCTATGCATCTTGCTACTCCATGCAGCTGTCTCACGGGCTTTCAGAGGATGGGTTTGTCCCGGAAGCGATTAACACCCGCGTATCTGTTGATTTTAACCCGGAACAGGGTGGCATTACCGGTATCAAGCTGAGCGTCCATGGCATTGTCCCGAATATGGCTTTTGAAGATTTCAAGAAGAAAGCCGAGTGGGCGAAAGATACTTGCCCGGTCGGCAAGGCGCTTTCTGCGCTAAACCGTCAGCTTGAAGTTGTAGATTCCTAAATCTGCTAGCCCCACCGGACGCTGATGTCATCCGACTAACTTAAGATCCAAGAACTTTTCTACAAGTTCTTGGATCTTTTGTATTTTCCCTTGCGACACTATGTCGCGTCACACTAGGCTGATAGTTATTCAAAGACTAGAAACGGCTGGAACTAGCATCTTCGGTCGTGCCTTTGGTGAATGCAGCAGACGCTGTAGTCAAAGACGACGAACAGAGTGAAGGGAGCGCCTGATGAAGCTCATTAAGCGCTTGTGGTGCTCTTTCACCCAGGCTTTCACTGGCTGGCTGGGGGTTGGCCTGGCTGCTCTGCTAGGGGTTATTTTGGGTGTCGGCCTCTTCACATTCTTTTATGCGGGTATCGGTGACTATCTGCAAAATGATCCGGCGAGCTGCAAGAACTGTCACGTCATGAACAAGGAATACGACGGCTGGCTGAAGAGCTCTCATCACACTGTTGCCACCTGCAACGACTGCCATGTGCCTCACGACAACGTGGTTCACAAATACGCTGTCAAAGCTGAGGACGGTGTCTTGCACGCCGCGAAGTTTACTTTCGGCAACTACCCAGAAAATATCCAGATTAGAGATAAGAACCGTAAGGTTACCGAGTCAACGTGTATTTATTGTCACGGGGACTTCACTGACCAAATAACCAATGGGTCACACCAAAACGGTGAGACCCTATCGTGTACTCGGTGCCATTCTGAAGTGGGCCACAAGAGGTGATTAAGGATGAGTGACGAAGTCCCGAAGAGGGTTTCTGACCAGGGCGCGACCACTTGGACTGGGCCGCGCAAGCGTTGGGTGCCAATCGTCGTGTTGATAGTGGTCGCTATCGCTGCTGCGGCGTTGACATGGCTACTCACCACGATTTTCCAGCACAAGGTGGAAGCCAAGGCACCGTTTACGCAGGTCGTTGAGATTACCGAACAGACCTATGACCCGGCGCAGTGGGGGCTTAACTATCCGCTTCAATATGAGGGTTTCAAAAACACTGCCATCATGGATCCCGAGAATAAACGGGCAAATACGGATCCGTCTGTCCCGGAGGACACCCGCGAATACATAGCGAATTCTAAACTGGCTTGGGAGCCACGGCTAGTGACCATTTGGAAGGGCTACGCTTTCTCGGTGGAGTATAACGAGCCGCGCGGCCACGAATACATGCTTGAGGACCAAAAGTACATTCGCCGGCAAACTGACTTCAAGCAGCCTGGCGCCTGCCTCAACTGCCACGTCTCGCTGCCGCAAGTTGTTGACGACCTAGGTAACGGTGACCGTGACGCGGGTTGGGCAGCAATGAATAAGATGGACTACCGCGACGCCGTGCAGCACGCTGGTGGGCCGATTGGCTGCATTGACTGCCACGAGCCGGGCACCATGAAATTGCGGGTTACCAGGCCGGCGCTCATTGACGGCTTAAAGAGACTCAAGGCCTCTGAGGGAATAACAGATTACGACGTCAACCGTGACGCCACCACCCAAGAGATGCGCGCTTATGTTTGTGCTCAATGCCATGTGGAATATTACTTCAAGGGTGAAGACAAGACCTTAACTTTCCCGTGGACGTACGGCACCACCGTCAATGACGCCATAAAGTACTACGACGAAGAGGGTTTCTCTGATTTCCAGCACGCGGATACTAAGGCCAATGTCATCAAGGCTCAACATCCAGATTTCGAGACTTGGTCTCAAGGTATTCACGCTGACAACGGGGTAACATGCGCGGATTGCCACATGGCTTATCAGCGGGACGGTGCGGCCAAGGTGTCTAACCACCAGGTGCGCAGCCCAATTCTTGACGAGGCGTCCATCAATGCCTCTTGCCTAACCTGCCACCACGACACGGCAGCGGGCATGAAGCAGCGGGTCACCGATATTCAAACTAATTTCCTGGCTGCCAAGGATGTCGCGTTTACTGCCGTCCAGTCGCTAATTGACGAGATTTCGTCGGCGGTTGCCGACGGGTCTGCCACTCAGGAGCAGTTGGATAAGGCGTACGAATTCCAGCGCAAAGCTCAGTTTATTGTTGACTATTCGGTCTCAGAGAACTCGCGCGGATTCCACGCCCCGCAGTATTCAATGCAGATCCTCAATGAGGCGACCGACTACGCTAGGAGTGGACAGTTGGCACTGCGCGGCGTTGATGTGGAGAACGCCCGCCCGGCAGATAGTTATGACATCAAGCCGGTGGAACGTCCAGGCGCCAAGTAAACCGCGAAAAGTAGATTGTGAACGATACGCAAAATCTGCCCGGCGGGGCAGAGACTGAGCGCTTGCGCGCTTTCCTAGAATCCGCGCCTGACGAGTTGAGAGACTGGGCTGAGAACCAAATCGCCCAGCTCGCCGATTCGCCTACCGTCGCAGACGAATTCGACGACTTTGACGACGATGAAGAGTTGTTGCAGCGTCCCAAATCCAATTCAACGGCAAAAAAGCGTCCCAAACCCAAGTCAACGGCTAAAAAGGGTGGCAAAAAGAATCGGGTGAACCTTATTCTGGTGACGCTACTGGTGGCGGCAGTGGTGATTATTGTCCAACAGATTGGCCATCCAGTAGCCAACAGTCCCGAGCTGCCGGAGGGTCACCCCTCAATTGGTGCGGGCGCTGAGGTGTCCGTCCCCGCTGTTGACAAAGAAACCGAGAAAGCACTGCTGGACAGAGCACATGCTGACCCGAATGAACTTGAGGCGCGCAAGGATTTAGGCAAACTCTATTTCGACGCCGGCCTGTACCAGGACGCCATAACCTATTTCGAGCAGGCTAACCAACTTGCCCCCAACGATGTTGAGGTGCTGTTAATGCTCGGGGTTTGCCAGTATTCCATCAATGACTTTGACTCGGCTGAGCAGACCTGGCTGCAAGCGACTAAAGCAGCCCCAGAAAAGGCCGAGCCATGGTATAATCTGGGTTTCCTCTATGTTGCGAAAACCCCTCCTGATTATGACGCTGCCAGAAAATCCTGGGAAAAGGTGATTGCCCTAGAGCCAAATTCCGAGCTGGCAGCCAGCACTAAAGACCATTTGGGACGGCTGAATGCCGGGATATCGCCCAGCCCAACCATGAGATAAAACTATGGAAGTCAGTCTGCCAATCGCTTTCGCTGCCGGTTTCATTTCGTTTGTCTCACCGTGTTTTTTGCCGATAGTGCCAGCATTCATTTCGCAGCTGGTAGGGGATAGCCCAAGACGGGTATCGAAACGACTCGCGTTAACGAATGCCATCAGTTTCGTAGTTGGATTCAGCGTCGTCTTTATCGGCCTTTGGCTAGCTATTGGGATAATTGGACGTCAAATCGGTCAATATACCTGGATTTTCAGAATCGCGGGCGGCGCAATCTTGATAATCATGGGCCTCCACGTGGCCCGGTTGATAAATATCCCCCTCTTTGACCGTGTAGTGCGCGCTCCGATGGGCAAGATTGGCTCCGCCCCCTCCCTGACGCGCGCCGGGTTGATGGGCGTCGTCTTTGGTGCGGGTTGGACGCCCTGTATCGGGCCGATTCTTGGTGCCATCTTGGCGCTGGCTACCACCGCCGGCAGTATGGGACGCGGGTTCTTGCTGATGCTCGCCTATTGTTTAGGGCTGGGAATCCCCATCGTGTTGGTTGCGTTAGGTGTAGTGGCTGTCGGTGAGCGATTTGGCTGGTTCAGGCGCCACCAAACTTTGGTTTCGTTTGTCAGCGGCGGATTGTTGATAGTTGTCGGGTTGCTGCTGATAACAAATATGTTCTCCCGACTAGCGGGTATCTTACCCGTCTTCGGTTAGGGTTAGAAAATGGCAGAAAACCAGAACGCGAATGTTGACATCTCTCTAGGTGCCGCAGCGCACGCCATCTACGCGCTGTTCTATAACAAGCGCTTCGGGCTAGGGATAATTTTGGCGGCTGGGTTGGCGTCCCTGATTGGGGTTATCTTTCCGCAAGCCCCAGCAGGTTTGCAATCCGATCCGCAGGCGATGTCGTCCTGGTTAGATTCGGTGCGCGCCGACTATGGCGGCTGGACGGACATTCTGGCCGCTATCGGGGTCTTTCACATGTTTTCGTCGGTGCCTTTTCTTATTATCATGGCCGGGCTTGCCCTAAGTATCCTGGCTTGTACCACTCACCGAATACCGCTGCTCTACAAGGCCGCATTCAATCCCCGTACCAAGGTCAAGCCGGCGTTCTTCACCAGGGTGCGTCACCAGGCTAGTTTCACCACTGACAATGATGATATTTCTGCTGCCATCGCTACTGTGGCCAAACGTCGCTCAATGAGGTTAATCGGGAATGATGACTCCAGCTATTACCTGGATCGATTCCATTGGGCGCCACTCGGGACGGCAGTAGCGCACCTAGCTTTCATCGTCATAATGATTGGTTTTCTAGTCAGTTCATTTGCTGGCTTCAAGGATGAACGCTTCGCCCTAACCGTCGACATTCCTCGTGAGGTGGGCCACAACAGCGGGTTGGTCGCCAAAGCCAATAGCTTTATGGATTCGTATTATCCAGACGGCACCCCTAAGGACTACGTTACGGATTTATCTATCCTCAAGGATGGCCAGGAAGTCGCCAGGCAGGATGTGCGGGTCAATGAACCCCTCAAATACAACGGCGTTATGTTTCACCAGGCATATTTCGGGGTATCTGCGGTAGTAAGCGTGCGCGACAAGAATGGGGCAGAAGTTTTTGCCAACGGCGTGCCGTTGGACTACACGACGGCTGATAAAACCCGTAGCTATGGGGTAGTGGAATTACCTGAATTCGGGCAGGAATTGTTCGTTATCGCCCCGGCGTCTGGGCAAACCATTGCGGATATCGCTGCCGGCCAGATTCGGGTCGAGCTTTACCCTGATGGTTCTCAAGACCTCATAGCTGACGGCGTCTTGGATCCAGGTCAGTCAGCCAAATTGGGTGAGCTAAGCGTTGAATTCAATCGTGAAAGCCAATTCACTGGCTTACTAGTGAAGAAAGATCCTGGCGCAGGTATCGTCTGGTTGGGGTCGGCTCTATTGATGATTGGCATGTGTGCGACAATGTTCTTTCCTCGCCGCCGGATTTGGGTTCGGTTGGTCAAAGATGGCTCTAATCTGGTGCAGTTGGCCTCAATTGACCGTGCCGAGGCCGGCTTTGAAAGAGATTTCCAAGCATTTAGTGCAGAACTTGAGGAAGAATTGAAGTCACCAACAGCTATATCCGAGGAAACCGGCTAGGAGGATGTCATGCTGAAATTCGCTCAGGCGTTGCTGTTCGCCACCACCATTTTGACTGCGGTCTCTTTCGCTGGGTATGCGTTAGCG
Organism: Vaginimicrobium propionicum; assembly: GCF_900155645.1. Lineage (GTDB taxonomy): Bacteria > Actinomycetota > Actinomycetes > Propionibacteriales > Propionibacteriaceae > Vaginimicrobium > Vaginimicrobium propionicum. The sequence goes on from NZ_LT706985.1 coordinate 47,131, forward strand.
ATTATCTCCGCCAAGACGGCGAGAGCTAAAGTCCTGGTCGGTGTAGGGGTTGGAGCCAGTCAGAGTACACCTGCTAGTAAAGGCGCACCCGCCAAAAGCACACCTGTCAGAGGAGTTGCCTGGTGGGCTAATAAGTTAACCATGGTGGCGTTTTTAGTGCTCTGTATCTCTATGGCGCTGCGTTGGGTGGCTACCGGAAAGCCGCCAATGGCCAGTCACTATGAATTTGCCATAATGTTTTGTTGGGGTATGTTGCTCTTCCACTTGCTATTTGAAGCCAAATACAAGGTGCACACTGTGGCGGTCTTTATCCTGCCGGTTGTCATCGGCATGCTGGCCTATGCCACCACACTGTCTTACGAAGCCAACCCGTTAATGCCAGCCCTGCAAAATAGCCCCATGCTGACCCTGCACGTCTTTACGGCGGCGCTGTCCTACGGAGCGGCGGTGGTTTCTTTCGGGGCAGCGATAATGCATCTGCTGGCAGACAAAATGCGGTCTCGTCCCTGGCCGCGCTCAGAAGTTACCGATGATTTGGGCTACCGTTCAGTGGTGGTGGCTTTCCCGCTGCTGACTATCTCGATTATCTTGGGTGCGCTGTGGGCGAATGTCGCTTGGGGTCATTACTGGAGTTGGGATCCGAAGGAGACTGCCGCGCTCGTCACCTGGTTTATCTACGGCGCATACCTGCACGCTCGGGTGGTGCGTGACTGGCGAGGTAAGAAAGCGGCGTGGCTGTTGGTGCTAGGTTTTACTGCCATCATCTTCACCTATTTCGGTAACCTGTGGTTCGGAGGGCTGCACTCTTATGTCTGATGACAGACCCCGCAGCGCCCCCGCCCAAGACGAGCCAGTTTGGCGCTATAAGCTGCGTTCCTCCAAGCTAGCCACAATCATAATTGTCGCCGTTACCCTGGTGGTTGTCCTGGTGGCGGCAGCGGTTTTCAATGGCCATAATGGCATAGACGAAACCGACCAGGGCAAGGCAGAACCCTCAAATGTTCCTAGCCAGCCCGTAGTTGGCGAGCAAGCCCCAGATTTCACTGTTACCACCTTGGACGGCACTACTTTCCGGTTGAGTGACCATAGAGGTGAACCGGTTTGGGTTATTTTTCAAGCGACCTGGTGCTCCGGGTGTCGTTCGGAGGCTCGCGATATTCAGGAAGCTTACGAGGCTGCCAAAGATTCTGGACTGAACGTCTTAGCGGTCTATTCGGGCGAAGATAAAGACGCTGTAACTGCTTTCGCAAATCGGATGGGATTGACTTTTGTGCAAGCCAGCGACGATACGACAACCCTGTCTGGGGACTGGGGAGTCATGGGGCTGCCGTCGCATTTCTTCATAGCCCCGGACGGCAAATTGCAGGCCGCCTACCAAGGGGTGTTGTCGCGTTCCCAAATGGATGAGTATTTGGCTGCCATCAGGTGAGATTCCCCCAAAGTAGGTGTCCTCGATTGGTGGGAGTGAGAAAGCTAATCGAAGTTCTTATCTAAGATTTCAACTTTCAAGCCATCATCAAGGCAGACGTTCACGATTATGGTGCCAACATTTGGAATCGGGCCGACATCTCGACCAGTTGCCCCAATTAATGCGCAGCGCAGCAAAGTGCCGTGACTTGCCGCAATAATATGTTTTCCAGGATATTGACTAGCCAGCGAATTCATCGCGAACAAACCTCTTGCAGTGACCAATTCGCGCGGTTCGGCTCCAGGGATTGAATCGCGCATAATCAGCTCTTCGTTAGGTAAGAACGGATAAGCGGCGTAAATTTCATCAATGGTGCGTCCCTCGGCGCCGCCCCAATCACGTTCTGCCAGTGCACATTGGGTTCGTCTTTCATTGACCTCCAAGGCATTAGCCAGAATTTGACCAGTTAGGCCAGCCCGCTGTAGAGGCGAGAAACGTAATAAGTCCCAAGTGAATCCATGCTTGGTGGCGTAGTCACGAAGGTAGCCAACGCCAGAAGCGGCTTGTTGGCGACCCAGTTCGTTGAGTGGGGTGTCAGAAGAACCCTGGAAGCGGCCTAGGGCATTCCAGTCAGTTTCTCCATGACGGACTAGGGCGATGATAGTGCTCATGATTGAACCTACCTAGCCTCAGGGTTATGACGTTTAGCCACAGGTTTGATGTGAGAAGTCTTGTAGGCACCTTTGGCGTCCACAATGATGCTCGCTCCGTCTGCTTCTTTAATCATCGACACCGGTGCGATAGCGCGGGCTAGGTGATAGCCAGCGACAGTGACGATAGTGCCCAATGCGATCCCGCCTAGAGTGAATGTGTCAGAAAATCGTAGCGAAACATTGCCAACGCCAATAATGATGCCGGCAGCTAGCGGCACTAGGTTAATGGGATTACCGAAGTTCACCCGGTTTTCTTTCCAGATTTTTGCACCCAATAAACCGATCATGCCGTATAGCACCACGCAAATACCTCCAAGCACCCCGCCTGGAGTAGCTGAGATTACGGCTCCGAATTTCGGGCTAAATCCGAAGAGGATAGCTACGATAGCCGCTACCACATAGGCTGCAGTTGAGTAGACGCGGGTAGCTGCCATAACTCCAATATTTTCGGAATAGGTGGTTGTAGGTCCCGCACCTAGCCCGGTAGCGATCATTGACGTGAACCCGTCTGCGGCGATAGCTCGTCCCATAACGTCATCAAGATCTTCGCCGGTCATTTCCGCTACCGCTTTGATATGGCCGGTATTTTCTGCAATCAAGGCAATAACTACAGGTAAGGCTATCAACGCGAACTCGAAGGAGAAACTTGGTAAATGGAAACCAACTACGTTACTTGTTCCTTGATATTGCCAATTGGCTAGGTCTGTTATCGGGGGCAAGCCAACCCAATCCGCATTGTGTACTGCAGTCCAGTCCACGCGCAGGTGACTGGTGCCGTCTTGGGCGGTGACCGGGCCGGTGGCCACATCGAGAATCCAAGACAATAGGTAGCCAAAAATTAGGGACACGAAAATTGCGATACGGCCGATAAAACCGCGTGCCCCTACTGAGAGCAGGATGACGAAAATCATCACTATGAAAGCCACCCATTGATCTTGTGGCCAGTAGGTGGCAGCCACGACTGGCGCCAGATTGAAACCGATCAGCATTACTACTGCGCCAGTAACTGCCGGCGGCAAAATCCGGTGAATGGGTTTAGAGCCAGCGAAATGGATAATCAAACCAACTATGAATAAGGCTAATCCCACAATCAGCAGGGCGCCAGATACGTGAGATGGGTTGCCTCCACCTTGATAAATCAGTGTTGCTACGCCGACGAAGGACGCCGAAGAACCCAAATAACTAGGCACCCGATTTTTTACTACCAGTAGGAAGATGAGGGTAGCCACCCCACTCATCATCACCGCGAGCTGGGGATTCAACCCCATCAGTAGCGGGAATACGAAAGTTGCACCAAACATCGCGACAACATGTTGAGCACCTAAACCAATTGTTTTGCCCCAACCTAGTCGCTCGTCGGGTTTGACGACTGCGCCCTCAACGAGGACACCGTTATTGTGTAACTTCCAGATGGCCATAGTTCACCTTTCCAGGCCGAAAGTCTAGCTAAAGCTGATCTCGCCAGCTAATACAGGTGGCAGCTGAGTGGTGGCTTATATCCAGGAGTTAAACCACATCCGCATGCCCCAAGCTGATTTCGTCATTAGCTGATCGGTGAGAGTTGGGTAGATAAACCAGAAATTAGCAATAACCAAGACTGTTATCCCAGTTACCACCCCAGCCCCGATACGGCGACGTTGATCTGCTTTTGGAGGGCCGAGGATTTTCCCACAGACCATCGCCAGTGCAATACAGGTGAAAGGGATCATCATTATTGCGTAAAAAAAGAACAGTGGACGGTCGGCATTCGGGAACCAGGCAATCCAGGGTGTTAACCAACACAATGCTGGCACGCTGAACCGCCAGTCGCGACCCGCTAACCAAAAAGCCAAAGCTGTGACTAGAGCCAGCAATCCTATCCACCACAACATTGGGGTGCCCATTGCAGAAATGACGCGCAGGCAGGTTTCCGGTGAATCGGCTGGGCAGCCATCCGCTCCAGGCTGAATATCATTTACCGCGTCAATGCCGATAGGGCGACCAATAACCGGCCATGTTGTCGGATGAGCTTCATAGGTATGCGTTTGTTGGGCTATCCAATCGCCGGTGTGAAAATCGTAGATTTGTTGGTGATAATGCAGTAGGGACGCCAACGGGGCGCCGAGGAGGCGTACTGACAAGGCAGTAGGATTGTTGGCTCCCCAGTCGCGCCCCCAGCTGCCGGGTGTTGTTAGCCAGGACGCCCAACTAGCGATGTAAACAATTAAAGCCACAACCACCATTTTTACGAAAGCGATAGGACCATCAATGCACAAGGCCAGCCAAGACTTGCGTTTAGCCCCAGCTATGCGTCTAGCCGAATAACTCTGAACAACTGAGAATATGCCCATAACGCCAAGCACATAGACGGCATTCCACTTACAGGCCACGCTCAGGCCGAATAAGACGCCAGCCCCCAGCAGCCAAGGTCTGAACCACACTGGCGGTCCAAAAGAGCCACCTAAATTTTTTAATTTTTTGTGCCTAAGATATTTGGCGAGTTTCAGCCTAAACCAATCCCGATCAGCGATGACACAAGCTACCGCCATCACCGTAAAAGTGGCCTCAAAAATGTCCAGTAATGCTATGCGGCTCATCACAAAATGCAAACCATCGAAGCACAACAGTAACCCAGCTAGCCCGCCGACTAGCGTCGATCGGGATAACCTTCTGGCTAGCCTGACGGTAGCCATGACCAGCAACGTCCCGAATAGGCATGATGCGATACGCCAACCAAAAGCATTCATGCCGAAAAGTTGTTCCCCACCAGCAATTAACCATTTGCCTAATTGCGGATGAACTACGAAAGAGGCCTTGTCAAGATAAATATCGACGTTACCGGCTGCAACTTGGCTGTTGGCTTCGTCAGGCCAGTCAGCCTCGTAACCTAGATTTAGCAAGGTCCAAGCGTCTTTGGCGTAATAAGTTTCGTCGAATACTAACCCCTTGGGATAGCCCAGGTTGACCAAGCGCATAATGAAGCACAACACACCTAACCCGAAGGTAATCATCCAGGATGACAGCCTAGATGTGTGTAGCGCCAGAGATTCTTCTAGGCGCTCAATGGTGGTCATCTTCACTTTGTCGAGTCTACGGCGTCTTGGCCAAGACAGACTCATCGAAGCCCTTGTATCGTGTCTGTCATGTCGTCAACTCTGATTCTTGCCGGGACTCCGATAGGTGATACTGCCAGCGTCTCACCAGCCTTGTTAGATGCGTTGGCTAGTGCCAAAATCATCGTCGCTGAGGATACTCGGCGGGCGATCAGACTATTCGAGCGGTTAGGGGTGAAAACTGCTGCCCGACTGATTAGCTGTTTTGATGGCAATGAAGAAGAACGCATTCCCGAGTTAATCGAGCTGCTAACTGAAGGATGCGATGTCATTTTCATTACTGACGCTGGCATGCCAGTAATCTCAGATCCTGGCTATCGCCTAGTCAGGGCGGCTATTGCAGCAGATATTAGGGTAACTGCCTTGCCTGGCCCGTCAGCTGTTCTTACCGCTTTAGCAGTTAGCGGAATGCCTGCTGACAGATTCTGTTTTGAGGGATTTCTTTCCCGAAAATCTGGTCAGCGTCGCCGGCAATTAGCTGATCTCAGCGACGAAGTTCGCACCATGATTTTCTTCGAGGCTCCCCATCGGCTAGCAGGTTTTTTGTCAGACGCAGCCGATATTTTTGGAGCAAATCGGCAAGCTGCTATTTGTCGCGAATTAACGAAAACCTACGAGGAGGTAAAACGCGGTGACTTAGCCGAATTGGCGTGCTGGGCTGAAGAAAATGCTCGTGGTGAAATTACCGTCGTTATTCATGGTGGCGCGCCTGCCGAGGTAAATATTGACGATGCCTTAGAGATAGTTGCTGCCAAGACTGAGGATGGGCAGAAACTATCGCAAGCTGTCAGTGAGACTGCAAGAGAGTTGGGGATTCGTCGTAAGGATCTCTACCAGGCAGCTTTAGCCAACCGCTAGTGGCACGCTTAGTTATTCTTCAAAATGAATCTGAAAAAGGGGATTGTTCAAGTGACGGATATTTCGGCGGTCTTAGAAAGACTGGAATTGCCAAAACTTCCTGCCAAATTACCTGGCGAAATTATTGATTCTCACACCCACGCTGATACTACCCAGGAATATAGCTCGTTGCGTCCTACCGATAACCTACTGGCTGCGGCTGAGGTTGGGGTTCGTCGTATCGTTCAGATCGGTTGTGACGTGGCCAGCTCACAGTGGGCGGTCAGGTTAGCTACTACCCACCCTCAGGTGATAGCGGGTGTGGCCGTTCATCCTAACGATGTTGTTCGAAAATCGCGCAAGCAGCTAGATCAGGATTTGACTGTTATTGACTCGCTGGCAGGCTCTAGTCGTCAAGTGCGTGCTGTAGGCGAAAGTGGCTTGGACTACTTTCGCCTAGACGCAAAAAATGGGAAGTTAGCAGACCAGATAGCGCAGCAAAAATATGCCTTTCGTCGTCATGTCGAAATCGCGAAGGCGCATGATTTGACTTTAGCTATTCACTCGCGGCGAGCAGGAAGTGGCTTAGAAGTGCCAGACGCTCTCAGCGATGTCGCCGATATTCTCGACGAGATGGGTTGGCCAAAACGCACAATTTTTCATTGTTTTAGTGGTGATAGCCAATTCGCATCTCGAGCAATTGCTGCTGGCGCTTATTTAAGTTTCGCTGGCAACCTAACTTATCCGGCTAATAGGCAGCTGCAAGCGGCAATGTTGGTTACTCCTGCCGACCGTTTGTTAGTTGAGACAGACGCACCTTTTCTGACTCCCATTCCTGAGCGTGGGAAAAAGAATGCGCCATATTTGATAGCCCATACTGTGCGGTTCATGGCTGCTCAACGCGGTGTGGCATTAGCGCAGCTGTGTCGTGAACTTAGCGCTAACGCTTTTTCTGCTTATGGTGGTTCATGGGGTATTACCTGCGAGCAAGGTGAGATATGAGCCGATATCTTGACCCAAAAAAGATTCGTTCGCTAGCCCACCAGATAGGTTTGCGTCCGACTAAAACGCGCGGCCAAAATTTCGTGACCGACGCAAATACAGTGCGCCGAATAGTCGCCAATTCCCAGGTGGGTAAAGACGATGTAGTGCTTGAAGTCGGGCCCGGCTTAGGCTCGCTAACTTTAGGCTTGTTAGATGCTGGTGCCGAAGTAATTGCTGTGGAGATTGAAGAATCTCTAGCCAATCTTCTGCCACAGACAGTTGCCGAAATTCAACCAGATAACTTGGAGCGACTGAAAGTAATGTGTGCCAACGCTTTGGACTTAACCTCTTTGCCTGCTCCGCAACCTAACGCTGTGGTAGCTAACCTGCCGTATAACGTGTCAGTGCCGGTACTTTTATCCTTGTGGCAGCATTTCGATTCGCTGAAACATGGTTTGGTCATGGTGCAGCTAGAGGTGGCTGAGCGTCTGGCCGCAATGCCTGGAGCGAAAAATTATGGAGTGCCAAGCGCGAAATTAGCTTGGTGGGTGAGAGCAACCAAAGTTGGTGCGGTCGGATCTAAAGTTTTTTGGCCCGTCCCAAATGTGGACTCTGCATTGGTGCGACTGGAGCGTCAAGATCCCCCTGAAACTAAGGCCACGCGCGAGGAAGTGTTTCAGGTGATTGATTTGGCTTTCTCGCAACGCCGCAAAATGATGCGTGGATTATTAGCCAATCAATTCGGTGGTACTCAGGCAGTCAGTGCAGCTCTTAAGCGCGTCGGTATTCCAGACACTGCCAGGGGAGAAACCCTTGATTTGGCAACTTTTGCCAGACTGGCCGAAGAATTGGGGCGTTAGATGGTTAGAGTCCTAGTGCCGGCAAAAATCAACCTCTTCTTAGGGGTCGGCTCGCCGCGTCCTGACGGCTTTCATGAATTGATGACTGTCTTTCATGCCGTCAACCTTTACGAAGAAATCACTGCTTGCCGAGCCAGTGATATTCGCGTCAGAATACCTGGCTACGAGAAGTTAGCTTCTAGCCCGAATAACTTAGCTATTAGGGCTGCACTGGCTTTGCGCGAAACTTATGGTTCCCCGAATTTAGGTGCAGATATTCAGATTAATAAATCAATTCCAGTGGCTGGGGGTATGGCTGGTGGTTCAGCCGACGCTGCTGGAGTGCTAATAGCTTGCAACCAATTGTGGGGGCTAGACCTAAGCAGTGAGCAGCTAAGGAAAATTGGTGCCCAGCTCGGCAGTGATATCCCGTTTAGTTTGTTAGCCGGTACAGCGCTTGCACGAGGAAGAGGAGAAAAACTTCAACCGCTTATCCACGAAGGGAGTCTGCATTGGGTGGTGGCGATAAACGAAGTTGGTCTAGCTACGCCAAGAGTGTTTTCCAAGTTTGACGAACTGGGTGTTTTTGGGTCTCTAGTTACTCCAAAATCCCTAGTGGAAGCACTAAAAGTTGGTGATGTTGAAGGGGTGGCAGACAATATGTTTAACGATCTAGCGCCGGCTGCCTTGAGTTTGCGTCCGGATTTAGCGGCAGTGTTGGCTGCTGGAAAAGCTGGCGGAGCCTTGGCTGGCATCATATCTGGCTCTGGACCCACCTGCGCCTTCTTGGTTAGAGACGCCTCAGCAGGCAAAGATGTTTCCGCTGCTCTAGCTAAAGTGCCTGGAATAAGACAAATTGTAAGTGTTGAAGGGCCAGCTAAACACGCTGTTACAGTTTGACGGCAAAAGAAGAAAAAATCTTAGTGACTATTTGCGTCAGTTGCTGCTGGCTCAAGAAGAGTGGTAGTTAGTGGGTTTTTCTCTAAATTAGCTAGCCCGTTCCAAGCTAGATTTGTCATTTGACTAGCTAATTCTTCTTTTGAAAGTGATCGATTTTCTAGCCAGTATTGTCCAGCGCTAGCTACCAAGCCCACTAAACCTTGAGCAAAGACAGCGCCTAATTTCGGATCGTAACCGTGTCTAGCTAACGGAGTTGCGAGCAGGTCTGTGACCTGGGTCGCAATGTCGTTGAGAATGGAAGAAAAACTGCCTTCGGCAGCGATTGTTGAGGTGTCTCGGGAAATAATTCTGAACCCATCTGGGCATTCGTCGATATAGTTCAGCAGAGCCAAAGCGCCGCGCTCAATGGTTTGCCGAAATCCACCGGGGCTAGCTAGAGCTGTGTGAATGGCTGCCTCCAAATGAGCGACTTCCCTAGCTACAACGGTGTCGTAAAGGCCTTCTTTGCCCCCGAAGTGTTCGTAGACTACTGGCTTCGATACTTCCGCTTTAGCCGCTATTTCCTCGACTGAAGTTCCATCTAATCCTTGAGCCGCAAATAGTGTTCGTGCGATAGCTATCAATTGCTCACGACGTTCAGCGCTAGTCATCCGTTTGCGGGTGCGACGAGCTCTAGAAATAGACATAATGCTAGTCTCGCACACCCGTCTAGTGGTCAGGACGCCAGTTTTGCCGTATAGTGCGTTGAGCGATCCCCGGTTGGTCTGTTGGTAGGGCCCGCCTGACTTTGAATCAGGATTAGCGACGCAGGTTCGATTCTTGCCCGGGGAACCATGTGATGTTTCGGGTCATGTGTCCGTTTTTGTGGCGTGGTTTTTGGTTTTTTGGCTTTGGGGTGTTTCGGGTCATGTGTCCGGTGTTGGTTGGTTTTTTGTTTGGTAGTTTTTGTTTGGGTTGATGGTGAATTCGGTGATGATTTCGCCGGTTGTTTTGTTGATTATGGTGACGTTTGGCTGAGGTTACCCTGCATTTGTGGACACCTGAGTTAGCGGGATTGGTTCCCGCGTGAAAGGGTGCCGTTATGGCAGGAGTAGGAAAGACCCGGCGTAGTTTCACGCCGGAATATCGTGAAGAGGCCGCTCGTTTGGTCGTCGACACTGGAAGACCGATCGCGCATGTCGCACGAGAGCTCGGTTTGGGTGAACAGCTCTTGGGTAAATGGGTGCGCAAGTACCGGCAGGAACAGGGAAACGAGCCGACTGGCGAGTTGTCTGTGGATGAGCGGGTTGAGCTCAAACGGTTACGGCGTGAGGTTCAAGAGCTGAAAAAAGACAACGCGTTTTTGGGAAAAGCAGCAGCCTTCTTCGCGTCGAAGCAACCACCTGCGAACGGTTTGAGCTAATGGAACAGGAGAAGGCAAACTTCGAGATCACACGCATGGCTCGGCTGTTAGAGGTGTCACGGTCAGGCTATTACGCCTGGGTCAAGCGACGGAAAACGGGGCCGTCTCCACGAGCGCAGAAACAGGCCATACTTGACCAGAAAGTCCGCGAGTTTCATGCCGATTCCGATGGTGTTTACGGGGCACCCAGGATCACGGCTGATTTTCACGCTGAAGGCACGCAGGTGAATGTGAAAACAGTGGCGGCATCCATGCGCCGACAAGGCCTTGAAGGCATTTCACCACGCGGATTCACCCCAGTGACGACAATTCCTGGGATCCCGACTCATGCGATTTTTGACCGTGTCAAACGGGTGTGGGATACCGGAAAACTCAACATAGTGTGGATCTCGGACATCACCTATTTACGTACTGGCGAGGGCTGGCTCTACCTGTGTGTCGTTCGTGATGGCTGTTCACGTCGCGTCTTGGGATGGGCCATGGACAGCCACCAAGATGCCGACCTGGTTGAACGCGCATTGGTGATGGCCAAAACTTTACGCGGCGATTTCCCCGGCCGCGTCATCTTCCATGCTGATCGCGGCACTCAATACACCTCCGAGCAGTTACACAAAGCCACTAAGCGACTTAGCATCGATCAATCGATGGGCCGCACTGGCGTGTGCTACGACAACGCGATGGCAGAATCCTTCTGGTCAACGCTGAAAAACGAGTTCTACAACCGTTTCACATGGCCGACACGAGCCGATGCCAGACAAGGCGTCGCCCGCTGGATCGAAGTCACCTACAATCGCACACGTCGACACTCATCAATCGGCTACCTCCGCCCAGTCGAATACGAAACCAACCTGGAAAAACAAGAACAAACACACCAACAACCACAAGCAGCATAAGCGGGACGTGTCCACAACTTGCGGTCAACCACAGGGTTTCTCGTAGGGCGAGTATTTGGTTTTTGACGTGTTGTGGTGTGGTGTTGGGGTTGGTGTGTGGGGCGCGGGATTTGGGTGTTATTCCGGCTTGTCCTTGTGTTTTCCAGGCGGCGACTATCCGACGGATTTGACGGGTAGACATATTGAATTTATTGGCTGCTTGACTGGTTGTTATCCCAGTGCGGGTGATAGCGATGATGATTGCTTGGTTTCGTGATAAAGACATGACCAATTGTGTTAGGTGGGGTGGCCATATGTCGTGAGACATGCCCGGACATATCTAGTGACACATCAACATGTCAACACTGAACCAGGGGGGCGGACACATGTCCTGAAACCACACATTGCCCGGGGAACCAATTTTTTTATTCTGGTCCTACTAGTCTGCGGTAGCGTATTTTCCGTCGATTCGATTAGGAGAGATCATGACGCAGGTTGCAGATAAGCAAGTTTCAGCGGTGGTAGTACTAGCTGCCGGTTCTGGCACCAGAATGAAATCATCCATCTCGAAACTTCTACATCAAGTTGCTGGCCGTCCAATGCTCAGCTATGCAGTATCTGCTGCCAAAGAAGTCAACCCGCAACACTTGGTTGTGGTTGTTGGTCACTTACGAGAACAGGTTGAAGCACACCTTGCGAAAGAATGGCCGGATGTTGAAATAGCTAACCAAGAAGTGCGCAACGGTACCGGTGGGGCAGTGGCGTGCGGAATCGCAGACATTCCGGATCTAGTTGGTGAAGTAGTAGTCACCTACGGTGATGTTCCGATGCTGTCGGGTCAAACCTTAAACAGGTTGATTGCCACCCATCGGGTTCAAGAAAACGCTTGCACTGTTCTCACTGCCGAAGTCGCTAACCCAACTGGTTACGGGCGTATTGTGCGAGATGGCGACCAAGTGGCTCGTATTGTCGAGCATAAAGACGCTAACGAAGACGAGCTAGCAATAACCGAGATTAACTCTGGCATATACGTTTTTGACGCTAGCGTGTTGCGTGACGGCCTAGCCAGCTTGGGAACCGACAATGCTCAAGGCGAGCTTTATTTAACCGATGTGCTCTCTTTCGCTCGCAGCCAGGGTCGTAGAGTTGGTGCTTTAGTCACTGACGATACCTGGCAGACTGAAGGTGTTAATGACCGTGTCCAGTTAGCAGCAATAAATGCTGAAGTAAACCGGCGGATTGTCGAGCAGTGGATGCGTGACGGGGTTAGTGTCATGGATCCGAAAACCACTTGGATCGAAGCTGATGTCGAATTAGCTGAGGATGTCACCATATTGCCTAACACCCAGCTTTTGGGCGCGACTCGGGTAGAAACAGGTGCTGTCATTGGCCCAGACACTACCTTGCGTGATGTTGAGGTTGGCGAAAATGCCCACGTTATCCGGACGCACGGTGAGTTGGCGGTCATTGGTGCCAATGCTGAGGTAGGGCCATTCTCTAGGCTACGTCCAGGCACCGAGCTAGGTGTTAAAGGCAAGATTGGCTCGTTTGTAGAAACCAAGAATGCTCACATCGGTGCTGATTCCAAGGTGCCTCACTTGACTTACTGTGGTGACGCCTATTTAGGTTCCGGGGTCAATATTGGGGCGGGCACGATTTTTGCTAACTATGACGGTTTCCATAAGTCGGCCACTCATCTGGGGGATGAAGTTTTCATCGGCTCAAACTCAGTGTTAGTGGCTCCTGTAGATATTGCTGATGGAGCTTTCATCGCTGCCGGCTCAGCCATCACTGAGGACGTCACACCAGGATCATTAGCTGTAGCCAGAGGCAGAATGCACGTTTCTAAAGGTTGGGTGACAAAGCGACGTCCAGGCTCTAAGGCAGCTGATGCGGCAGATAAGTCAAGTGGTGAAATTGATCCTCACGTGGTCGAATCGCGCGCAAAGTTGGCTCAAGACGAGAAATAGGCTCACAATAGGAACGGGCAGTCCGCTATCGCCAGTTGGGTTGATGTTTCGGGCACGGGTATTTATAAGGAGAAATTGTGAGCGGAGTTAAGCGGCCAACTGAAAAACATTTGATGCTGTTTTCGGGTCGGGCGTATCCGGAATTAGCCGAAGAGATAGCTGAGCTCATGGGGGTGGAGCTTACTTCTAGACGGTTGATTAGTTACGCTAACTCTGAGGTTTACGTTCGTTATGAAGAGTCAGTGCGTGGTTCGGACGCTTTCGTTATCCAATCCCACGTTTCTCCGGTCAATGAATATCTTATGGAGCAGCTGATCATGGTTGATGCGCTGAAACGCGCCTCAGCTAAACGAATTACCGTTGTTGCGCCGTTTTACCCATATGCCCGTCAAGACAAAAAACACCTTGGCCGTGAGCCAATCTCTGCGAGGCTAGTCGCGGATCTATATCGTGCTGCTGGCGCCGACCGCATAATGAGTGTCGACCTGCACACTGCCCAAATTCAAGGCTTTTTCGATGGTCCGCTCGATCACCTTTCGGGTATGCCGGTGCTGGCCGATTATGTCGAAAAGAAATACGACACTAAGGATATGACGATTGTCAGCCCGGACGCTGGCAGAGTTCGCTTGGCAGATAACTGGTCAGATAGATTGCACGCCCCGCTGGCCATTATTCACAAACGTCATGACCCGAGAGTGGCTAATCAAGTAAGAGTTCACGAGGTTGTCGGTCGTGTTGAGGGGCGTACGTGTCTAATTGTTGATGACATGATTGATACTGCTGGCACTATTTGTCAGGCCGGCGAGGCGCTGCGCGCCCACGGTGCAGCCAAGGTGATTGTTGCCACAACGCACGCTATCTTGTCAGATCCGGCTCAGGAGAGACTGAACGCTGCTGGTTTCGAGGAAGTAATCTGCACGAATACCTTGCCTATCCGCAAGGACATCAACATTCCTAGCCTGACGCAGCTTTCCATTGCACCGTTACTTGCCAAAGCTATTCACGAAGTTTTCGAGGACGGTTCGGTAGCGTCTCTATTCCCAGAAAAAATTGGTTGATAGTTTGCGTGACTTCAACAGCTTGATTGGCGTCACGAGACAGTTTTTACTAAACTCAAGCCTGCTTGGCGAGGGGTCTACACCCGTTATCGACTAGAGCAGGCTGTTTAGCTTTGCAACTTTTTGATGGGCAGCTCCTAGCCAATGACAACCAGAGGTTTTAAGGAGACGATAATGCCTAACGAAGTAAAACTAGACGTTGAACTGCGCGAAGAATTTGGCAAGGGTGCATCCCGCCGAGTCCGTCGCGACAAGAAAATTCCTGCCGTCCTATATGGGCACGGCTCTGATCCAGTGCATTTAACTTTGCCGGGTCATGAAACTATGTTGGCGTTGCGTAACTCGAACGCTTTGTTGACTTTGGCTCTCGGCGATTCCCAAGAACATTTGGCGTTACCGAAACAAATTCAGCGTCATCCGGTAACCAACGATATTCAGCATGTCGACCTTGTCGTGGTCAAACGCGGTGAACGCGTTGTCGTCGAAATCCCGATCATCGTTGTCGATGAAGACAAGATGTCCGACGTCACCTTGGTTGTTAACAACGAGCGTACCGAGCTTACGGTTAGCGCTGAGGCTACTAACATTCCGCGTGAAGTTGAGGTTTCCGTGGCTGGCTTCGATCTGGATTCCCAAGTCACTGCTGGCGATGTTAAGTTGCCAGAAGGTGTCGAGCTAGCCGAAGACCCAGAGACTTTGGTTATCTCCATCTCTATCCCAGATGAGGAACCGGCTGAGCCAGAGACTGCTGAGGAAGAAGAGACTGAAGCTGAGGAAGAATCCGAAGAGGAAGAAAAGTAGCCTAGGCTGTGACCTGGATGATCGTTGGGCTTGGGAACCCAGGCCCAAAATATGCCTCTACTAGGCATAATGTCGGTTTTATGGTCGCTGATAAGCTTGCCGGTCAGGCGTCGGTTAATTTCAATACCGCGTCTGGAGTTCGTGCCGAGGTCGCTGAAACTGTATTTAGTTCGGCTGGCCTCGGTGTCGCCGGTGGTGAGAAATTGGTGCTCGTTAAACCGTTAACTTTCATGAACGAGTCCGGTCAAGCTGTTGGGAAACTCGCGCGATTTTTTCGTCTACAACCAGACCACATTGTCGTAGTTCACGACGAGTTGGATCTGGATTTTGGCCGCTTACGCATGAAATTGGGTGGCTCTGATAATGGCCACAACGGGTTGAAATCTATTCGTTCCCATTTAGCAACCGGTGATTTCTTGCGGGTGCGCATCGGCATTGGACGTCCACCCGGCAAAATGTCTAGCGCAGATTATGTACTGGGGCGTTTCCCGACTAATCAGCGCGCCGAGCTAGAAACCGAAATCTCGATAGCTGCTGATGCTTGTTTTACTCTAATCTCGTCCGGTTTAGCCAGTGCGCAAAACCAGTTCAATAGCTAAACCGAGCAGATGACTAAACTTGCTGAAGTGAGCGCAGCTATTTCTGGCCTGATTCAAGCCATCACCAAGGATCCTGGGGTGGGGCAGGTTATTAATGATGCCTCAGCTGGTGTTGGTCAGGTGGATTTATCTTGCCCGATTTCAGCTAGAGCCACGTTGTGCGCCGCAATAGCAAAAAAGCGTCCGCTGCTCATCGTTACCGCAACTTTTCGGCAGGCAGAACAACTAGTAGATGAGTTAGGTTCCCTTATTGGTCAATCCCTTGTCTGCTATTACCCAGCCTGGGAAACGCTGCCACATGAACGGTTATCCCCGCGTTCCGATACGGTAGCCAAACGCCTGACTGTGTTGCGTCGGCTTGCTGGGAATGACGAGTTGGGCGCGCCAAAAATCATCGTTGCACCGATTCGTGCAGTGCTCCAACCTCAAGCAGGCGACTTGGGTAAGTTGCCTGTCGTTAAGGTTAAAGTCGGTGACGAATATCCCCTTGAAGAGCTATCAAAAGATCTAGTGGCAGCGGCATATTCCAGGGTTGATCTGGTTGAGCGTCGAGGCGAGTTTGCGATTAGAGGCGGTATCGCAGACGTGTTTCCACCCTCTTGTACGCATCCATTGCGGATAGATTTCTTCGGTGACGAAGTTGACTCAATTACCTATTTTTCTGTCGCAGATCAACGTTCTACTACTGAGAGCGTGTCAGAAATTATTGCGGCACCATGCCGCGAACTGCTCCTAACCGATGAAGTGCGACATCGTGCTGCAGCGTTAATCCCAAAGCACCCCGAGTTAGGGGAGCTATTGACGAAAATTTCTGAAGGCCAAGCCTGTGAAGGTATGGAATCCTTGTTGCCAGTGTTGGCTCAGCGACTCGAATTACTTGTCGATGTATTGGCGAAAAACGCTTTGGTTTGCGTTTTTGACCCTGAATTAGTGCGTTCTAGAGCAGACGACTTAGTGCGAACCAGTCAAGATTTTCTGCATGCAGGTTGGGTCAGTGCAGCTGCTGGTGGCGAGGCTCCGATCGATTTAGCCCCTAGTGCCTATCAAAGCTTGGGCGATGTGCGTCTACATGCCCTTGAAAAAGGGTTGGATTGGTGGACTATTAGCCCATTTTCTGCTGATGCAGAATCTAGTTACAACCTCGATATTCACGAATCTGGAACATGGCGTGGTGATGTTGAGGCAGCTATTTCGCATATAGCTGATGACGTTAAGTCTGGTTTCGGCACGGTGCTTAGCGTAGAAGGTAAAGGCTTGAGCTCACGGTTCGCTGAGTTGCTGGGCGACCACGATATCGCCGCGAAACAGGTCAGCCAGTTAACAGATTCGCCTCAGCCACATGTGGTCACTATCGTTTGCTCACAGTTGAGGCGAGGGTTTAGGGCTCCTGGCGCAAAACTTGCGGTTTATACCGGGGGTGATTTAACTGGCAGCCAGGACAGGGATCGTCACGCTAGACGGATGCCGTCCAAACGTAAAAATCAGGTGGTAGTTGAGCAGCTGAAAATTGGCGAGCCTTTGGTTCATACCCAGCATGGCGTCGGGCGTTTCGTTGAGCTGACCCAGCGTACAATTCGTGGTGCGACTAGGGAATATCTGGTCTTAGAGTATGCGCCGTCTAAGCGCGGCCAGCCGCCGGATCGGCTTTATGTGCCGATGGATCAACTTGACTTAGTGACGAAATATGTTGGTGGTGAAGTGCCACAACTAGACAAGCTGGGTGGAGCTGATTGGAAACAGCGCAAGGCTAGAGCCAAACGAGCAGTTAAATCAATCGCTGCCGGCCTGATAAAGCTCTACGCCGCCAGGCAAGCCACCAAAGGTCACGCTTTTAGCCCAGACACCGTTTGGCAACGCGAGCTAGAAGACGCCTTCAACTACGTGGAAACCCCTGATCAATTGGCTGCCATTCAAGACGTCAAACATGATATGGAACAAGTCATCCCAATGGATCGGTTAATCAGTGGGGACGTTGGATATGGCAAGACTGAGATCGCGGTGCGGGCTGCTTTCAAAGCCGTCCAAGACAATAAACAAGTGGCGGTATTAGTGCCGACTACCTTACTTGTTCAACAGCATCTAGCGACTTTCGAAGATCGCTATGCCGGTTTTCCAGTAAGCGTTGCTGCTCTTTCTAGATTCCAGTCTGAAGCTGAAATCTCCAAAACTCTTGATGATCTTGCCGCTGGGCGGGTTGATGTGGTTATTGGTACCCACCGACTGTTTTCTAGCAAGGTTAAATTTAAGGATTTAGGTTTAGTAATTATTGATGAGGAGCAGCGTTTCGGGGTCGAGCATAAAGAAGCCCTAAAGAAAATGCGAGTAAATGTTGACGTACTGTCCATGTCTGCGACCCCAATTCCACGCACATTAGAGATGGCGGTCACTGGCATCCGTGAAATGTCTACTATAGCCACCCCACCTGAGGAGAGGCACCCGGTTTTGACCTTTGCCGGCCCATATGATGACGGTCAAGTCGGAGCCGCAATTAGACGTGAACTTGCCCGTGAAGGTCAGGTTTTCTTCGTCCACAACAGGGTCAGCGATATCGAAAAAAGCGCTGTAAAAATCCGTGAGTTAGTGCCTCAAGCCAGGGTTGTCGTAGCTCACGGCCAAATGAGTGAGCGTCAGCTTGAGCAAGTCATGGTCGATTTTTGGGAAAGACGAGCTGACGTGCTGGTTTGTACCACAATTGTTGAGGCTGGCCTAGATATTTCTACCGCCAACACTTTGATCATTGAGGACGCTGATCGATTAGGCTTGGCTCAATTACATCAGCTCCGCGGGCGGGTAGGACGTTCTCGTGAACGTGGTTACGCCTATTTCTTCTACCCACCTAATAAGACAATTAGCCAAACCGCTCACGAGCGGTTGAGCGCATTAGCCCAAAATGCTGATCTGGGTGCTGGCATGGCTATAGCCATGAAGGATTTAGAGATTCGTGGCGCCGGAAATTTACTTGGCGACCAGCAATCAGGTCACATCGCAGATGTGGGTTTCGATCTTTATCTGCGGTTAGTTGGCGATGCGGTAGCAGCTTTCAAAGGTGAAACTACTACGGAAGATATGCCGGTGATGCGTATTGAACTACCTGTGGACGCCCACCTGCCTGAAAACTACATCGGCTCTGAGCGACTGCGTTTAGAAATGTATCGGCGTATTGCCGAGGCTAGTAGTGAGCAAGATTTAGCTGATCTGCATGCAGAGCTGGAAGACCGTTACGGCTTGGTGCCTGAACAAACCGAAGCATTGCTTGAGGTGGCCAGGTTCCGCCTGCTGTGTGCCAGCGTCGGGGTTTGTGAGGTAGTGACTCAGGGCAATGTGATTCGTTTCAGCCCAATTTTTGAGCGTCAAGTTGGTGAAAAAACGCTTGATCTGCCCGAATCTAGACAACTTAGATTGCAGCGTCTTTATCCGGGCACCATCTTAAAAAAGCCAGCTAATTTAA
Organism: Vaginimicrobium propionicum; assembly: GCF_900155645.1. Lineage (GTDB taxonomy): Bacteria > Actinomycetota > Actinomycetes > Propionibacteriales > Propionibacteriaceae > Vaginimicrobium > Vaginimicrobium propionicum. The sequence continues at coordinate 66,054 of NZ_LT706985.1, forward strand.
TGCTTGTTCCAAAACCTGCTAGCGGTACAGATGCGCTGGCTTGGGCAAGGCGTGTGGTAACCGATGTCTTGTTGCCCGCCAACCAAGGCTAAACTGATAGCCATGAAGTCTCGCAAATTATTGCCAGCCTTGGTCGCTGCCTTACTGTTGGCTTGTTTGACTGGCTGCTCCATGACGCCAGGTACTGCAGCCACCGTCAATGATGTGAAAATATCGGCCGATGATGTGATGAGCTTAAAGGCGGGCTGCGAGCAGGCTCAACGGGATGCCGGGGGGCAGGTTGGCGTGACCAAATACGACATGGCTTACTGGTTGGTTATGGCAGAGCTTGGCCATCAACTTGCTGATACTAACCAAATCAAGATCAGTGAATCCGATCAGAAATCCTATCTGGCTAGGCTCGACCCAAGTTTGCAGGCTCTTCAGACCGATCCTGAGTGCATGAGAGGGCTGATGGGGATTTCTTATTACGGACAGGCAATCGCAAAACTTAATTCTGAAGATAAGGCAGAAGCCTTCTTCAATTCAGCTGAGGTCAAGGTTAACCCGCGCTTTGGGCAGTGGGATTCCGCCAAGTTAAGTATTACTCCGCCTAGTGGCGGCGAGCTGGCTTCGCTACCTAAGGTCTCGACTCGATAGTTATCTTATGAGCCAGCTTGAGCGTCTGAGCAAGATCATGCACCGCTTGCGGCGCGAATGCCCGTGGGATGCTAAACAAACCCACCGTTCCCTAGTCAAACACTTAATCGAAGAAACCGCCGAGACTGTCGACGCTATCGAGGAAGGCGACGACGAGCACTTGGTTGAAGAGCTAGGGGATGTTCTGCTGCAGGTGTTTTTTCATGCTGAAATAGCGTCCCAAGAACGCCGGTTCGATATCGAAGATGTTGCACGGGCGATCTGTGACAAGCTAGTTCACCGTCATCCTTGGGTTTTTGAGGGACAGCTTCCACCCTCGGATGTTTACCAGGCTTGGGAGGCTCGTAAAGACGCCGACAAGAAACGCACCTCTTGTCTAGATGGCATTCCGGTCGCTATGCCCGCGCTGGCCAGAGCAAATAAGGTGGTTTACCGGGCTAGATCAAAAGGTGTGGACGTCGAGCTTGCTGACGACGAAATCAGTGGGGACGTTGGTGAGAAAATATTAGATCTAGTAGAGCGCGCCCAAGCTAGTGGGATTGACGCTGAGCAATCACTTCGTGATGCTTTGCGTAGTTTGGAGAAACGAATTCGTCAGGCCGAGGGCGTTGACGACATGAACAGGCCAGCCAGGTAGGCTAGTCATTAAAAGATCAATAGAAAGGTTAAAAGTGGCAAGCATTGACAGCATTAACGCGCGCGAGATTTTGGATTCTCGCGGCAACCCGACCGTAGAGGTTGAGGTCGTTTTGGAGGATGGCGCCTATGCGTTGGCAGCCGTTCCTTCCGGTGCATCTACTGGCCAGTTCGAGGCGGTTGAGCTTCGTGATGGCGACAAGGGCCGTTATGGTGGCAAGGGTGTGCTGAAGGCAGTCGAGAATGTGAACACTGCCATCTTTGAAGAAGTTTTGGATTGGGAGGCCACTGATCAGCGTGGTCTCGATCAGGCGATGATTGAGCTAGACGGTACCCCGAATAAAGCCAAGCTGGGCGCCAACGCTATTTTGGGTGTTTCATTAGCGGTTGCTCGCGCGGCGGCAGAGTCTGCTGACTTGCGTCTGTACGAATACTTGGGTGGACCAACCGCGAATCTGCTTCCGGTGCCCATGATGAATATCCTCAACGGTGGCGCGCATGCTGACTCTAACGTTGATATTCAAGAGTTCATGATTGCCCCGATTGGCGCGGATAGCTTCGCTGAGGCTTACCGGATAGGCGCTGAGGTTTATCACGCGTTAAAGAATGTCTTGAAAGAGCGTGGCCTAAATACTGGGCTAGGTGATGAGGGCGGTTTCGCGCCGAACCTGGATTCTAACCGTGAGGCTTTAGATCTTATTGAGGACGCCATCAAGGCTGCCGGGTTCAAGCCAGGCGTTGATGTTGCCCTAGCCCTAGACGTTGCAGCTAGTGAGTTCTACGAGGACGGTAAGTACAATTTCGAAGGCAAGTTGGTTTCTAGCGCCGAGCTGATCGAATATTACGAGAAGCTTGTTGAGGATTACCCACTGGTTTCAATTGAGGATCCGCTAAACGAAGAGGACTGGGAAGGCTGGGCTGCTATTACCGCTCGTTTGGGCGACAAAGTACAGCTAGTTGGCGATGACCTATTTGTTACTAATGTGGAGCGACTACAGCGCGGCATTGATTCGAATGTTGCTAACGCTCTGCTGGTTAAGGTAAACCAGATTGGTTCCCTAACTGAAACCATTGATGCCGTTAATTTGGCTCACCGCAACGGGTTTAGCACTATGATGAGTCACCGTTCTGGCGAAACCGAGGACACCACAATCTCTGATTTGGCAGTGGCTTTAAGCTGTGGCCAGATCAAGTCTGGTGCTCCGGCTCGTGGCGAGCGGATCGCTAAATACAACCAGTTGATCCGTATCGAGGAAGAGCTAGGGGAGACAGCCGCCTATGCTGGCGCTAAAGCCTTCCCACGTTTCGACCCAAAGAAGTGGTAACGATTATTCGTCTGAAAAAGACACCATAAATAACTGCCGCCGGTTATCTAACCGGCGGCAGTTATCGTTGTGGCTGGCGCCTAACCTGTTTGTTAGAGTTCGGCGGCTAGACTTAGCGCGTGGCTAGCACTAAAAGACCAAGTAGAGGTCGGGACACCCCATCGTCTCGTACGGTGGCGCGCATTCAGAGATCGTCGAGTAAAAGTGCTGATGCTACGGCTATTCTGACTCAAGAGAGTCAATCTGTTCCCAAAACCACTGAGCGTCGTAGCTTTCGAGTTACTAAACGCGCGATGGCGTTTTTTGGGGTACTCGTGGTGTTGTTTTGCTCTTATGTGAATACTTTGCGAGTTTTTTTCTCGACCGAAAGGGATATTTCCGCTACCCGCCAAGAAATAGTTACCAGACAGTCTCATATTGATGATTTACAAGACGAATTGGCGCGTTGGGAAGATCCGGAATACGTCAAGACTCAAGCTCGAGCCAGATTAGGGTGGGTGCTGCCCGGCGAAATCGGTTATCAAGTCATAGGACCAGACGGCAAACTGTTCGGCGAAACTGAACAGATAACTGAAGATGAGAGCCTGCCGCCGGGTGAATATTCAGGCGGTATTTGGTTTGAGAAAATGTGGGGGACGATTCGCACTGCAGACGATCCGCAACCTAAGAAGCCAGAGCCGACAACTATTACAGCACCCGAAGAAGAGCCACGATGAAGCTTGAAATGCCTAGCAAAGACGATCTTGATATTGTTTCTGCGCAATTAGGTAGGCCAGTGCGTTCGGTGGCTGGTATTGCTTGGCGGTGCCAGTGCGGGATGCCTGGGGTGCTGGCTACCTATCCTAGGTTAGATACCGGGCAACCATTCCCGACCACTTTCTATCTAACACATCCTGGATATGTGCTGGCCTGCTCTAGGTTAGAGGCGAGCGGTTTGATGGCCGAACTTAGTGACAAGCTAGCTTATGATCGCGATTTAGCTGCTGTTTATCGTCAAGCTCACGAGTCTTATCTGAAAGATCGTGAAATCTTGGCCGCTAAATTGGGTGAACCAGTTACTGAGATTGCTGGAATAAGTGCTGGCGGAATGCCTAACCGCGTGAAATGTTTGCACGCTCTAGTTGGTCATGCATTGGCTGCTGGGGCAGGAGTAAACCCCATTGGGGATCTCGTTATAAAAATGATTGGTGATGTGTGTCAGCATCCTTGCCAGATTGCAGGAAGGCAAGAATTGTGACCAAAGTTGCCGTCTTAGATGCCGGCACGAATACTGTGAGATTGCTGGTGGCCAGTCTGGAATCTGGCAGATTACGTGAGTATGCCCGCGAGCTTCGCTATGTCAACCTTGGTCAGGGAGTTGATTCAACTGGACAGTTCGCCCCGCAAGCTATCCAGCGGGCTATGTCAGCCATCCGCGAATATCTACCTATTATCCGAGATAACGGCTGTACCAAGGCGCGCTTCGTTGCAACCTCTGCGTCCAGGGATGCTAAAAATCGCGATGATTTTTTCGACCAAGTTAGAGATGTGTTAGGGATCCGTGTTGAGCTGATCAGCGGCGATGAAGAAGCTCAGTTGTCTTTCGCCGGAGCATTATCAGGAGTCGACGCCGAGCGCGATCCAGTATTGGTGATTGATTCTGGTGGTGGTTCTACCGAATTAGTGCTTGGCGACCTGTCTGGGCAGATTAACCAAGCGATTTCACTAGATATCGGTTCACGTCGAATAACTGAGCGTTTTCTTCATCATGACCCCCCGACAAAATCCGAGATCACTAGCGCAAAAGATGAGATAACAAGGCAATTGTCTAAAGTTAATGGGCTAAGCAAAGTTGGCACGTTTATTGGGGTAGCCGGCACGGTGACTACTATGGCGGCTTTGGATTTAGGTTTAGCTACATACCAGCGTGATCTTGTTCATGGGTCAACACATGGTTTGGCAGCTATGTGTGGGCTTGCCGATAGGCTGACTAGCATATCTAGGGCTGATATAGCTAAACTCGGATCGGTGTCTGTTGAACGATCCCAAGTGATAGGAGCTGGAGCGCTGATTGTAGCCGAGATCTGTCGTCGAGTATCAAAAGACTTGATAGCTAGCGAAACAGATCTGCTAGATGGCGCAGCTTTAAGTATGCTTAAGGGAAAAGCTGGTCAGCAGCTATTATTTTAGGAAATTGGCCCTCGTAGCCCAACGGCAGAGGCAAGCGGCTTAAACCCGCTCCAGTATGGGTTCGAATCCCATCGAGGGCACAAAGATCATTTTGGGTAATACTCTTTTGGATGCGTACCAAGAGTTATCAGGTCAAGGCTTCGAACTTGAATAGGTTGGCTAGTATTTCGGGAGTTTCACGCCCGACTTGTCATGCTTGAATGTGCAAGACTTAGTGCTATGTCAAGCCGTGAATCCTTTGCCGATATTCCATCTTGGACGAAGTTCTACCAGCCTGGAACTCCAACGCAGATCCAATTGCCAACCGAATCGTTGGCTGAGATGTTTGAGCGAGTTTCTAGACAGGGTGGCCGCAAAACTGCCACTGTGTTTTTCGGTGCCAAAATGAGCTATCGGCAGTTTGGTAAGCAGGTGGCCTGCGTGGCGGCAGGGCTACGTTCAGTTGGGGTACGAGCCGGTGATCGGGTGGCAATCCTGCTACCCAATTGTCCACAGCATTTGGTGGCAATGTATGCTGTCTGGCGCTTGGGTGCGATTATTGTTGAGCACAATCCCACTTACACTGCTGACGAGCTTTCAACAATGTTCGGAGACCATGGTGCTCGGGTAGCCATCGCTATGGATTCCACATTAAAGACGCTGAAGAAAATGCCGAAGCGAGTGCGTCCAAATGTCATCATTTCGGTTAATTTGTTGAAGGCAATGCCTAAGTCTAAGCAGCTAGTTTTGAGTCTTCCGTTGCCGAAGTTGCGTAAACTGCGTTCGGCTTTGACTAGCGGGGATATTGGTACTTTGACTTGGGAGGAGTTGCTGGCGTCCAAGCCGATAGGTCGTAATGTTCCAAAACCTAGGGTTGATGATTTAGCTGCGATTCAATACACCTCGGGTACAACAGGTAAACCGAAGGGTGCCATGCTGACTCACTTCAACTTGTACTCGAATGCACTTCAGGGTGCTGCGTGGATGAATGAGGCCAGGAATGGTAAGGAAACCAGCTATGCAGCATTGCCAATCTTTCACGCTTTCGGGGTGACAGTGCACGGCACTTTCGGGGTGCTGAAGCAGATGCGTCAGGTGATGTTCCCCAAGCCCGAGGTGTCTTTGATGCTTGATTCGTTGAAGAAATATCCGCCAACCAATATGTGTGCAGTTCCGCTTATTTTTGATCGACTAGCTGAGGGCGCCAAAGAACGTGGGTTGGATTTGTCCACGTGTAAATGGTGCATTTCTGGTGCGATGGTGTTGCCGGAGTCATCTAGGAAATTGTGGGAGGAAGTTACCGGCGGTTTGCTTGTTGAAGGCTATGGTCTGACTGAGGCTGCGCCTGTTGCTTTAGGTAATCCTTTCTGGGGTCCTACCCGCAAACCAGGAACTATTGGGATACCTTTCCCGTCAACGCTAATGAAGGTGGTGGACGACGACGGTCAAGAAGTCGCCCAGGGTGAAGTTGGGGAATTGATGTTGAAGGGTCCCCAAATCACTAAAGGTTATTGGCGAAACCCGGAGGAAACCGCCCTCATTCTTAAAAACGGTTGGCTGCATACCGGCGATATGGTTACTCAAGACGAGGATGGCTTCGTTACCATCGTTGACCGCAAGAAAGAGATCATCATTACTGGCGGTTTCAATGTCAGCCCAACAGAGGTTGAAGAAGTGTTGCTTAATCATCCAGCAATCGATGATGTTGCGGTGGTTGGAGTGAAACAATCTCGCGGTGACGAGCAGGTGGTGGCAGCCGTGATCCTCAAGGATGGGGCAACTATCGACCAAGAAAAAGTTCGTAAGTGGACAAAACAATATTTGACGGCCTACAAGGTGCCGCGTCGCTTTGTGGTCGTTGATGATTTGCCCCGTTCTATGTTGGGCAAGGTTATGCGCGGCCAAGTACGCGAGCAGCTCGCTTTGGAGCTATGAGCCGAAATTATTTGACCGATGTAGTTATCGTCGGCTCTAGCGTTGCTGGTTTGGCGTGCGCTCTGCGTGCCAGGAGAGCTGGGCTTGAGGTTATCGTCCTGGGTGACCCAGGAAATGATGATGGCTTGGTTTGGGTTCCTGAAGATTATCCGAGTGGACGCAACTATTTAGATCATGTCGCTGGTTCAGCGACTTTGATGCAAACTGAGCGCCGTCATGCTTTTGCTCAAACTGCGCCGGGATTGATTTCCTGGCTTGATGAAGTTGGTGTAAAAACAGCTCTTACTAACCAGTCTGACTATTACCCTCGTTTGGCAGATGGGGCTAAGAAAGGCCGAGTTTGGCGCGTGGCAAAAAGCATGTTGAGCCAAAAGCAAAGCGGTCTGGCCTCAAGGTTGGCGGTTGTATGTCGATCCCAAGAGGTGACCACTTGGCTGGATGCTCGGCTCGCCGGTTTAGTTTTTACTAATGCTCGGGCAGCGGCTGTGAAGGTTTGGCGAGCTGGCCGTCAAGTAGTGATTGGCGCCAATAGCGCCATCATCTTGGCTGAAGGTGGGTTCGCTAATGACGCAAAGTTGCGGCGACGTTATCTACCGGGTACTCGTGTCGAATGGTCGCTGGCGAACCAGGATGCGAGAGTAATTAATGCTGTTGAAGATGCGGGCTTAGATGTTGATGCCATGTCTTCGGTGTGGGGGCTGCCGGGGATGGTTGACGTCATCACTGGCAAGATGGTTGACGCTACTAAAGCTTTGGTTGCCCCAGGAGGAATCCTGGTTGATGAGCTGGGGAAAAGATTCTGCAATGAATCAGCTCCCCCAGAGGTAATCCATCAAGCGTTACGCGGTCGCTGTGGTTGGTTGATTTTCGATTCGCGGTACCGTAAATCTGTGTCCCTCGGTACGCTTCGTCCTGGACGCATTCCTAAACGTCTGCAAGATAAGCAAACGATTATCTCATCGCGCAGCCTAGAAGATTTAGCACGATTAACTCATCTGCCGGTTTCAAGTTTGGTGGAAACTGCGACTCGCGTAAAGCAGTTCTGTGACCTCGGCGCCGACTTGGACTTTTCTCGTCCGGTATCCCAGGGTGGGGCTGTGAGGTTGCTAGGCTCAGCCAATGGGTTAGCGCCTTTAGCTCAGCCGCCCTTCTATGCGACCCGCATCTTCCCCGCTGACAACGGCACTAAGGGTGGTGTCAGTGTTGATGCTGACCAGCATGCTCTAAGTCGAGGTGAAATAGTGCCTGGTTTATTTGCTATTGGTTCGGCATGTGCATCTTTGTCCGCCATGGGTACCCCAGCACCCGGAATGGCTAACTCTGAGGCTTTAGTTTCAGCCGCTCGAGTGCCATTCGTTCAGGATCTCACCCCCGCTATTGAGGCTTAAGCTTCCTAACCCAAAGTTGTCGGCTAGACTACGGGGGATTGTTCGCGTGGATTGTTCAGCCCATTGCCACTTCGATGGAGTTGGGGCATGGCTGATACGCAGTTCACCAACGCACTAATATCCGTCAGGTACAGAGGAGTACTGATGTCAAAGTTCCCTAAGCGCGAGCGCGAAACAGATGACGCGCAGACCGCCTCACCACAGATTCGTGAACCTCGCAAGCCTAATGGGATTCTTGCGATCGCGCCGATTTTTTCGATGTTCTTGCTGCTCGCCGTCGGTTACATCGGTTTCGGTCTGCCGGCTGAACCGCTGATTATCGCGTCAACGTTTATCGCTGGTGGAATTGCTATTTACCTTGGGCACACATTTGATGACCTAATGGATGCGATTTCCGAGAAAATCGCCAAGGTCATGCCTGCCTTTCTTATCCTTGTGACGGTTGGTTTCCTGATCGGCACCTGGATTGCTGGTGGAACAATTCCGATGATTATCTATTACGGTTTGGAAATTATTTCACCTGAGTGGCTCGCTGTTACAGCGCTACTTGTCACCTCTATCACCTCGATCGCAACCGGTACTTCATGGGGATCTGCGGGCACAGTTGGTGTTGCGTTTATGGGTGTGGCTATCGGGCTGAATGCCAACCTTCCGGTTGTTGCGGGAGCCGTCATTGCAGGTGCATATTTCGGTGACAAGATGTCGCCACTTTCTGATACGACGAACCTTGCGGCGCTGACTGCTGGCGTCAACCTGTACACGCACATCGCAAATATGTTGTGGACAACCGGGCCGGCCTACATCGTGTCAATTATTGTCTTTATGACTGCCGGTCGTGCCTCCACTGGCGGTGGCGGGGCAGACGTGGAAGCATCCGTTGCTGCCATTAATGGATTCCTTGAGCAAAACTACACATGGAATTTGTGGCTGCTTATTCCGCTGCTGATCGTGCTTATCGGTTCCATGCTGCGTAAGCCGACAATCCCTGTCATGATTCTTGCTTCCGTGATTGCTATGTTTAACGCCGCCATTTTCCAGGGCCAATCTTTGAAATCAATCATTGACTCGTCCGTGAGCGGTTTTAGCCTGGACATGATTCCTAATGCTGAAGCTGCTGCAAATGCGCCAGAAGACATTTCGCGGTTGCTTGAACGAGGCGGAATGGCATCCATGATGGGCACGCTGCTCATCGCTTTCTTGGCGCTGTCATTTGCAGGCGTCGTCTCCAAGATGGGCGCTCTGGACTGGGTAGTAGAACGTTTGCTCAAGGTTGCGAGGAATACCTCGTCGCTCATTATCTTGACGATTGTTATCTGCTTGGTAACCATCGCATCTACATGCAACGGTCAGGTGTCGATCGTGATGCCAGGTGAGATGCTGCGTGAGGCGTATATCAAGCGTGGTATTCACCCGAAGGTTCTGTCACGTACTCTTGAGGACTCTGTGACGGTGACTGAGACGTTGATTCCTTGGACTGCGGCTGGCGCTTATATGGCTGGAACGCTTGGAGTCGCGACCGTCGAATATGCGCCGTGGGCGGTTGTGAACTGGTGCGGCATGATCTTTGCCTCGATTCTTGCTCTGACTGGCATTGGAATCACGAAGATCAATAAGGAACAACAAGATATGTTCCTAAACCATCCGCAACTCGCGATGAACCACTAGTAGCAGTTCCTAACGATAAACGCGTGGGTCGCCACTCCTGATGGAGGGCGACCCGCGCGTTTACTGTTACTATATAAATGTTTTTATATCAGCGGTGATTCATGTGCGGTCATTAGGTTATTTACTGTCAGGGTTGGGAGTAATTAGGAAAGAGCTCTGTGTGCTCGCTATTTTCCCATTCTAATGTTGACAGGTACGCAAGGTTATTGGACATGTTCCCATGGATATCTGTCGCTGAACGCGACAGATATGGGGGTAAATGTTAATTAATGCTGACGAAACTTCCAAAATTACCCTTTTGAAAAGGAAACCAAACCACTACTTTGTCTGACCACTAGTTGAGTCGCTACGTGAAGTGATCGTGAAGGGGGCTCTATTCCGTCAATGGTGCTTAATAGCAAATCGATAGCACTTTGTGCAATCGTGTGTCGATTGATAGATACCGTAGTAAGGGATGGATTCAGTATTGAGCTAAATGGAATGTCGTCAGTTCCTATAACGCTAATATCTTTAGGCACTCTTACACCTCTTTCCGTCAATCTAGCCATTAGTCCAATGGCAATTAAATCATTATGTGTTATGACAGCGGTTACACCGGAGGGTCTGATCAGATCGCCAGCAGAGTAGCCACCTCGGTGGTTTGGGCTGACTTGGCCAATAACTTGAAAATCTATGCCGAGTTTTTTACATGTTCTAGTTAAGGTTTCTTTAATCAGCTGATCCGACCTGGAATGCGGGGGGCCACCTAAGTAGCCGATCTTCTTGTGTCCGAGAGCGGCCAGGTGGGATACGGCTTGGTGCATCCCTGTTGTTACATCGACTAAAACGTGCGGGTCATTCCTAATAGTCCTATTTATGGTGACGATTTTGGTGTCATCAACTGCCGTTTGTAACGTATCGTCATCCAATCTTGGAGAAGCAAGAATTAGGCCGGCGGATTTTTGAGCGATTGCTTTTATTAGAGTGCGCTCCATTTCTAGGCGTTCTCCGGAATCGGCCCAAATGGTTAGCCAGCCACGTTGCCAGGCTTGGTTTTGTACGACTTGAGCTATTTCGCTAAAAAAAGGATTGGAGCCATCTGGGACAATTAGTCCAAGACATCCTGATGAAGTCCGCAGTTTTTCTTCTACGAAGTTGGAGTATTCATTATTTGCAGGGAATCGGATTTCGGTGCCAACCCCACGAGTTCTTTCTAACAATCCCTTCTCGACTAAAGATTGGATGGATTTTCTGACTGTAGGTCGTGACATTGACAGTTGCTCTGCGATGGTTGTCTCGGCTGCGAGCATAGTTCCATTCTCTAGCTTGCCGTCTACTATTGCTGATTCAATTTGTGCTGCAAGCTGCTTGTACAGCGGTACCGCACTTTTTCGATTGATTTTGAAGTCGCCTAACGCCGAGCTTGATTCCATATTCATGATTTAAGCATTATCAAGTTCATTTGTAAATAAATGTCACCTCTTAAAAGACCTAGTCAGGCGAATATCCATAAAGGTTATACAAATGTAACTAATCATTCATTGACATCGCGTTACCTGGGTGGTTGACTTATTTCCACCTAACCTGTGGCAATGGTTGTCATAGAGACAGACCAACAAGGATGTTGAGATGGTGAAAAAGAATGTAGTTAGGCTGGGTGCCGGCCTATTAGCCCTTGCCCTGGCGGCTACTTTAAGCGCCTGTGGCGGTGGATCTGAGCAAAACGAGGGTGATACTAAAACCCTAGATGTGATGATGTCTCCACACGCGCTTACCGATCATGTACAAGAAAAGCTAAGTGAGTTTGAAGAGCAAACTGGCATCAAAGTTAACATCACAAGTTTGAATGAGGATCAAGTATCTCAGCAACTCAGGGTGGAATTCGGGGCTGCCAATTCCACGACTGATGTGTTCCTTTTCCGTCCTCCTCAGGATCTAGCTCAGTTTAGTAATAACGGATGGATTGAGGATCTTAGTGACAAGGTTAAGGAAGACTCATTTGAATGGGATGATTTCGGCGCAGCTGCCAAGCAAGCTGTAACGAATTCCGACGGCGAGGTTTTAGCTGTACCTGTGGCAACAGCTCGCCAGATGCTTTTTTATCGTAAAGATCTACTGGCTGCAAAAGGGGTAGAAGTTCCGACTAACCTTGATGAGCTTAAGGCTGCGGCTGCTGCATTGAAAGATGGTGACACTGCTGGCATCTGTATGCGCGGACAGCGTGCTCAGGCTGTAACTACGTGGGCTCAATTCCTTTATAAATTCGATGGCGATTGGAACAAGGGGAAGAAGCCTTACGGTGATGCCACCATTAACTCGCCCGAAGCAGTTAAGGCATTCAGTTACTACGGAGATTTGCTCAGAGAATCCGGGCCAGACGGTGTTCTGAACATGTCATGGGCCGAATGCAGTGCACTCTTCCAGCAGGGTAAAACTGCCATGTTAATTGAAGGTGACGATCGTTGGCCAGAATTCATCGATCCGGAAAAGTCCACCCTAACTAAGGAACAAGTTGGCTTTGCCATCTCTCCGGCACTGACCTCTGCGGTAACTCCGCAGGCTCTTGGCATTAGTGCTTTCAGCGACAACAAGGAAGGCGCTTGGGAATTCGTCAAGTGGGCTACCAGTAAAGAAATGGCTGCCGAGATGCAAGGTGTGGGCGTAATGGGTGCTAGAAATTCTGCTTGGGAAGCTCAGCAAACCAAAGATTTCTTCCCTGAAGAGGTTATTAAGGCCGTCCAATATGGAAATGAGAACGGCGTATCCTACGACCGACCACGCATCGTTAAAGTTGGTGAGGCTCGAGATGCAATTGGCGAAGTGATTGTGGCTGCGATCCAGGGCGGCGACGTCCAGGCTGCAGCTGACACAGCGAACACCTCGTTCCAAGCGCTCATTGATGCCGAAAAGCAAGAATTTAATATCTCATAAAGAACACAATTATTTAACGACTGGGTTGAGAATCGCGATAAGTGATTCTCAACCCAGCCTTTGAAGGCGGATCAGTATGAATTTTGTGAACAAACACATTAAGACTACGTTCATTGCGCCGGCCATCATATACACAGCGTTAGTTCTTATTTTCCCTTTGCTGTACACGGTTTATGTCAGTTTTACCGCGTGGAGTGGAAGCGCGTTGAATGAACCACGATGGTTGGGTTTGGGTAACTATGTGGCGATGTTCACAACTGACCCAAGGTTTGTTCCGGCTATCTGGCGAACTTTAGGTTTTACGGTTGTGACAGTATTCGTTGAGGTGTTCCTTGGGTACCTAGTCGCATTATTATTACGTAAACCATTTCGTGGGGAACGTCTGGTTCGGACGGTTATTTTACTTCCGGTTGTCGCCACACCAGTTGCGATAGCTATGGCTTGGATGCTGATTCTTGATCCAAATATTGGCATCATGAATATCGTTTTTAATCAGCTAGGTTTACCGGCTCAGCAATTCTTGGCTGATCCAAAACATGCACTCGGTTGGCTCATTCTTGTCGATATTTGGCAGTGGACGCCTATGATGATTTTGATTCTGTTAGCCGGACTGACTGCGCTGCCAGAGGATCCTTACGAGGCGGCGATAGTTGATGGTGCGTCTGCTTGGCAGCGTTTCTGGCACTTAACGTTTCCACTGATGCTGCCGTCGATGTTTTCCGCTATCGTATTGCGGCTTGTAGACTCCTTAAAGACCTTCGATTTGATCTATTCCACGACCAAAGGCGGTCCTGGTACGGCAACTGAAACTTTGAATATTTACGGATTCATGCAGGCCTTCGAGTACACGAATTTTGGTAAGTCTTCAGCAGTTATTGTCGTGTTCATAGCAATAGTGCTAGCGGTCACCCTGCTTACCAGTAAAGTTCAGACGCAAGCGGAACGGGTCTTGAAATGAGTGTTACACAATTGCAGCAGCGATCTATTCGACGCAAAAAAGTTAATGCCTTTGATATCTTTCGTGGGATTGCGATTACTTTTGTAGCGTTGGTGTGTGCGTTTCCTATTGTCTGGATGATTTTGTCATCATTCAAACTAAATGTAGATATTTATAATCCAGATAAATTATTCATTTTCGACGCAACGTTTCGTAATTACCAAACGGTCATGACAGCCAGTAATATTCCGCAGTCTGCATGGCATTCCATTGTTGTTGCCGTTGGGGCGACTTTGGTCTCGCTTCTTATCGGCTTGCCGGCAGCCTACGTTATTGCCAGGTTTACGATGCGTACTACCAGTGTTGTGTTGTTGCTGGTCAGGATGCTCCCGGGAATTACATACCTTGTCCCGTGGTACATATTGCTGACCAAATTCAAGTTAGTGGGTTCTTATTTCTCGCTGATAATGAGCCATATGGTAATCACGATGCCGATGGTTATCTGGATCATGATTAGTTTCTTCGATGGCGTGCCAACGGATATGGAAGAAGCTGGTCGCGTTGATGGTCTTTCTCGTGCCGGAGCTTTTGTTCGAATTGTGCTTCCCATGTCGGTTCCTGGCATTGCCACAGCATCATTGCTTTCATTTATCTTTTCGTGGAATCAATTGTTGTTTTCTATGATTCTCGGTGCATCTACAAAAAAGACTTTGCCAGTTGCGCTGTTTGACTTCGTTGGTTACGCAAGTATTGATTGGGGCGGTTTAATGGCGGCGGCAGTCCTCATGACCTTGCCTATCTTCGCTTTTTCCCTGTTTGCACAGAAATACATCGTTTCCGGGCTAGCTTCCGGTGCTACAAAAGGATGAGACCAAGCTCACATGAAAAAATATCCTACTAATTGTTCGCACCTTGAGGCAGATTCTGTAAACACTTTGCGGTTACTAAGTCTAGATCAGGTTTACAGGGCGAAATCAGGTCATTTTGGTTTTCCACTAGGTGCAGCGGCGATAATCCACACTATTTTTTCTAGACATCTGAGCTTCGATCCGTTTCATCCAGAATGGGCGAACCGCGACAGGTTTGTATTATCTGCAGGACATGGAAGTGCGATGCTATATGCGCAACTCCATCTGGCGAAATACGATGTTAGCCTTGATGATTTGAAGAGTTTCCGGAAGCTTGGTTCAAAAACTCCGGGTCATCCTGAGAGGGGAGTAACTCCCGGCGTTGAAGTGACAACAGGACCATTGGGGCAGGGTGTGGCCAACGGGGTTGGGTTAGCCGTAGCGGAGCGCTATCTTCGAGCGACTTTGCCTAGCGGTTCGATAGACCACTATGTTTACGTGTTAGCTTCAGATGGCGACTTAATGGAGGGGATTAGCTATGAAGCAGCCTCTCTTGCAGGTATCTGGGGGCTTGATCGATTAATAGTTTTCTACGATGATAACGATGTTGTCATTGATTCTCATGCTAGTGAAGTACTGTCATCGGATGCGATTTGCGCGTCATGGCAAGCAGTGGGTTGGAATGTAGTGACTGTAGAAGATGGTATGGATATTGCCTCCATTGATGCAGCCATTAAAGAAGCGAAATCTCAGTCTTCCAAGCCGACTCTGATACGTGTGAAGAGCTTAATCGGTGCCGGCTCTCCGCTGGCGGGTACTTCTGCATGTCATGGTGGCTCGCCATCGTCAGATATCTATGACGAGACTAGAGCCAGTATCGGTGTAGCCAGCGAGAATGGATTTTTTGTTCCAGAAGAGGTCTCGCAATTTTGGGATGAGGTAGTCGCTTCGAATAAGGCCAAGCGCGAGCGCTGGCTGTCGGTCATTAGTACTGAAGTTCTCAGAATGTTCGAGAATGGGTGTTGGCAAGGTTGGGGCAATGTTTGTGAGGAGCTGTCGAGCATCCAAATTCCCGATAAGCCAATGGCCACTAGAAGAACTAGTGAAGCAGTCTTGGCCTATCTGGCTGAAAAGACGCCAATGCTTATCGGTGGATCAGCTGATCTCGAGGAAGCGACTGGCGTTAGACGTGGATCGGCTGGCGTTTTCGGTAAAGATCACCCGTCTGGAGCCAACCTAAGGTTTGGTGTCAGAGAGCATGCCATGGGTGCAATTGTCAATGGTATTGCTGCGCACTCGATTCTTTTGCCATTTGGATCTACGTTCATGATGTTCGCTAGCTACCAGATGAATGCCATCCGAATGGCGTCGCTTCAGGGGCTACCCTCACTGTTCATCTTCAGCCATGACAGCGTGCTAATTGGTGAAGATGGGCCTACTCACCAGCCAATCGAGATTTTGCCAGCATTGCGGGCGATACCTGGGCTGCGCGTGTTGCGGCCGGCGGATATGAGGGAAACCATCAATGCGTGGAGGGAAATTATTCTGGATCCAAAACCAACTGCGCTAATTCTCTCGCGCCCTGATCTACCGCAGCTTCCTAAGCAACAGACATTTTGGCCTAATGAGGGTGCCTACGTGGTGCATAGTGATCCTGAGCCTAAAGTTGCATTATTTGCTTCTGGTAGCGAGGTTGGTATCTCGCTGGAGGCAGCTAATCACTGTGGTATAGCGGCAACTGTAGTTTCGGTTCCCGATGTTAGTGCCTTGGAGGATTGGACGCCTGCCGATTGGCAAAGTGTGGCACCAACCAACATTCCACGAATTGTCGTGGAAGCGGCTAATCCAATGAGTTGGTATCGAGTTCTACGTCCTGGGGATGAAACCGTTGCCATAGAAACCTTTGGCGCTTCGGCTCCGCCGGACGTACTAGCCAAAGAGTTTGGGTTTACGTCCGAAAACGTGTGCAAGGTGATGAAGCGTTTGATTCATCAGGATTAGCTGCGTTGAAATGCAGATTGTTTTTATGACACGACAGAAACCTTAGATTGCCAGGTTGTGCTTTTCAGTGTCGTCTATCGTAAAGCGATCTAGCGGTTAACATGACGTTAAGAATAGAGCTGTCCGAGCTTGGAAGGGGGAGTATGTCTGATATTCAGCTCTTTCGCGACTGAATTAAGCGCGTCCAAAAAGCGCCCCGTGTAAGCGGTTCTAAATCGGAGTGTTTACGTTTGTCATGTCTTTAGGTCTTTCTCTTCTTGGGACTGGTGAGCTGATTGCAGGCGCTCGCGTTGGTGAAATAGTAATTCTGCTCACTGTATATTAACTACTATCGTACGTTTATTGACTAGGTTTACCATGTGCGTTAGCCCGCCGACGATATCTCAGCAACCAGAGGAGTTCACGAGCATTGTTAGGTGGTCGTGTGACAGTCACACAGCTTGTTTCACTTATTTGGGTCGGGAAATAGATGGTCTGTTGCTCGTGCCGTTATGGTTTTGTCAATGTACTAAGGAGACGTCTGCATGAGGTCGGTTTGGGAACGACTCACTGGTTTTTGTCAACTAGTCATGGATTGGTTTCTTCTATCGGTTGCCTGGATGTTTGGTCTCACGCTCGGCTTCGTTGTTGTAGGTTTTGCCCCAGCTACGTGTGCGCTCATGGGTACAGCGCATGAGCGTTTTACAAACGGGAGCGGCCTGTCACCTTGGGTTCTTTATTGGCGTAAATATAGGAAATGGTTTACGCATTCTTTCCGAGTTCTGTTGCCCACAAATTTAATTTTGGCGTGTCTCTTAGGAGATTACGTATTCACGCTCCGTCTGTTCGGCGAAGAAATGGGGAAAATCATTGCAATTTTTGCAGGATTTCTGATTGTAGTAGTCGGGTTAAGTTTGATTCATCAGATACGCGAAGTGGACTATCTCGACTACCACTAGAGAGGGTGAGAGCGTTGAGCATGAAGAATCCGGTGTATCCGGGGGCTGTAATTCGTGAGGATTTCCTGGACGAACTGGGCATTTCCGTGACGAGGGCGAGCCAGAAGCTTGGCGTTTCTAGGGTTACGCTATCGCGCGTTTTGAGCGGCAAAGCAGCTTTGACGCCGAACCTGGCTTTGCGGTTAGAGTTAGCGGGCATTGGCAATGCTCGGCTTTGGCTTGATATGCAGACTGCATATGACCTAAGCCAAGCACGTAACCGAGAGCTACCCAACGTAGAACGCCTTGTGACGGCCTGACAGGCTGGCGAATCAGATTTCCCGCACCTTCGTGACAGAGTTATCTGGGTATCTGGTTCGTCACATCTAGTCAAAGGCACCGGCTTCTAGCGTCGGCCAACCGTCTTGGATTGAGACAAGGATTGGGTCGATCAAATATCCGTGGAAAGTGCCATCGGGGTCAGTATTTCTAAATGCCATGAACATTGGCTGACCAGTTTGTCTGTCGGTAATTATTTTCCCAACATATAATCGTGGGTCGGCTAGCACTCGAGCATTCGCTAAATCGAATGGGCCTAGCGGGCTGGCCGCTTTCGCTACCCAAATCCCGCCTTTAGTATCTGGTCGATACCCTTTGTCTAGCTCTGTGTCCAGGCAATTAAAAATTAGGAACCATTCGTTGCCTAATTGGAAGGTATTGCACACTTCGAGGTGCCCAAAGCCCGCGTCGGGGTTGGATAGTGGCTCACGCAATGTCCAGTTTTCCAAATCGGTGGAGACCGCATGCCCAATAACGCCAGCATGGTGGCTGTGAGGAGCAATCTGGCGTGCTGTCAAAAGCATGTGCCAGTCACCGTCGGTGTGTTTGAACACCCAGGGGTCTCGGAAATGCTCGTCCGGCCATTCGCCTTCGTCAGCCATTTCGTACCAATTTCTATCGGCTTCAAGCACCATGCCTTTTTTGTGCCAGGTGATTAGATCTTTCGACGAAGCCCGCCCAATCTTTTGAATTAAATTGCCGTCGCGTTCACTAATACCGGTATAGAACATTTCCCAGCTGCCGGACGGGTTTTTAACGACGCTGCCAGTCCAGCAGGCAGTGTCGTCAAAAGCTGGGGCATCTGAATGAACAAGAGCATCATCCACTCGTTGCCAGTGCACCAAATCTTTGGAGATGGCATGGCCTATTCCAGCTCTATTGTGGCGAAGGATAGGGTCATGGAGTGCTTTCGACGCGAACAGGAAGAACGCATGATAATCCGTGCCGTCATCTACTAACCAAAAGTCCCATACCCAAGAGTCAGGCAATTTAAGCACTTCGACTAACCTTTCACGCCGGAGGAAGCGATTGAGCTAATGAACTGACGTTGGAACGCGATGAACATAACCAACACTGGCGCAGTAATCAATGTGGCATAGGCCATAATCTGTCCCCAAGACACATTTAACTGCTTGAAGTAATCAATACCCACCATGGCCGGCCTAAGCTCTTCACTTTGGACGGACATCAGCGGCCAGAGGTAGGAGTTCCATGCTGGCAAGAATGTTAGGATAGCTACCGTTGCGATTGCCGGTCCTGATAACGGCATTACGACACTGCGGTAAATCCTAAACCAGCCAGCTCCGTCAACTTTTGCAGCTTCGTCTAATTCCCTGGGGATAGAGTCAAAATATTGGTAAAACAAATAAATTGAAAAAGCTGATGCAACGAATGGGATAATTTGAACCGGATAGGTGTCCAGCCAGCCTTGGGAGATTCCGTTGGCATCTATCCACGGCAATTGATTCATCCACCAAAGCATTGGCAGTGCCATTGTTTCAAATGGAACAATTAGGGTAGCAATTACCAAAGTCAATACTAATTTATGACCCTTAAAACGGATTCTAGTTAAAGCGAAAGCAGCCATTGAGTTAACTATGATACCAAGTGCAACGGTGCATACTGAGATAAATGTTGAGTTCAACATAAAGCGGGCAAACGGCACGCGATTGAAAACCCCGACATAGTTATCCACGGTGAGTTGTCCAATTGGCAAGAATGCCCGAATAGAAGTTAAATCGGCAAATATATCTACGTCCGACTTAAAACTGGACACAATCATGAAAACAAGTGGTAGTCCAAAAACAAGACATAAAATGACGCGAACTATAAATTTAGCCGCCCGAATACCGACATTGTTATTTTTTACAGTGTTGCTCATCACAGTTCCTTGTCCCGAGTTAGGAAACGCTGAATTAGATTAACGATTAACACCAAAGCAAAAAAGACTAGAGAAATCGTTGCTGCATAGCCAGTTTGCTGTTGCTGGAATCCCGTGCGAACCGCTTGATAGACCAGGGTAGATGTGGCGTCTCGCGGGCCTCCTTGGGTCATGATGTTGATCTGGGTGAACAAGGAGAATGCTGCAATCGTTATTGTTATAAGGATAAAAGTGCGGGTTTGCGTTAGCCCTGGCCAAGTAACATTTTTGAATTGAGCCCATCTAGAGGCGCCATCCATTTGGGCGGCTTCATAGAGTTCTCCTGGAATTGTTTGCAAACCGGCAAGCCAGATAACCATGTGCATACCTACTGCTTGCCAGATTGACATGACAATAATGGCTGGCAGTGCACTGTGAGTGTCGCCTAACCAGTCAGGTCCAGTGATACCAATTTTCTCCAGCACCGTGTTAATAAGCCCGTTGGGTTGATACATAAACATCCACAACATGGAAACAACGACCATCGAAGTAACTACTGGAAGGAAATATACGGTTCTAAAGAAGTTCACGCCTCGGAACTTCCCGTTAATTAATATCGCCAAAAGCAGTGCGATGCCAGACTGTACTGGCACAACGACGGCAGCGAAAATTATAGTATTTCGTAGTGAAATCCAAAATGTGTCTGAACTAAACAGCCTGGTGAAGTTGTCGAGGCCAATAAACTGTGGTGGATTAGGTGAAATAAGTTTGCTGTCAGTGAATGCTAAACCGAAGGTTAGAATAATTGGAATAATCAGAAAAACCAGCAACAATATTCCCGCTGGAGCGAACATTGCCCATCCAGCTAATTCTTTTTTACGGTCAGTATTTTTAAGGCTATCTGCCCGCTTGATGGTTGATGTACTCATTTAGCCCCTCCCATCTGGTGTCTGTTTGGGGTGCGGCGGGCGGAAATTCGCCGCACCCCAATTTTTATTTATTTGAAATAGTTGTTGGATTTCTGGTTTGCGTCAATGTTCTTAACTGCAGCATTTAAGGCAGTTTGTACATCGGCGCCGTTAATAATGTCCTGAGTCATTTTCTCGAACTCAGTAGCCATAAACGGATATCCAGGTGTCGCTGGGCGAACCACGGTGAATTTCTCGGAGAGCTGACGGAAGATCTCATTTTCGCCACCAGTGGCGTAGCCCTCAACGCTCTGGGCCGCGGTTGCGGTCGTAGGAATGGTCTTTGTGGCAGTAGCCAGGCTAACTACGTACTTATCTTGAGCCATAAACTTCATGAACTCCTGAGCTGCCTCGGGGTTTGAGCACCCGCTAGAAAGCGCCCATTGCCATGAGCCGCCGCCAATTTTCGGGCCTTTACCCATGTCGGGCGGGGGCATGAAGACGACATCATCTCCGAATGCTTCACGGGTGTCTTTGGCCGCCCAACCGCCATTCCACATCAAGGCAGTCTTTCCGTTGACGAAGTCAAGCGTCGAGTCGGTGCCGGACTTCTTAGCCATATAGCCCTCATTGACTAATGTTTGAAGCCAGTTGCCCCAAGCCAATGCTCCCGGACCATTGAGTACCCCTTCTGCAGATTCATAGTTGTCTCGGTTGACTAAATCTCCACCAAAACTTTGCAGGAATGGGCTGAAAGCGTAAGGCCACCATTCGCCAGAGCCGCCAGTGCCCATATCTAGCACATATTCGTAATTGCTGGTTGCCTTGAGCTTTGACAAGGCATCCATCAACTCATCTTTGTTCCACGGCTGCTCAACTGTTGCGACGCGAATCCCGGCAGCTTCTAGGACAGACTTGCGTGCCACCATGGTTAGCGCCACATCGTAGTGGCCGTAGGAATAAATTTTGTCGTTGTAGCGTCCTACTGTGGATGGTAGGAACTCTGAGAGGCGTTCATCTAAGCCTTCAATTGGTGCTAGGTATCCTGCCCATGCCCAGTTGGGAACGTTTGGCGCGTCGACGTCAAGAATGCACGGTAGTGATTTTGAGGACGCTGCCGAAACGACGGATTGGTTATACGAATCTTGAGGGAATGCTTGAACTTCTACCTTCCATTTGTCCTGGCTGGCGTTGAAGTCGTCGACAATTTCCTGACCCGCAGCGAGTTCCTTTTCGTTGCCGGCGTTGTGTGTCCACAACTTAATGGTGTTGGAATCTCCGCCTGCCCCAGTGCTGCCCTTGGTGCATCCGGCGCTCAGCAAAAGAACACCGGCTGCCGAAACGGCTGCGATCTTTTGCCACAGTTTTCTGTTAGTCATCTTTGACCAAGCCTTTCTAGGTGATGCTAAATGCATTTAGCACACGGTAACTCGCGTTAGCGTGGGATGTCAATACTTTGCTCGAAATTTGTTATTAGCGGGATAATGTCATGATTGAGATCGAACAGCTATTAGAGGAGAAGAACCCCATATGCCATCAAGGCCGACATTGGCTGACGTAGCTCGGCGCGCCGGAATGTCCCCAACAGCTGCGAGTCAAGTTTTGAACGCGGCTCCTGGAGCACGAATTGCAAAAGAATCAGCTGAAAGAATCCGTAAAGCTGCCGACGAATTGGGGTATCGCCCCAATGAGGCGGCTCGCAGTTTGCGGGTTGGCAAGACCTCAACAATCGGGTTTCTTTCTCATCAAATTACCCTGACTCGCTACGCGACGGAGATGATAAGAGGCGCATTGGACGCCGCTCATGCAGCAGACAACGTAATGTTAATTACAGAGTTTGGCGAAACGTCGAGCGACCGTGATGACGTGATTGGAGCACTGCTAAACCGGTTGCCTGATGGTTTAATCGTGGGGGAGATGGGCGCCAAAGAAATAACGGTTCCCAAATCGATAGCTAAAGTGCCATACGTGTTAGCCAATGCCACAGCTGACGGCAATGCGACAAGTATTCTGCCAGCCGAATATGAGGCGGGGCTCGCTGTTGTTGACAGGTTGGTCACCGCAGGGCATCGACGCATTGCAATTCTGGGCAATAATGAGAAGTTTCGATCTGATCCATGGATTTCGGCAACTATCGGTGACCGTTTGCAAGGTATTTTGGACGGATTTCGGCGCGCAGGTATCCGACCGGCAATCGTGGTTGATACCCCAGATTGGGAACCTGGAGATGGTTTCAAAGCTATGGCTTCGGCAATCGACAGCAAAATGGACGCCACCGCCGTCATTGCATTAAATGACCGGCTGGCTCTAGGTGCTTACGAAGCCACGCGAGCTAATGGCTTCACCATTCCTGGTGACTTCTCCATGATTAGCTTCGATAATGACGTCATATCCGAGTATGTCCATCCGAAATTAACTACGATGCAGATTCCCTATCTACAGATGGGGGAGTTGGCAGTTCAATTATTGCTAGCGGGAAAAACGAAGCTAGGCGTGCAACGTGTTCCCATGCCCCTAGTAGAACGCGATTCCATCGCTCAAATTTAGGTTCCTGGACGCCTGCCCATGTGGTTTGGTTCCTACCTCTTCAGTTGGCTAGGCTGGGTTTACGCGACAGGGGAGCTGAAAAGCTGAGAGTGCGGAAGACCCGCAGACCCTCGAACCTGACCGGGCAATGCCGGCGTAGGAAGTCGAGCTCTGCCACAAATAAGTTTGTGGCCTCTGCCAAGAAACGAAAGAAGGATCATGTTTCTTGCAGTCAAGAATCTAAAACCATTTGCTGTAGCGGCAGCGTTTAGCTTGGCCTTAACCGGCTGTGCTAGTCAAGCAGGCGATTCGAGTTCGTCGTCAAATTCTAGTGGGGATAAAGTCGTTACTTTGCTCGCCTACGATTCCTTCCCAACCAAGGACATTGCTCCTGGCTTTGAAGAGGCTACAGGCTACAAGCTAAACGTTCTGGACGGGGCGGATGGTGCAGAACTGACTAACAAGCTGGTGGTAACCAAGGATAATCCGCTGGCTGATGTCGCCTTAGGTATGGACAATAATGTCGCGCTGACGGCCTACCAGGCAGATGTTTTTGAGCCATCAGACGCAAAGATTCCCGAAGGCGTAGCAGACTATAACTTGTCGGATGCCCCTAACCTGGTGCCATTTGACCATTCTCAATACTGCCTAAACTACGACGCAGGCTGGTTTGAAAATAATGGCTTAACAGTGCCTGAACAACTATCTGACCTAATTAAGCCCGAGTATAAGAACTTGTTAGTGGTTGAGGATCCCCGCAAGTCCACCCCAGGAATGGGATTTTTGACCGCCACTATTGCAGCCAATAAAGATGCCGGGGACAAGGCCTGGGTTGACTACTGGACGAAGCTAAAAGATAACGGGGTAGAAATTTCTGCCGGTTGGACGGAAGCCTTCGCCAAATTCACTGTCAACGAAGGTGGCGATAAGCCGATAATGGCTGGCTATTCTTCTTCGGCTGCCTATCCAAGTGGTGAGGATGCCAATCAAAAACCCATCTTTAATATTCGCAATATCGAATCGTCCTGCTATGACGTAGTTGAATACATGGGCATGTTGAAGGGCGCCAAGAACCCGGCAGGCGCTAAAGCTTTGATTGAGTACCTGCTAGGCGCGGATGCGCAGGCAAAGGTTGCCGAAGCCAATTACATGTATCCAGTAAATCCAAAAGCTGAACTGCCAGAAGACCTAGCCACCTATGCTCCGCAAGTTAAGGGCACTGGCTCTTTGGACGCCAAAATGGTTGCCGACAATAGGACGACTTGGTTAAAGAACTGGGCAGACACTATGGGTGTCTAAACCGGTGAACACCAAATTTGCGAAAGCAGGCCGTTACGTCGTCATCGCGATAGCGGTGGTGGCACCGGTCACTTTTTTAGCTATTTTTTTCCTCTGGCCAGTAGTAAAAATGATCGCCATGGGCGTTGTCGGAACTGGTATTGGTTCCACAAGTCTGGCTGACGTTCTATCAAGACGTCGAATTTGGCAAGTCCTGGGCATGACCGTCTATATGGCTATAGGCGGCACCCTGGGGTCGGTGATTCTAGGTGTCCCAGGCGCTTACGTGCTATACCGGTTAAAGTTACCCGGCCAAAGCTGGCTTAGGGCATTCGTAACTATTCCTTTCGTATTGCCAGTGATGGCAGTGGCAGTGGGCTTCAGCTCGCTTTTCGGCTCGGGTGCTCCGTTGAGTTCCTTGGGTTTAATGGGGACAAAAACGCTAGTCATTGCGGCAATGGTGTTTTTCAATTATTCGCTGGTAGTCCGCGTGGTTGGCCCGCTTTGGGCAGGTCTTGACCCGCGGGCGGAAGAGGCAGCAGCAGTGCTTGGAGCTAATCCGACACGAGTTTTCTTAACGGTCACCTTGCCGAGATTGGTGCCAGCGATCTGCTCGGCAGCTTCTATGGTTTTTCTTTTCTGTGCCTCGGCCTATGCCCTGGTACAGATATTAGGTGGGCCTGGTGCCACTACTTTAGAGGCGGAAATTTATAACGAAACTGTCGCTTATATGGACTACCGGGCAGCCGCTGTGCTGTCGATAATGCAGCTAATAGTGGTGGTTTGCGCCCTGACTATCTCAGAAATGTTGCGTTCCAGAGTTGAACGTAGACATAAAGTGGCGGTCACTCCACGACCCAAGCCAGTCCGGGTGGCCGATTTGCCAGCCATATTCATCACCGCGGTGACTGTAGTTTTTCTACTTGGTGCACCCCTAGTCGGCTTAGTGGTGCGTTCTCTTCAACGCGGTGGCCACTGGACGATCCAGAATTTCCTTGATCTAGGCGACCCGGGTGCCGCATCAGTCCTAGAAACATCAGTGCTCAACTCTTTGTTTATTTCGTTTTCTACAGCTTTGGCTGCTACCGCAATAGCTATTGCTGTGGGTTTGACTCTCAGTGTGGTGTTATCCAGGCGACCAAAAAATCGCTACGCAAAACAGGCCGTGAAAATACTAGATGTACTCTTTATGCTCCCACTAGGTGTCTCAGCAGTAACTGTAGGCTTTGGATTCTTAGTGACGCTTTCTGGGCCGCCGTTGAAACTTGCTACCTCATGGTGGTTAGTGCCGATCGCCCAAGCCATTGTGGCTATTCCGATGGTGGCCAGAACAGTCTTGCCCGCTATGCGAGCTATAGATCCTCGCCAACGTGAGGCTGCCAGTGCTTTGGGCGCTAGCCCGTCGCGTGTGCTAGCCACCATTGACGGTCCATACCTATTGCGTACCGGCGTGGTTGCAGCAGGTTTCGCATTCGCTATCTCAATGGGTGAGTTTGGCGCCACCTCTTTCTTGGCCCGCCCAGCAACCGCAACTTTGCCGGTAGCGATTTACACGCTTGCATCTCGTCCAGGCGCCACTGAACAGGGGATGGCTATGGCTGCTTCGGTGCTTTTGGCAAGCGTGACCGCAGTAATAATGATTATCGTTGAACGGCTCAGGCCGCCTAATGCAGTTTTAATGTAAGGCAGATATGTCAGGTTTGAAAGTGGCGGATGTCTCTGTCATATATGACGAGGTCAAAGCCGTAGACAAAGTGAGTTTTGAGGTGCCTAGCGGCCAAATTGTGGCTTTACTCGGCCCATCCGGTTCCGGTAAATCATCGCTGCTAAGAGCGGTGCTCGGCTTAGAACCGATAACTTCTGGCCAAATCACGTGGGACGGTGAAAACCTGGCTGGCATCCCCACTTATAAACGTGGGTTCGGGTTAATGTTTCAAGACGGGCAGCTTTTCCCGCACCAAAACGTGGCTGGCAACGTCGGATACGGGTTAAAACACACTGGATTGAGCGCTGAAGCTGCACATCAGCGAGTCACTGATCTACTTCAGCTTGTTGGATTAGCCGATTTTGGTTCGCGTCAAATAACTGAGATGTCTGGTGGGCAAGCTCAGCGGGTGGCGTTAGCGCGCTCACTGGCGCCCCATCCCAAATTGCTCGCCTTGGATGAACCACTATCAGCTCTAGATAGGTCATTGCGGGAATGGTTATCGGTAGAGCTGCGTCGCATTTTGACGCAATCAAAAACTGCTGGACTATATGTCACCCACGACCAGGATGAGGCGTTCACCGTTGCTGATCGTATCGGTGTGCTTATTGATGGAAAAATGATGGCTTTCGGCACCCCAGCCCAAGTCTGGACGCAGCCTGGCACCAAAAAAGTCGCCGAGTTTTTGGGATACGGCCCATTTATTTCAGCGCAGACAGCAAACAAATGTCGGCTGAATGTGGAGGGTGACTTGATCGGGCTAGCTCCTGGTGCCTTAAGAGTTAAATTTCGGTCTGCAGGCGATATTGCCTTACCTGTCACCTCAGTTAGGGCTCAGCGAGGTAAGGCTGAGGTAGGGGTTAGGTTGCCAGATGACCAGATAGCTAAAGCCACCTCCGTGCTAGTGCCCGAGGTGGAGGATCTACGTCCAGGCGATGAAGTTCAGCTGGAGTGGGCGGTCAACCTCGCCGTGCAAGTGGTTGAATAACCGCAACCTTGCCTCTAGCGTCTATTAAGATTATCCAAGACCGCTGTGACTAGCCATTAGTGAGGGGGTGCCGTGCTCCAACTGGTTGTAATTCACGCAGTTTTCGCTTTATTAGCGCCGGTTGCGATGAAATATCTGCACAATAAGACATACGTGTTGGCAGCTTTAGTGCCGGCCTCGGCAGCAATTTGGACGGGGCTTCAAACCCCGAGGGTCTTAGCTGGCGATTATCCAACTCAAAGTTTTGAATGGGTGTCGATGCTGGGGCTAAATATCACCTTTCGCCTAGATGTGTTGAGCTGGTTAATGGGCTTGATAGTCGGCGGTGTTGGAGCACTCATACTAATCTACTGTGCTGGATATTTCGCTAAAGAAGCCAGCGCGATGGGGCGATTCTGTGGCGTTTTTGTGGCATTCGCTGGCGCCATGTTTGGGTTGGTTACCACGAATAACACCTTGTCAATGTATCTTTTCTGGGAATTGACAACGGTTTTTAGTTATCTTCTTATTGGCCATTATCACGAGCGTCAAACATCCAGGCAGGCTGCCACTAGAGCAATTACCATCACCACTGCTGGTGGGTTAGCGATGCTGGCTGGCATTATCATGCTCGGCGTTTGCAAAGGCGGCTCATTTGAACTAGACGAGCTAGTTGCGGCAGCCTCTTCGGGGGCGCTTATCGCCGAGAATGGACGAGCTTTCATCTGGGGGAGCATCGTGCTCGTACTATTGGGTGCGATAACTAAGTCCGCCCAAATTCCATTCCATTTTTGGTTACCTGCCGCAATGGCTGCCCCGACACCTGTTAGTGGTTATCTTCATGCCGCAGCGATGGTGAAGGCTGGCGTCTATTTAGTTGCCAGATTAGCTCCCGGATTCGGTGACATAAATGTCTGGCGTTGGTTGATTCTAACGGTCGGGTTAGGAACAATGCTCTTGGGTGGCGTGCGTGCCATGCGACAATTCGACCTCAAGCTACTGTTGGCCTATGGCACTATCAGCCAACTGGGTTTCATTATTACGCTGGTAGGTTTTGGCACTCAAGCAGTAATGCTTGCCGGTTTGGTGATGTTAGTCTCGCATGCGCTATTCAAGGCAACATTATTTATGGTGGTAGGCACTATCGATCATGAGCTTGGTACCCGAGATTTACGCAAACTTTCTGGTCTAGCTAAAACTATGCCGGGTCTGATGACGATAGCTGTAGTGGCTGCAGCGTCTATGGCTGGCATTCCACCGACCCTAGGTTTCTTAGGTAAAGAATCTGCTTTGGCCGCGCTCTTTGAAGCCGGTGCCCTCGGCCAAGCTACTTTCCTAGTAGTAATCGCTGGTTCTGTTTTGACTGTGGCATATTCGCTGAGATTCCTGTGGGGAGCCTTCATAGATACACCAGATGTTGCTCCACTTCAGCCACGAAGAATTAGCGCATTACTGATCGCACCAATGGCTTTGCTTGCCTTTGGGTGCTTAACTTTCGGCTTTTTTGCTGACCAAATAGCCCAGGCCTTTGATGCTTTTGTTGCTACCGTTCCCGGAGAGCCTGGACATTTAGCTCTGTGGTCAGGTATTAACCCAGCACTAGGAGCCAGCGTGATAATAATCTTCACTGGTATTTGGGTTTTCTGGCGCTATGGTCGAGTATTGGTAGCTCCAGATCGAAAACGTGTTTTGCCATTTGCTGAAGACGTCTATCGGTCGATTATTCGAGGGCTAAACAATCTGTCTATCGATGTCACTGCTAAAGTTCAGCGTGGCTCATTACCTGCATACCTGTCGATGATGTTTGCGGTGATGCTGGTAGGTGTCGGCCTGGTTTCCATACTTGGGGATGTTTCCTTGCCTACCAGGATCCGTTTGTGGGATCACCCTTTGCAAGCTGCGGTGTGCGCTGTTTCTGTTGTAGCCACGATCTACGTTGTGCGCGCTAGACGCCGAATGCGAGCGGTATTAATAATGGCTTTCATCGGGTATGCCACCACACTAATTTTTGTGCTTCAAGGTGCCCCTGACTTGGCCTTGACGCAAGCCCTAGTGGAATCCGTTTCACTAGTAGTTTTCGTGCTTGTTTTGCGTCGCTTGCCACCCTTCTTTTCCAATCGGCCATATACGAGTTCACGAATATCTCGAATGATAACGGGGGCTGTTGTCGGCATTGCTTCGGCGCTGCTTATCTGGATCGCCACCAACGCCCGCATCCACTATCCGGTTACCGTCGATTATCCGAAAGAAGTTTTTGAATTCGGTTACGGCCTAAATATCGTAAACGTGACCTTGGTCGACACTAGGGCGTGGGACACTATCGGCGAGATTTCGGTGCTCCTAGCGGCAGCCACCGGCGTTGCTTCGCTGATTTTCTTGAAGTTGCGTCCTAAACAGGATCTGCGTCCAAACATTCGCGCGGCAGTAGAGACGAAGAAGGTTTGGGCTGTAGACAAGACTGACCCTATAGCCGCTGTCGCTGCCCCGAAAGCTAGTGTCGCCCCTAGTCGTGGCAATATTTGGTTGGCTGGGTCGCTAACTTTAGCTAGAGTGCGGCGCTCCTTAATTTTTGAAATGGGTGCGCGCCTAATTTTCCATCCGCTGATGGTGTTCAGTGTTTTTTTGTTGATGGCTGGCCACAACGCTCCGGGTGGCGGTTTTGCTGGCGGCATGGTAGCTGGCATAGCGTTAGTAATCCGCTATCTAGCAGGTGGACGTTTCGAGCTAGCTATTGCCGCCAGAGGCAACCGTCCGGTGATTTTCCTTGGCGGGGGCATGTTGATCGCTACCTCAGCAGCCTTAGCTCCAGTGCTTTTTGGTGGGACGGTACTCCAAACCACGGTCATTGATCTTGATATTCCGGCGTGGGGTCAAGCCCACATAGCGTCTGCCTTGGGATTCGATATTGGCGTTTATCTAATCGTCATCGGCATGGTTTTAAGCCTGTTATCAAGTTTGGGTGGCCAGATAGATTTCCAGGCAGAAAAACAAGGTGAACGTCCTGTAGAAGTGTCCTTTGACAACCCAAGCGCTTTAAGTACGGAAACCATCGAGGTAATTGACGAAAGAGAATTCGAAGCTGCTAGTCAAGGGGGCAAGAAATGATTGACACCACCCCTTCATTAGCATTACTAATTTTGGTTGCAGTGCTGGTGGGTACTGGCGTGACACTGGTACTCGAACGATCCTTGTCCAGGGTTGCTATTGGGTCTTGTCTGCTCACTTATGGCATAAATATCATGATTCTCATGGCCGGCGGGCGTGCCGGCGGGCCGCCAATCTTGGGGCAAACCGAGCCGGAGGACATGGCTGATCCGTTGCCTCAAGCCATGATATTGACCGCAATCGTCATCGGGCTAGCGTTAACTGCTTTCATGCTGGCGATGAGTTACCGCACTTGGCAGCTGAATGGTAATGATGAGGTTCAAGACGACCGCGAAGATCGCCGCATCGCTATTGACGCAGCCAAGGGTGACATCAACGACCGTACCACCGACGATTCCGGCCTATCCACAGAAGAAACTGCCGATGAACAGCGTGATGAGACGAGTGAGGCTGGCGCTAGAGCCTCAGACCACAAGCCAGCAGATAAGAGGGTAGAAGCATGAACTGGCTACTGACCCTGCCTGTCTTGGTGCCGTTCGTTGCAGCGGCAGTGACACTATTGATGACTCGCCATTATAAAGCACAGCGTGTCGTCGGGTTAGCAGCCTTGTCGATTGTTCTGGCAACGTCTTTCCTCATCCTCTATGCGACCAAAGATGGCCCAATTTCCTTAGACGTAGGGGAGTGGGCTGCGCCAGTCGGAATTACTCTAGTTGCTGACCGGCTTAGCGCATTAATGCTAGTCGTCAGCGTTTTTGTGACTTTGTGCGTGATGATTTACTCGGTCTCCGAAGGTTTCGAGAATGACCGCGTGCCGCTCTCAGTGTTTTATCCGAGCTTCCTAATTTTATCTGCCGGGGTCTCTAACGCTTTCCTAACCGGCGATTTATTCAATCTTTACGTCGGTTTTGAGATCCTATTGGTGGCCTCATTCGTGCTGATAATGTTGGGCGGCACCCGTGAGAGGTTGCGTTCGGGCACTGTCTATGTTGTGGTTTCGATGGTCAGCTCATCTATTTTCTTAATCGCCTTATCCATGGTTTACGCTGCGACCGGCACCGTTAATATGGCTCAACTAGCCATTCGGCTACCGCAAATTGATTCGGGCACCGCCGGGCTCATTCAAGTAATGCTGTTGCTCGCTTTCGGGGTTAAAGCTGCCGTCTTCCCATTATCGGCCTGGTTGCCTGATTCGTATCCGACTGCCCCTGCGCCGGTAACTGCTGTTTTTGCTGGCTTATTAACTAAGGTTGGCATTTACGCCATTATCCGTACCCAAACTTTATTGTTCGGTCATTCCGAAATGAATTCTTGGCTACTGGGTATTGGAGTCTTAACGATGGTTGTTGGCATTCTTGGCGCGGTGGCTCAAGATGACATTAAACGCCTACTTAGCTTCACTCTGGTTTCTCACATTGGCTTTATGCTTTGGGGTGTCGGTACCGGCACAGTTGACGGTCTGAGCGCAGCAATTTTCTACACTGCCCACCACATCATGGTTCAAACAGCGTTATTCTTAGTTGCTGGCCTGATGGATCGGGTTGGCGGGACAACATCCCTAGTGCGGCTAGGAGGGTTACTTAAAGCCTGGCCGCTGCTTGCGGTGCTATACCTGGTGCCTGCCTTAAACCTTGCTGGTATCCCTCCGATGTCTGGATTCTTAGGAAAGATCGGTTTAATTCGGGCATCGGCTCAGGTTGGCGGCCCCGTTCAATATGTGGTCATTGCTGCTGGGCTGGTGACTTCACTGTTGACTCTTTACGCGCTTATTAGGGCTTGGAATATGGCTTTCTGGCAGCCTTTGGATGAGGGGGAAACCCTCGACCCGAATGTCAAACGCACGGTGCCTAAGACGATGACTAGCGCAACTATTATCCTGGTTGGTGCCACACTATTGCTTACTGTTTTCGCTCGCCCGATCTATGATTTCACCCACAGTGCAGCGCTGTCTTTGAATTCTCGTCAACCCTATATTCGCACTGTCCTGCCAGATTATCAGCGTGGCAAAGGCGAATCCCAAGAAGTTAATCAGCGGCCGGAGCCTACTGTTACTGCCAGCATGCCGTTGGCTAGCCCAACTCCAGGTGGAGGTGAAAAATGACCCCTACTACCCAATCAGTTGGAACAACTCGTCGGGTGCGCAACGCCCGCCCAAGTCTAGTCAGCATCGTGTGGTTGACGATTATTTGGGTGATGCTTTGGGGCGAGTTTTCAGTGCGTTCCGTTCTAGGTGGTCTAGCCGTAGCGTTCTTAGTGTCGATTGTCATGCCTATGCCGCGCGCCGCCAACGAAAAAATGGTGGTACGTCCAATCGCAACCGCAAGATTAATCGGGGTGTTTATTTGGGATGTGGTTAAAGCGTCAGCTCACATCACAACTTTTATTGTCACCGGCCGCAAACCTCAAGCCGCGATTATTCGGGTGCATACTCGCGCCGAATCAGACATTTTCCTCATGCTAACTAGCGCTTTTACAGCTTTAGTCCCAGGTTCGATAGTTATCGAATCCCACCGTCTCACTGGCATGATGTACGTTCACGTTTTCGATGTGTCGGGTGAAAATGGTCTACAAGCTGCTCACGATACAGTTTTGCGTCAGGAGGAAAGAATTTTGCGCGCTTTCGGGTCTAAACAAACTTTGATTGACGCAGGTTTCGTGCCCTCGGGGTCAATGCGTGCTGGACGACTACCAAAACCTGAACAAGCCAATGAAACACAAGAAGACAGTGGGGTGAGAGCGCAGTGACTTATGTGTTATGGGCAGGTGCTGTGTTGTTGGCTGTCGCCTTGGCAATAGTTTTGGCGGCGGTAATTCTTGGTCCAACGTCTATGGAGAGAGCAATTTCATTGGACGTGTTAACTTCAGCGTTAATCTGCATTCTGGTGGTGATAATGGCCGCCAGCGGCAGGGTCGATTTGATTTCGTTGATCGTGGTCTTATCTGCCGTAGGATTCGTTTCTTCAACAGCTATTGCCAGATTCATTAAGCCAGAAGATAGCGCCCAACCAAATCGTAGAACTTTTGCCCAGGCGCGTATCGGCAAGCGAGGCAAATAAATGGATTGGTCATTAATCGCCAGTGGTATAGGTGTCGCATTTATCTTCTTGGGGTGCGTACTAACCTTAATTACCGCAGTCGGGTTACTTCGGCTCCCAGATTTGCTTGCCAGAATGCATGCCGCGACTAAACCTCAAGTATTCGGTTTAATGCTCTTGTGTTTGGGTGGGGCGCTGGTTATGCAGTCCAAAGCTATAGCTGCGACTTTGGCTTTGGTAATGATTCTGCAATTGATATCAGCACCAATTTCAGCTCACATGCTTTCGAATGCGGCTTTCAAAGCAGGTAAGACGAACACGTCCGCTCTAATTCTTGACGAATATAGCGAAGACATCGCTAAGGCTAACGAGAATTAACTATTTCCACAGGGTAGCTACGCCAAATGATCCGGCGATAAGAGCTAATCCGATAGCAAAATTCCAGTTACCTAGCGCACTCATCCCAGGCACCATGGAACCAGCAATGTAGAAGACGATTAGCCACAAAACGCCCAGCAGACCCATGGGTACAAAAACATAAGGCACCCAGTCACGAGGGGCGTCCTTACGCTTCTCAATGTTCGCTGCAGCACGCGCTTTAGCTATCTTTTCTTCGCGCGCCTTGGCAGCTTTTGCCGGGTTACCGGAGCGTTCTTTGGCTGAGATATCTTCAGTGTCGTCATT
Organism: Vaginimicrobium propionicum; assembly: GCF_900155645.1. GTDB lineage: Bacteria > Actinomycetota > Actinomycetes > Propionibacteriales > Propionibacteriaceae > Vaginimicrobium > Vaginimicrobium propionicum. The sequence continues at coordinate 99,811 of NZ_LT706985.1, forward strand.
TTTCTTGGCACTCACGCGGTCAATTATGCCGTCTGGACGCTAAAAACCCTAGTTTAGGTTGCCCAAGCCGATACGCTGATTCAGTGGCCAAGTCTACTTCTGTCATCACGTTAACGGTCTGTGCGCTAGCCGGACTGCTGATTGGTGTGACCGCCTTGACGTCTAGAGGTATTGAGTTGCGTCCAGAACGCACTCGGGATTTGGCTGAATTAGCCGCGTCTAAAGCCCAAGAAAATCAAGAACTCAAGGAACAAGTTCAAGCCCTGCGCGATGAGATCGCCGAGTTAAGTGCCGACGATCAACCGGTGGTTGCTGAAGATAATTTAGAAGGCCTCGAGTTAATTAGTGGACTGCGAACAATACATGGCTCAGGGGTTAAGGTGACACTTACTGATGCGCCAATAGACGTTGTTGCTCCCGACATTGATGAAGACCTACTGGTAGTCCACCAACAAGACATTCAGGTAGTAGTCAACGCTTTATGGGCTGGAGGTGCGGACGCCATAGCAATTCAAGGTCAACGGGTGATAGCAACGACAGCGATAAAATGTGTCGGCAATACCATCGTGTTGCACGGCACCCCCTATGCGCCACCTTACGAGATTGTTGCGATAGGGGAGCAACGCCGGCTAGAAAACAGCCTCGCCGCAGACCCAGGTGTACAGATTTATCGTCAGTACGCCCAAGCCTACGATTTGGGCTACGAGCAAGCGCGTGTAGCCGACATCACCATGCCGGCATTTACTGGAGCAGTAGGGCTAGAGTTTGCTACTGCCATAAAATCTGGAGATTAGACCAGGGAAGCGATAGCGTCACCTATCTGCCTCGTGCTTAGTTTGCCCGCTCTGCTAGTCATAAACTCTGTAACAGCAGTATCTATTTTGGTGGCCTCATCGTTTAGGCCTAAATGATTTAATAGTAAGACCATCGATGAGATAGCTGCTGTCGGATCAGCTATGCCTTGCCCAGCGATATCTGGCGCAGAGCCGTGTACTGGCTCAAACATCGACGGAAAACGTCGCGAAGTGTTGATATTAGCGCTAGGCGCCAGCCCGATTCCGCCAGTGACGGCAGCGGCTTCGTCGGTGATTATATCGCCGAACAGATTATCGGTGACGATGACGTCAAATTCGCTAGGGTTGGTGATCAGTTTTATGGTTGCGGCGTCAATGTGCAGGTAATCACGGCTAACCTGCGGGTACTGTTCGCCGAGCTCATTGAAAATTCGGTTCCACAAGCCACCAGCATTAACCAGCACATTGTGTTTGTGTAACAAAGTCAAATGTTGATTTCTCTTCATTGCCAAGTCGAAAGCGTAACGCACAACCCGCTCAACGCCTACGGCAGTGTTCACGCTGACCTCGGTAGCAATCTCGCTTTCACTGCCAGCCCTGAGCCTGCCACCATTTCCGGCATATAGACCTTCGGTGCCTTCACGTACCACTACAAAATCGACAGGTTTATCGGCTATCACCCAATCGGCTAGCGGCACTTTAACACCCGGATAAACTTTCGATGGACGCAAGTTAACGTCTTGGTCGAGGGCGAAGCGCAATTTCAGCAGTAGTCCGCGCTCCAGCAGACCGCTGGGAATTTTAGTGGATCCCGGTGCGGCGCCGACAGCACCTAGGATGATGGCGTCGCTATCTTTCAGTTTTGTTAGGGTTTCATCCGATAAGACCTCGCCGGTAGCTAACCAATGCTCAGCGCCTAGGTTGAAATCTTCGAATGTAAAGCGCTCGCCTACAGCTTTAGTCAGCACCTTCAGCGCCTCATCGACTACTTCCGGCCCGATGCCGTCGCCTCTAATCACCGAGATTTTTGTCATGGCCACACCTTAGTGGCCTAGATTGATTTCTCAGTTAGCGTCTCAGTGCTCAAATAGTTTCTTCACTCGCGAAAAAGACGCGGACTTAATGGTGTCAATATTTAGTGATTTGTATGTTGCAGATTCACCAGTTATTGCACTAGCGGCAACCCAAAGGCCTAGTCCAGTGCGGATCAGCCGAAAGAAACCGCGCCTACCTTTAGGGTTAGCTAGTAACCAAGCAGCTAGAGCGGCGCGAACTAGACGGTCAATCTCTCCGATATTCTTTTTGGGCAACTGGTCGGTGAACACATAGGTGGTCTGATCTTTTTTAGTCATTTTTCTCTCCTAATAAATGCTGTCTTACTAGCCTACGTCCGTGAAATGAACACGGAAATGGACGCCTAATTTTGTCTCCAAATTCGCGGCTATTCTAGGCGCATGTCGCTTCTTTTTGAACTGCCAGAGCATCCCACGTTTCTAGGCGAGGATAAGATCGCCAAGATATTTGATAACCCAGGTTTCGGCGTCTATTTCGCTGACCATATGGCAGTGGCCGATTGGAACCCGGAATCAGGGTGGCACAATGACCGGATTGTGCCCTATGGTCCAGTCGTTATGGATCCCGCTGGTGCTGTCTACCACTATGCTCAAGAAGTTTTTGAAGGGTTGAAAGCCTACCGGCATGCAGACGGCTCAGTTTGGTTGTTCCGTCCAGAACGCAATGGGGAGCGCATGGCAAATTCTGCCAAGCGACTAGCTTTACCTGAACTGCCGGTAGCGGATTTTCTGCAGGCCGTTAAACAATTGGTGAAGTTGGATTCGCGTTGGGTTTCAGACCAGAAAGAGCAAGCGCTATATTTGCGTCCTTTCCAGATGGCTAACGAGAACTTCTTGGGAGTTCGTCCCGCTGAGACGGTGGTATTCGCGGTTATTGCTTCGCCAGTTGGACCCTATTTCGGCGGTGATGTTAAGCCGGTCGATATCTGGGTTGAGTCTCATTATTCCCGAGTGGCGATAGGCGGTACTGGAGCGGCAAAGTGTGGCGGCAACTATGCGGCGTCGCTATTGCCTCAACAATTAGCTGCTGAGCGCGGGTGCAACCAGGTGATGTTCCTAGATAACGCTGAATCGCGCTGGATTGAAGAATTAGGCGGCATGAATGTGATGTTCGTCACCGCCAATGACGAGCTTCTCACACCAGCGCTTAACGGCAATATCTTGCCGGGTGTCACCCGTGACTCACTGTTGCAGCTGGCTGGTGACTACGGCTTGAAGCCTGTTGAACGTGCCATCAGTTTTTCTGAAATTGTGGACGGCATGGCGTCCGGGGCAATTACTGAATCTTTTGCGTGCGGGACGGCAGCCGTCCTTACCCCGATCGGTTCTTTCACTGATGAACAAGGCAAATATGAGTTCCACACTCCAGCCAAGCATGCCATCGAATTGCGTAATGGATTGCTAGATATCCAGTACGGCAGGGTTGCCGACACTCATAACTGGATGCACAAGGTTGTTTAAGAAGCAAGGACGACACTAGATATGACACATCGATTGGCGATGCCGGAGGTGTTTCACCTCTATGACACGACCCTAAGAGATGGGTCTCAGCAGGAGGGGATGCATTTATCGGTAACCGATAAGCTGCGCATCGCCAAACTGCTGGACGAATTGGGTGTGACATTCATTGAGGGCGGTTGGCCTGGGGCAAACCCGGCTGATACAGAATTTTTTCGTGTCGCTAACGAGAAACTTGAGTTAAAGAATGCCAAGTTGGTGGCTTTCGGCTCGACCCGTAAAGCGGGTGGTCGTGCAGCCGATGACCCGCTTTTGCAAGACTTAGTCGGTGCTGGCACCGAATATGTTTGTATTGTTGCTAAGGCTCATGATGCTCACGTTTATGAGGCGTTGAAAACCACTCTTGACGAGAATCTAGAAATGATTCGCGACACGGTATCTTTCCTTGTCGGATCCGGGAAAAAGATATTTGTCGATTGTGAACACTTCTTCGACGGTTACCTAAATAACCCGACTTACGCCTTGGAAGTAGTGCGGGTAGCTGCCGAGGCGGGTGCTCAAGTTGTCATCTTGTGTGACACTAACGGTGGCATGCTGCCTCACGAGGTTGGCGATATTGTTTCTGCCGCTTCGGCAATCGGCGTGGATTTGGGTGTGCATTGCCACAATGATTCTGGTTGTGCGGTAGCTAATACGTTGACAGCTCTGGACGCGGGAGCGATGCACGTTCAAGGAACTATTAATGGCTACGGGGAACGTACCGGGAATATGGATATGGCAACGCTCATCCCCGATTTGCAGTTGAAATATCGTTGGCAAGTAATAACGCCTGCCCAGTTACAATCTTTGACGGCGATTTCGCATTCGATTGCAGAAATTGCTCACCAAACTTTGCAGCCGCGTCAACCGTTCGTTGGTCATTCTGCCTTTGCCCATAAGGCTGGTTTGCATGCGTCCGCGCTTAGGGTTAATGAGGATTTATATCAGCACGTACCGCCTTCGACGGTAGGTAACGACATGCGGATGTTAATTTCTAATATGGCTGGACGGGCAAATGTTCAGGTTAAGGGTGAAGAACTCGGCTTGGATCTGTCTGATCGTACCCGTGCTGGTGAAGTGGCGGATTTAGTGAAGAAGCGTGAAGCTGCTGGGTACGTTTATGAGGTTGCTGACGCTTCTTTTGAGCTGTTGGTTAGAGAATTTTTAGGGGTCTTAGAACGTCCATTCCACGTCCAAGGTTGGCGAGTTATTGCTAGCGAGGAAGCCGGCGATGAAGAGTCTAATTCTGAGGCTACCGTTCGACTGGTTGCTGGCGGAGAACGTCAGGCAGTAATTGGTGAAGGCAACGGCCCAGTGAACGCTTTAGGGGATGCCCTAGTCCGTGCGTTGAAACCAGCTTTTCCTCAAGTTGGTGAATATGACCTGACTGATTACAAGGTGCGTATTTTGGATGAAGAGGCGGGCACGGACGCTGTCGTGCGGGTGTTGATTGATACTACTGACGGGCGTAGTACCTGGACGACTGTTGGGGTGGGTACCGACGTTATAGAAGCCAGTTGGGAGGCGCTGTCTGACGCCTACCTTTTCGGCCTGGTTAAGGGTTACGGGGAAAGCGCCAGTTAGTCTGTAGCCATGAGAATTGCACGATTTGTTGCGCCAGGCGCTAACCCACAATTTGGGTTGGTAGAGCTAGCCAGTGACCAGGGGTCTAATCCGGATACTATTGCCGCCATCGATTCTGACCCGCTGGCCGGGGTGCCCGTTAATTACACGGGTGAGCGTTTTAATCTGGCTGATGTCAGGTTGGTTTCCCCAGTCATTCCACGCTCGAAAGTGGTGGCGGTGGCATCCAATTATGCTGCGCATATTGCTGAGATGGGGGTTAAAACACCTAGCAGGCCAATTTTCTTTTTCAAGCCGAACACTACGGTTATAGGTCCTGGGGATGCCATCGTGTGCCCGCCCGAGTGTGAAAATCTGCATTATGAGGGTGAGCTGGCAGTTGTCATTTCTAGGGTGTGTAAGCGCGTCCCGATTGAGCGTGTGGGTGAAGTAATTTTTGGGTTTACCTGCGCCAATGATGTGACTGCCCGTGATTTGCAGGCCAAAGATCATCAGTGGTCTAGGGCGAAAGGTTGGGATACTTTCTGTCCGCTAGGCCCGTGGATTGTTTCCCATATTGGTCTTCAAGAGGCTGGCGATTTAACGATTCAAACCCGTCTTGATGGTGAGCTTCGTCAAGATGCCAGCACGGCTGAAATGCTGCGTCCGATTAGCGAATTGGTTAGTTTAATCTCTGACTTCACTACTTTGCTGCCAGGTGACGTAATTTTAACAGGCACGCCGGCTGGTGTTGGTCAGATGAATGCTGGCCAGCAGGTTTCGGTAACTATTGAAGGTATTGGCGAACTGTCGAATCCGGTTGTCAATGAATAAACCGCAATCGGGTGCGGGATATGCTCAGGCGCTGCGCGCAGGCGAGCACTATGTTGCGATCCGGAATTCTTTGGGTGGCTTACTATGTTGCCTCATCGCCTATAGCGTTCTAGTTTTCGCCATTGCTATGGCGCTTATCAGCTTGGGATGGTTGTTGCGTGGACGACCAAGCAGTTTTTCGCAGTTTAGTGCTGACGCTATGCAGTTTTCGTATTTGGAGGGCGTTGTTGGCTCGCACCTAGGGTTAGCTTCTTTGATTGTGGTCACGATGTGTGTTGTCCGTTATGTCCACAAGATGTCACCTAAGTGGCTAATTTCGATGCAGCCTGGAATGCGATGGCGTTATCTGTTGGTGTGTGCGCTTATTGCTGTTGTTGGCTTAAATGGCGTCTATTGGATTAGCCGGGCTGGCGAGCGGCTGCAAGTGGCTCTGCCAGATAATGCTTTTTGGTGGTTCGCCGTGGTGATAGTAACGAGCCCCCTTCAAGCGGCGGGCGAGGAGTTTCTGTTTCGTGGGTATCTGACGCAAGCAGTAGGTACTTTGGTGTCTTCGTCTAAGGTTGCGGTGTTGTTTTCGGCAGCTGTTTTTGCTTTACTTCATGGCAGCCAAAATTTGCCGCTGTTTGTTGATCGCTTTGGGTTCGGGTTATTGGCTGGCGCCATGGTTTTGTTGACTGGTGGTTTAGAGGCTTCTATCGCGGCGCATGCGGTAAATAATGTTTTTTCTTTTGGATACGCGATCGTCGGCGGTGGTCTCGTCCAAGCTAGGACTATGCAGACTTCGACTTGGGGCACAACGTTTTGGGATTTGGCTGCTTATGCGGTGACTTTTGCTGTTTGTTGGTGGGTGTCGAAGCGGATGAATCTTGCTACCCGAGCACCGAAGTTTGATGTTGGCTCAAACACCCGGTAAAGTTACCGCTCGGCATTGTTTATGCGTTGGACTGGGGTATGGGGTAATTGGCAGCCCGCCGGATTCTGGTTCCGTCAGTCCAGGTTCGAGTCCTGGTACCCCAACGCAGTTAGATTTCAAGCACTAATCGCAACAAAAAATTGCTGTCTAAACCCCAAAGACACGAAAATCGAACGCCGTAGGCGTTACACATCACCTCAGCCGGCTGCTGCGTGCTTGCACGCAGCAGCCGGCTGAGGTGATGGGGAATTTCTGTTTGCAGACGATTTTCGTGTCTTTGGGGTTAGGTGCCTTTGTTGCGATTGGTATTTGAGGTGGCCAGGTAGGGGTTGACGAGGGCGTTAGCCCGAGGATCACCCCGACGTGGGTGGGTTGGGTTACTCCGACTTGGGGTCTCAAGGTTTGTGTTGGGGTTGACGAGGGCGTTAGCCCGAGGATCACCCCGACGTGGGTGGGTAGGATCACTGCGACGTGGGGTGTTTAGCGTTTGTTTGTGTAGGGGGTTAGGTCAGTTTACAAGGAACTACACGCAGACCACGAAACGGGGGCTGCTGACAACAAATAAAGGCTGAGTATCAAGCACCGGGAAAGTGCGAGATATTCAGCCTGTTTTGTTGTCCGGGGTTTCCAAAGGGGCTTGCCCCTTTGGAGATATTGCGGGTATCCACGACACCCTTGCATATATCAATGAGATGATGGATCTGGAGGGGCTGGAGCTTCATCAGGACGGTGAATCCTATCCCAACGACTATTTTGAGAGCCCTCACTATGACTTCATCAGCCGTTGTGGCGGAGATGAGTGGCCGGAATAAAAGGAGGCGTGACGGATGTATATCAAAAAATACTGGCTCATGACGCGGATGCCCTGCTGGACAAAATGAACGGCATCAGCTTTGTGGTGGATCCTGACCGTCAGGATGCTATCACTCGTGGCACCCTTTCCAGTGATGATTTTGACGGTGAGATGGACGATGCCTCCTATCATATCGAGAGCATTGAGGAGAAGGGTCTGCCCATTGACCCCATCAATGCCTACAACCATATGGCCATCTACTTGCGTTGGTGTATGGAGCATGATTTGATGGGCGAGGAATTCCTGAAAGAATACGGCGAAGTGGCCAAACAGGTCAAAGCCGACCCTGCCAGTGTGGACCTGCGGGCATTCATCCAGAATGAGTTGGACGGCTGCTTGTTCTTTGTGCTATTCGATCAAAAAGGTCGTGCTTTTGCAGGCAATTACTATGGAGGGGGCGACAGCCCCTACTATCCTGCCGATGTTGATGACAACGCCCTCCGCTTCTTCGGCCCGGAGCGGTATCACTCCAATGAGTTCCAAGATGAAGCCTACCTGTTCATCCCCTTTGACGAGGACTACTACCAGGCCATGGCAAAGGTGATCGAGGAACGCTTCACCAAATGGCAGGGACAGGACTTCGACGAGGACACACTGGAGCCCTCTGAACTGGCTGAGGCGTTGATGGAGTATCTGGACTGTGAATGCACCTATTTCCCCTCCATGAAGGACGATGATCCCATCATGTCGGCATACAGTTATGCCAAACGGGAAAGTGTCAAAGAAGGCTTTGTGCCGGTACTCATCAAGGCGGATGACGAAACGCTGCTTGAGTGTCTGGTGATGAACGCCGACCCGAAGAATGATGCAGACATTTACGAATTTGACCTCAAAACCGTAACGGAGTACCGGAAGAAGATGCTCTCCACCTCCTTCAAAGACGGAAAGGCGGTTTTGCAGGAATTGACCGGCCAGCGCAAGGAAGAAGCCGAGGATGACGATATGGACTGGGATGAGGAAATCCTGGGCGAGATGGAAGGCGGCTATGAGAATAACCGTTTTTCCTGCTACTGGGATTCCGACACTGATATGACCTACCCTCTCATTCTGGCGAAAATCCCGGTCAAGAACCCCTGGGAGATCTTTGCCTACCTGCCCTTCGGAAACTGGAACGACTGTCCTGACACACCCCAGCTGATGGCAGCGGCCAAATACTGGTTCGAGCAGCACGGCGCGGTGCCTGCCGCCATGAGCCACGACGAACTGGAGTTCCTGCTCCCGGCCCCCGTCCCCAAGGAGAAGGCCGTGGATTCAGCAGTGGAGCTGTACAGTTTCTGCCCGGATGTGATCGACCAGGGACCGGAGGACGCCACTGTGGGCGCGCTGGCGGATGTGCTGCGGCAGTCCACTGTCTGGTATCTCTGGTGGGATTGATGGGATTCCCGCGCCCTCTGGAACGGAGGAAGATCTTATGGACCAAAAAAACCTGACAGCAAAGCTCCTGGACCTGGTCGAAGGCCGGGAAACACCGGAAAGTTGGCGGAACTGGTGGGACGAGCATGAGCCGGAACTGGAAGCCCTGCTGAGTCGGGGTGAATTCCTGAAACTGAAGCCCTGCCGACACGGCTTTCAGTGGGTCCCGGTGTTTGGCAGCCAAAAGGGAGCCATCGCCATTCTGGAAAAGAGCGGCATAGCATTTGAAGCCAGCAATCTCTACCAGGAGCGGTATCTGGCCGAGCTGGACGCTTTCTGCAAGGAACAGGAGCGGGTGCAGCGGGAAAAGCAAAAGGAATTCAAGGCCAGCCACCCAGAACTATTTGGCCAATACCCCAAGTTTTGCAAGGCATTGGCAAAGGTGCTGGACCCCACGGATAAAATCCAGCCTGCCGCCGCGGAGGAACAGATCAGGGATCAAGAAAGCGTGCTGGACTTCACGCTCCCGTCCCAGGTGCGGGAGTTTTTCCTGCTGACCGCAGGTATCAATGTATCCACTGGCGTGGTTCTTACCCTTTCCGGGATGTTTGATTTGACCATCCATGGAGAGCGGTATTGTGTGCTGGGCGAGTTCTGGAAAGAAGCGGACGGCGACCAGCTCCTGCTCCGCCCCGGAGAGGATACCATCTGGTACTACGCCCATGAGCAGGACAAGGTAAGGCGCCTCTGCAATGATATGACAGAACTGCTGGAGAAGAAACTGGCGATCTATCTCAATGAACACTGAAAACATCTGAAGCGGAAACAAAGAAATCTTGGTGGAGGAAATAGAAAAACAATATGTACGGAGTATTTGAATTTTTAAAAGCACATTATCAATATGTGTTGATAGCAGGCGGACTATTATTTTTAATAGGTGCGATAAGAGACTGGAAATGGGTGTATCAAGCAACAGGAGGGGATAAGGCACGCCATGCCTTTATCTTTGAAGTGTGGGGCGAGAAAGGTTACAGAGTTTTCATAGGTACATGTGGGCTTATACTTACGATTTGCGGTGTTGTGCTTTTAATGTTAGATAAAAGACAAATGAGTGAAAAGCAATAATAAAGAAATGGAACCCAGAAAATTATGTGAAGAAGCATGGCAAGAAATAGCAAGTAAATTCCCTGATTTTAAGGTGCTTGCTAAAGGCCAAAAATTAAAGAGAGTTGCTAAAAATAAAGATATTATTTTTGAAATATACTTTCAGGCAAGCAGGTACAATTGCGAATATAGCGTAAAATTTATTCCGCATATTGGTATTTACTCCAAATCCATAAAAAAGGTTGGTATCAATCATGGCCTTATATATGGTGGGGATTTAGGCTCGTTAAGTTCAGGAAAACCGCATGAGTGGTGGCAACTTGCAGGTGCAAGCTATAAATATACTGTGGAAGAAGTAAGCAAGCTTATTAAAATACATATTATTCCAATTTTTGATTATTTTGAGAACACTCAAGCCAATATTGATAGAATTTTAGAAGGAAGTTGTACATCAGCTAGTTTGTTATACTATATGTACTATTTTGCTGGGAAAAATAAAGCACAGCAGTATTTCAATAAAATTCTCAAAGAAAATAAAATGAAAAGTAGGTATATTAGCTTTTATGAATCATTAAAAAGTATACCTACAGAAAATCTCAGTTTGAGTTATTCCGAATTTTCTGGAGCAGTTATGATTAAATTCGCATATCTGAATGGTATTGAAATAGAAAAATAAAATTTATTAATGGGAAAAGGATAAAAACGATGGGAAAAAGTATAATAACAAAACATACAACTTTCATCTTACAAATGAAATTATAGATGGATTTTTCGGAAAAGAAAATAGATTAACAATGAGACAATAAGGAGTAATTATGAAATATCAAAAAGAAAACAGGAAAGAATTTTTTGCGTATATAGACAAGCTTATAGACGAAGATAAGTATACAGAATGTATAGATGCATTGGAAAGTATTTCAATCGGAGAAAGAGATTATAAGGCATGTTATCAGCTTGCTCGTGCATATCAAAACTTCGCTGTTATCGGTGACGATAATAAAGGAATTCCTAATTTCATTGGTGATAAGATGTTGTTAAAATCCATAGACACTTTAAATTCAGTTAGAGCAGAGGGTAAAGACAAAGCGGAATGGAATATGCGTATGGCATATGGGTATCAGTATTTAGCAGATGAGGAAGAAAAAGCTATCCCCTATGCAATGCGCTGGGCGGAGCTTGATCCTGAGGATGAGAATGCTTTGGGAGTCGTAAAAGAATGTAAAGAAGAAGTGGAAAAAAGAAAGCAAAGCGTAAATGCGGCTACTGAGAGGGTTATAACTCAAGAAACTGCCGAAATTGATGAAGATTGGGGCATTTATCTATGCAGAGCATTTGCCTGCGATTTGCCAGCTGTGATTAGGCTCAATTTAGCTCTTATGGACTTCGAGTCAACTTCTAACTACCCTAAAAGATTACGATTACAAATATTATATAAGAATGCTGATGACAACGGATTTCCTACAAGAGAGGAAGGGGAGTATTTATATCAGGTAGAAGACGCCGTGTTAGAGATTATTGAAAAACATGGAGATATTTTGGCAGGCGTAGTGAAATGCGACGAGCGTGTACATATCTTTGCCTATGCCAAGAATGAGTCGGGTTATGCAGATGAAATATCTGAGATGATATCAGAAAACTTCCCTGATTATGTATACACATTGGCAGCAGTTGAAGATAAGGACTGGAAAATGTATTTTAATGGACTTTATCCTGACAACTATGAATACCAAAGTATTATGAATATGAGGCTCATCGAGGCAATAAAAAATGATGGCGACAGCCTGGTACCAAGAATTCTTGAGCATTGTCTGTACTTTAAGACCGAAGAACAAAGAAAAGCATTTCTAACGAAAGTGATAGAAGAAGGGTTTCAAAAACTTGAATCGGAAAGTAATGATGACAGCGAAGCTTATGATACGGAATATTCATATCAACTTGTGGTCGGAAGAGAAGATGATTTTGAGAATATCGATGAAATTGTCTGGTATCTCATGGATTTGGCAGAAGAATATGACGGGGTCTATGATGGTTGGGGTTGTATTGCTGTGAAGTAGCTTAGGCATTTATGGTAAAGGTGAAATGATGATGGATCTGTCCATAAAGGAAATAAGCATAGAAAATGAAAAAATCAACAGAGATAAATTTTTTTCGGTAGGGTTTTGCCCAGAAATGGAGCGGTATCTACTTTGCGTTCATATTTCGTGGGTTGTGGGATATGACCGGTATTATGCTATAGATGCGGAAGATATAATGCTCTATGAAGAAAGTCCGGATGAATTTTGTCAAAAATATGCAAGGGAAATTAACGCTTACAGAACAGAGAGACTGCTTGGCGCAGGAGCATTAAGAGATTATGATTTTAGATGTTTACCGGATGAGATATTAAAGAATTTGGATGGATACCCATCATTCAAGGGATATTGTTATACAAACGAAATGCTTTATGCCCAAATAAAGATAGATGATAGTTCCTTTACTATTCCACCAATTCGTGATGAAAAACAGATGGATTGCTAAAATAAAGAAATTGAGGGCTTTTGCTTGCAAAGTGTAGTGTGTTATACGCTCTGTCGGCGTTGCCGTAAAAATGCCGTTGCCGCCGGGGAGGGCAAGGGCATTTGAAGCGGCAGGAAAACAGGACTGTGATTGTGTGGCGTGGAGCCGCAAGCGCAGGACTGGTTTCGTCAGTAGACAGAGAGTATATGAAAGCCCCCGGCCCTCGTCCAACGTCGGACTACGGGACAAAATATCCCGAACTTGTGAAAACAATTTTGATAAGCATGCGTACTTTTCAACCTTTACCTTTTTTGAAAGAACCACTACCACGATAAGTGTTGACAACACAGGTAAAGACTTGTCCACAGTGTTTGCACCGTACCATGTGAACCATAATTTCATCCGCCCAGCCATCTTCGGTCTTTACCTGATTCAACGGGCAAGTGGATTCTTCCTCAAGCAGTTCAAAACCGCCATTTGTCACAAGCTGTTGGATGTATTCGATACACGCCAGATAATCTTTCGGTGCGTTAAATCTCTTCCATTTCTGAATATTATGACAGTAGTCACACATTGCAACTCCCTCCATAACCAAATTTTTCTAAATTTTGAAATGGGCGGGAAGCCGTTTTAGGGCTTTCCCGCCTTGATTGCCCATTAGCAAAGACGGGCGGACTGTCAACGGCGGCACATTTATGCGCCGCTCATCTTGACCGTTGACTGGCTCGGCTGGCTTTGCTATCTTCCTGATACACAAGAATTGTTATCTATCTGTCCAAGAATCAAAATAGTTTGCGCCAGTCATCTTCAATAGCCTGTGGAATATGGTAACTTTCGTATTCAGGCATAAATCCCTCATGCCAAATATGAAATTTTAAGCCGCTAAACTCTGTAAAAATATGTTGCGCTCTTTTTATGGGAGATGGATAGTAGCAAAAATTTATATGCCCAGCGGTTGTCCACCTTTTTGCACTAAGGATAGTCGGTTCCTCGTCAACAAAACGATTATATAATTTATTTTCTTTTGTTTTCCATGACATCAAATCATCATCGCCACAAAATAATGTCCAAACCACATCATTGCCAAAAACGCTTGGAAAATATTTTTGCTTTATTAAGTCCAGAAAAATATCGCTAAATGTAGTAGTTGGTTCAATAATGTATGTGCGGGTGTGGTCATCTACATCATCTGCCATACAAACACTTTCTCGACAAATTGACATATCCACTCTTTATCCCCCTTCCTTTTTTAATTCAGATATTATCTTCACTCATACAACACCGCCTACACCCTTTGCTTACTTTCTTCCCCGCTGTGGGTTCGGATTTTTCAGCAAGTCCGACTTCTGTGCAATCTTTTTCAGCCACTTTTTCTCTTCTTCGGACAGCTTTTTCAAATTCAGCTTGACGAGGGCGTTAGCCCGAGGATCACCCCAATGGGGGTGGCGGTGAGTGGTTGCTTGATTCTTTTCACGTGATCCAGAACTGGTCTATTTTGGTGCGAAGTTATTAACGTTGTCAGCGTACTACCGTAGGCGCGCACCTGCTAGAGATGGTCTTGAAACATTTAATATCGCGCTAAATCAATGCTATTGTGGACACGTAATCATGATGATTGCGCGCGAAAGGATGATTCTGGTGGCTAACGTATCTTTTCGGACAGACGATGAGACGAAGGCTCAAGCTGCGGAGCTATTCCGTGATCTCGGTTTGGATATGAGCACTGCCATCAATATGTTCTTGAGGCAGTCGATTGCCAGCAACGGCATTCCGTTTACGCCGCACCGCGAAAATTTCGCAAGTGCGGTTGCTCGCGCACAAGCCGATTCTCGCACCGGAGCTTCGTTCAATAGCGTTGCTGAGCTAATGGCGGATCTTAATGAGGCTGACTAGCGTTTTCCGCACCTACCAGTTCAAGCGCGACGCTAAAGCGCCATTTAAGAAAAACTATGATGCCCAGAAGTTGGCGTCTGCCGTTGAAGCGTTGCTCGCCCAAGACCGTGATGGTTTGTGTACCCACTATCGCGACCATGCATTGCAGGGCAGTTGGAAAGGATATCGAGAAATCCACATCGAAGCAGACTGGCTATTGATATACCGCGTAGAGCGTAGCGAGTTGCTTCTGGTACTTACCCGAACCGGATCTCACGACGACCTGTTCTAATTATTCTCATCCTATAAGTGTCCACAGGCTTAACGGTAAGGCAGCTCCGCCTGCTGTCAAACGTGAGTATTTTTCTTGTCTTCATTCGCAGAAATTCTCACCCTTTTGGGTGCTTACAACGAAATTTCTGCTTGCTACTTTCAAGGTGTGGGCTACCAGAAGGCTCAACGAAACAGCAGTTTCTCTTAGAATCTAAGGAGTCGTCATGACTTATCAACCTGTTCAACCGACAATGCCAGCCCCTGCCGCACCGAGTGTTAAGAAAAACATGGCTTTGACAGCTTTAATTCTGACCGTGGTGGCTTCAATTTTGATAATTTTGGGTTTTTTCTTGGCAGCTCAAGCAGGGGTGGAGGCTCTCAAGAACTTTGATTTGGACGCCGCCGAGGCTGCAGACAACAAGAGAATCATTTTCTTAGGGTTAGCGTCTCTAATGAACCTAGTAGCCTTTATCCTAGCTTTAATTGCTCTGATTAAATCCAAGCCTAAGACTATGCCACTTATAGTTTTTATAGTTGTGATTGTGCTGCCGTCTGTGGCTACGGGAATCGGTACTGCAATCCAAAACAGCATGTTGGGTATGTAGGTCAAATGTGTTCCCGCTGTTGTGCCTATCGACACGCTGCACAAATCAGGGATTTTATCGTTTCGTTTAGTTAGAAAAGGTGGAATTGACATGGGTTTGATTCAGGCTGTGACTGGAGCTATTGGCTCTGCTGTGCAAGATCAGTGGCTGGATGCTATCAGCGCTCAAGATATGGGCGAGGGCATCGTATTTGTTCGCGGTCAGCAAATAAGAGGTAAAAATGCTGGCACCGGAGCCATTATCTCGGACGGCTCTAAAATACTGGTGTACGACAAGCAGGCGATGCTCATTACCGACTCCGGTAAAATCGTGGATTTCTCCACCGAGCCGGGAGCATACACATTTAACTCCGCAACTTCTCCCTCATTGTTTAATGGCAACTTCGAGGGGGCGCTTCGAGATACGTGGGAACGTTTCAAATTTGGTGGTGCACCGTCTGGGCAGCAGAAAGTATTTTTCGTAAATCTTCAAGAGATTAAGGGCATTAGATTTGGTACCCCAAATGCGATTCAATACTTCGACAATTTTTATAATGCCGAGCTGTTCTTGAGGGCGCATGGAACTTATTCTCTGCGAATTGTTGATCCCATAAAGTTCTACATCGAAGCTATCCCCAGGGACGCTGAGCGGGTTCACATTGACGACATCAAAGAGCAGTACCAATCTGAATTCCTTGAAGCGTTTTCTGTGGCGCTAAACAAAATGAGCATTGATGGGATTCGCATTTCTCAAGTTCAAGCTCACGTCACCGAATTATCTCGCTACATGCGCGATGTTTTAGATCAGGAATGGGCGGAGCAACGAGGTATAGAAGTCCAAGCCGTAGGTGTAGCTTCAATCTCCTACGACGAGCAGTCTCGCAAGATGATTGACATGCGCAACCAAGGCGCAATGTTGCAAGACCCGTCAATCCGCGAAGGTTTCGTCCAGGGTGCGGTCGGTACCGGTATTCAAAATGCTGGCTCTAATCCTGCCGGCGCAGGCATGGCAATGATGGGTGTTGGTCTTGGTATGCAAGCTGGTGGCGGTTTTATGCAAGCTGCTTCTGCGTCTAATCAAGCCCAGATGGCAGCTCAGCAGGCAAACCAGCAACGGAATGAGACGAGTCCTGCCGGCTCACAGGCAGACGCCTGGAAATGTGAGTGTGGCGCGCAAAACAGCGGCAAGTTTTGTTCTAACTGCGGCACTCCTAAGCCTGCGGTACCTATTCAAGGTGGGTTCTGTTCAAATTGTGGCAGCCAACTTCCAGATCCTAAACCGAAGTTCTGCCCCCAGTGTGGGACGCCAGTGGCCTAGCTGGTGCTAGCGGGTTTGGTTGTTGCCGACAGAGTATGAAGGTTTGAGAGCAAGAGTTTCTTGCTCTCAAACCTTTTCAAATAGTTTTTTGGTGAATAGCTAAATTGCGGGGTCGAATTAGTCCTTTTGGGTGTTATGTCTGCTTCGATGCCGCTCTAGGTTTATAGAAATCAAAGCGAAATTGGGGTTTTGATCCCGAAATTAAAGAAAGGGAGCTGATTGTGAGCGATGTGCAGTTGAAGTGTCCAGCTTGCGGCGCGCCCATTAATTTTGATGTCCCCAGCGGAAAAATGAAATGCCACTTTTGTGGTGCCACTTTTTCTGTTGAAGAAGTCAATCAGTTTAACGGTATTTCCGCAGCGAATCAGGAGTTGAATGCCGCCTATCAAGCTCAAAAGGCGAATGAGGCTTCTGCTATACCTGGCACACAACCCACTGCGGGCGCAGCTGGGGGAGATGGACAGGAATCTGTTAGTCCGGGCGCGGATCAAGCAGGATGGGTTGAACCACCGCCGACCTACTTGGATGAAGCTACCGGAGAGCAGATGGCTCAGTTTGAGTGCAACTCTTGCGGTGGTGAAATCATTGGTTCGGCCGACATGGTCAGCGCTAAATGCCCCTGGTGTAATAACAACTTCGTGTCTACTAGGCAGTTGACTAGCACTCGGGTTCCTGATCGGATGATCCCTTTCGGAATGACTAAAGAGCAGGCTGTGGCAGCCTTTAAGAAACAAGCCTCAAGTCTGAAACTGATTCCTAAGGCTTTTACGAGCGTAAGCGTTGATGATGTTCAGGGTGTTTATATTCCTTATTGGTTATATGACGCCAGTGTTTCCGGGTCGGCTAATTTCACTTGTGAGAACACCCAAACTTGGCAAGATTCGGATTATACCTACACGAAGCACGATGTTTATGAAGTGTTTCGCAGTGCCGAGGTCGCTTTCCTTGATGTTCCGGTCTCTGGGACGACTAAGGTGACGGAAAATCTTACCGAGGCTATTGAGCCTTTTGATTACTCCACTTCGGTGCCTTTTTCTCCGGCCTATCTGACTGGTTTTATGACTAATAAGTACGATGTCAAAGCCGAAGAAGCTAACCCGCGAGCATTAGAGCGGATACGTCAATCTACTAAAAACGTCCTAAGTGATTCAGTTAGCGAATACGACAGTGTGAAAATGACTGGCTCTAGCATCCAACCGACTTTCGGTGACCTCGAATATGTCTTTTTGCCGGTGTGGCTGTTGAACGTCACTTTCCAAAACAAGAACTACAACTACGCTATGAACGGACAAACCGGCAAATTCGTTGGTACCTTCCCGGTATCTATGGTCAAGTATTGGGTCGGGTTATTGAGTATCGCCATCACGATGGCCATAATCTTGGGATTCATTCTGATCCTATTTGTTATGCCATGGTGGTTCAGTTAAAAGGGGATTGACACTAATGAATAGTTTTAAGAAATTGGCTTTCGCGCTTGTTAGCGCGGTCTTGGTGTTCTTCCCCGTGTTGGGCTTAGGCATCCCAGAGGCAAGTGGAGCACCAGCCGATGTGCCAGAAGTCTGGCCACTGCAATTAGCGCCCAAAGTAACTTTTCCAGAACAGGCTCCTACAGATGACGAAATTATCGAGTTCTCTGATGAAGAAGTTCCTTTCGTAGGTGGTCAAGAAGATGTTGAGTCTGCGTCACCATTCATCCGTGACCATTCCGAGATTTTTTCCAGCAGTAAATTGTCAGACTGGGAAGAACAGCTGAGCGCATTGGCTGACCAATATGGCATTGCGCCTTATGTCGTGACTGTTGATAGTTTCCAATACCTCAGCCCAGAGCAATGGGGTGCAAATTATTACAACGCTAATCAGCTAGGCCTAGGGGTAGATTCAGCCGATGGCGTCATCATGATTATTAACCCTGTGACAAGGGATTTATGGTTTTTGGGGCATGGTGAAGGCGAAAATGCTCTTACCCCTTACGGTATTGACAAGTTGTACGATAGGGTGAAAAACCCTCTTGGTGACGATGACTGGGACTCGGGTCTGGACGTCTATATTGCAGAGATCACCGACTACCTGGTTCAGTGGGAAGCCGGGACACCCTATGACGAAGACCATCCGGTTCCTAATCGAATGACGTCGGAGTCCACAGGGGCGGGCGCCCTATTGGCAGTGATCCTTGGGGCGGTAATCGGCTTTTTGGTTATGAGGCGGTTGAAGGATAAGCATGATACTGCCCAAGTGCAAGGCGATGCCGCTAGCTACATTGTTTCCGGTTCTAGTCAGATTACTGGTGCTAGAGACAATTTTGTAAACACCTACACAACGCAGGTGGCTCGTCCTAAAGAAAGCAAGTCCGATTCATCCAGTGGTCATACATTCAGTTCTGGTGGCACTTCTTTCAGCTCGGGAGGCGGCAAATTCTAAAACTGGTGTTGGGAGCAAAAACTCGTTGAGTTCATTTCAGGTAGGTCGTGGCAAAACTATCTTGATGAAAGAAAATGTGGTCTCTGATTTTGATAAAATTCCCGAAAAGATAATCAAGCCCCAATGACGGGGTGATTCCTGGAAGAAGATTAGTTGACTCGCATCACCATCGTGGAGGATCAAACAATCTTGCTTGATTCTCTAGCTGCAGCCATCGACGCGGAAGCAGATTTTACTGTTGTCGATAAGTTGACGGATGCCGCGCTCATTCATAGTTCTGTGCGTCGGCATCCGCCAGATCTAGTGCTGATGGACGTGGTCACTGAGAACTCTTCGGGTTTGAAGGAATCCGCTAAGTTGAAGGCACAATATCCGAACATCAAGGTTGTAGTGTTTACTGCCATGCCTGATGCTGCTTTCGTCGAAGAAGCGCGAGAGGCGAAAGTTGATTCATTCACTTATAAGAATGTCTCCACTGCTGACCTGCTTTCTATACTTCGTGCGACCCTACAAGGGGTGTCTAATTTCCCCGAGTCAACCGCGCGGCCAAGTTTTGGGGCTAATGAACTCAATAAACGTGAGATGCAGGTGCTGCGTTTAGTCTGTGCTGGCTACTCTCGACGCGAAATCGCCAATCAGATGTTTTTGAGCGAAAACACTGTCAAATCCTATATTTCCCAGCTTCTCGCAAAGAGTGGTTTTACCTCTGTCGCGCGTCTGGCATTGTGGGCGGTGTCTAACGGTTACATTGCCGCCCAGTCAAGCGATCCAAACTATGAACAAGATGTGTAAGGCCTTGAGCTGTAATGACCGCTGCCTTTGCCTCACGTGTTCCTCCTAATCGATTTCCGAGTTCTCCGTCTGTTGAATCAGTTGGCTCAACCTGGGTGCAAGATTGGCTGTTTCACCTTATTTTTTCCATACTTCTAGGTCTTTCCCTGCTGGGGTTAATTTTTGTGCCCCTGAGAACGGTCACTATTGAAACCAATAATGTGATTGCGGTGCCGAACGGTTTCGATTCACGGCTTAGCGATTTTTTTCGCGGTCAAGGGCTGACGGTTGAAAACCGTAGCGAATGGGCACTATTGAAAGAGTTTCGATCTGGGTCAACCTATGTAGTTACTAACGAAACTTTGGCCCATGCCGCGATGAAAGCTCAATCCGAAGCCACTTTCGACTATCTTTATCCCGAATCAGTGGTTTTGGCTAGCAAAAAGCCTCAAACTGAATTTATTACCGATATTCGCTGGCTGAGTGATAGCCCAGAGATTATTTATCTTGATCAAGGGGTTAGCCGTTTTGAGCTAATGAGTGTTTTGGCTCTCAATTCCAACCCAAACGATGAGGTGCAAACATTTTCGACCAAACAAGGCGCGCAATTGTTGCAAGGTCTGCGCCGGCAAGGACGTTTAAGAACTGGGTCTTCTCCTCAAGATCTGCAAAGAGCATTGGATCAAGGCTATCTTTGTTTAACGACTGATAGACGCAGCGTTCTTGCTACTTTGAACTCTTCAAGATTGCACTACGCCAAGTTTCCAACACTGACCTTCAACATGGGCGTGTGGGCGCGTCAAAAGAGTAAGCCGGAGGGTCTGTTTTCCTTAGAAACTCCACCGCCGGAGTTTCTAAGTGCCGTCGATTATCCCTCATTATCTATGGATTTTAGGGAAAGTATCAATGCTGAACCCATTACTGAGCTGGCTGCTTTCGTACAATTCACCTGGGATCAGAGCTTTTCCAATGACACCTATGGTGGTTCTTGGGAATGGGAAGATACTAATGAGGCCTACCAAATTGCGACGTTTATTGCTTTGCTAGGCCTGCTTAGCTTTTGGGCTGGCTGGCGATTTTGGACTGCGACTTCTCTGTATGCGCGCAGAGCCGTCCTCGTTCAAGCTGGCGTCTTGAGTTTATGGATTTTGGCGCGCGTAATTAAACATGCCTTGCCCGGCGTCTATGAACGTTATGCCTGGTACTACTATTACGTCCCGATATATTCGACGATGACGATTTTTTTCTTCGTCATCTCCCACTCGTGCCGTCGAAAACCACCTGGCTATCTATTATTGCGCGCTTTCGTGATAGCGGTAGGTGCTGCCCTAATGCTCTTGGTATTTACAAATGATCTACACCACCTACTGCTGCGTTTCGGACATGGGGAATCTGGGGTTGACTATCAATATGGGCCAGGCTACTACGCATACTATCTAGCTGTAGTTGCTGTCTTCTTTATGATCCTCTATGTAGCTCTTTGGGGTTTTAAGGGCAAACGATTACGGCTGTTGCTAGGTCTAGGTGTGTTGTTTGCTTTTATAGTGGCTTACTCGCTCGCTTACACCATGCGGGTGCCTTTTATTCGAGCCACTGAGAATGTGCAAATTTATTGCATTTATTTCTTATTCGCCTGGGAAATACTGTTTTTTATAGGATTAATTCCTCAAAATCGTGGATATATACGGTTTTTCAAAAAATCAAAGCTCCCCATAGAAATTGTTGACTGCGATTGGAAACCTCGCTTCGTCACATCGGCGCCACTTAGTTTGGACGAATCTGTAAGGCAACGGTTACAAGCAGGTGATAGCCCGGTGCTGGTATCTGAGAATACTGACGGCGTTACCCGAAAGCTGTACTGTCAGACACGTCCAGTAACTGCCGGTCATGTGATTTGGGAAACAGACGTCACTGCTGTGCAAGAACTTGAGATTTCATTGGCCGCTATTCGTGAGCGCGAAGCGCACCAAACTAAGGTTCTGTCTTCCGAATATGATGCTTTATTGCAGATGAAAGAGTCTGCTCAAGCACCACTGCTATATGACCGGCTTGACGAGCTAATGAATGGTGCCCTAGGTCGTGTGCAGGCTAACGCTCAACGACTGAACGCTAGTTTAGATAAACAAGAACTATTCGTGCTGTTGCGTAGCATCAAAATGGATTTAGGCTACGCAAAAAGGGCGGGTTTGCTAACTTTGCGGCACTTCGAGGATAAAGAAATTTCGGTAAATGCCGTAACGACATTGCTGAGCCAATCCTGCACTGATTTCTCATACGCTAACGCCTTGGCTGGACTGCATGGCCCAACTAGTGGGGTAATCCGATCTGATTTGGCACTGCGTTGCTTAGAAGGTTTACATCGTGGGTTAGCGTGCTTGGTTAGTTTTCCAGATATTGCGGTATTCATTAATTTTGTGGTTAGTGCGGATGGTCAGGCGGCACAACTGAACTGGATCTTGGATATTTCCACAGATCAAGTTTGTTTTCTGGAGCCGGTATCGAGCTGGCCTGGAGCCGAAACTAGAACGAATCTGGAAGATGATGTCGTTAACCTGTGCATGAGTTTTAAGACCTCTGACAGTGAATCATTAGAGCTAACCGCTACCGAGGGGGAATCTCGGTGAGCACACTACTTTTCAGTCTTACGCCAGCCCAGCTAGCTGCAGCCACAGCACAAATGATTATTGGTTTATTGGCTGCGTGCATCTTGACGATGAGCCAGTGGGTTATTCATCGCCGACGTTTGGCTACCGCTTTTTTGCTGAGTGTGGCAGTGCTGCTGTCTTTTTACACGTGGGCTTTCGCTGTTGTTCTTATTCACTCCCAAGCAGGAATTTTTGTCCTCAACGACCAAAACTTTGGTTGGTTCGTAATTGTGTGTCTGGGTTTAGGATTTGCCTTACTGACAACGACTTACCGCTACGCTACTGCGCCGCTATTGGTAACCTTAACCGCTTTTTTGCCCCCAATTTTGAGTATCGGTGGTTCGCGGGTGCTCTTAGCTGCAGGAGCATTTTCTACCTCTTGGTTGTGCGTCCAAGTTTGGCGGGAAGGGCAGCTCTTGCGTCGAGACTTAAGCCATTTCAGTATTAAAGAAGCCTTGGACTGGCTCGAGCACGGCGTACTATTTTCTGACTCCCACGGGCACAACAAGCTAGTTAATACCGCGATGGATAGGCTTCTCGAAAGCCTAGGGCTAACGTCACTGTCTCGCTATCAGATTTTAGGTGCGCAGCTTCGTCAGATTGCAACTGACAAAATAGGGGCATACCAAGATAAAACCCCAAACGATAGTTTGAGTAAAAAGTCTGGTGATGTCAGCGAAATTTTTCGGGTAACTGACCCCAAGAAACGAACCTGGATGCTGGAACGCACTCGGATTGCTGATAGACGTCACTCTTGGACTCAACTTCTTGCCTTAGACGTCAGCGAGTATATGGTTTTAAGTCAAGCTCTCTCGGACGAAATCGAAGGGTTGCAGGTTCGTCAACGTAAGTTAGCTTTAGAGACTGCACGGTTGAATGAAGCCTTGTCAAAACGCCTAGTTTTGAAAACTAGATCCTCAATTCATGACACGATCGCCCAACGAATCTCTTTCGTGCATAGATTCTTAGAAGATGGCGTCCTAGATAACGAACGCTTGGGTCAACTCCAACAATTGTTGGTCAATTTACCTACTGATCTGAGCCACAATCGTGCTCAAATCCCTCCGAAAGTTTGGCTTACTACCTTGCAGGAGTTAGCGGTAGCTGCCGAATTGGATCTACGCATTTACGGGATGTTGCCAGCTGAGGATGATAAGGCTCACTTATTTGTGCAAGTGCTACGAGAAGCTATAACAAACGTACTCATTCATACTGCTTCTACTGAAATGGAAGCCCGATTATGGGAAGACTCCAGGGGTTATTGGTTGGAAGTGTCTAATCCCGGTGCTGTTGCCACTAATCCAGCTTATGGCACCGGGCTGAGCAGCTTGGAGTCACGTTTAGAAGCAGCTGGCGGCTCATTGTCAGTATTCATCAGGCCACGTTTTACTTTGCGCGCCCGGTTGCCGCACTAGTGCTGGTCAGTATGGGCTGGGGTGATGATTGAGGAGATCATTTCGGCTGGCAATCAGATAAGTAGTGTGGCCGGCGGTTAGCGGCTGTTCAGGTTGTGTAGCGGGGCAAAACCGTACTTTTGGGTGATGGCAAACCGTAACTGTTCGACAAGACTGTTGGTTAAGGGAAGCAAAGCAGCTCCAGCGGCCTTACTTACGGAAGGAAAGCATCATGAAAAAGTTTCTTGCACTATTGGGTGCCTGTGTCCTGGCTCTGAGTCTGTCTTGTTGCGGAGGGGATAAGGAAGAACCTAAACCGGAAACTTCGGCTTCCGTAGCGGGAGGGTCTGCCTCGGCCGAAGACACGCAAAAAGCTGAAGTCCCTGACCACGAACCCGGCCTAATTTCCACCATCGAAGACGTAGTGCAGCCGGAGCAAGAGAATGCCGAAAAAACTGTTGATGATGCAGACGCTCTGGAACAGAAGTGGAAGGATGAGGGTAAGAAATATGCCGAAGCTAATGGGATTTCAACATCTTTTGTCGGCCCGACTTTCACTACCTTTTCTTCGGACACAATCGAGAGCTACCGCTACTATCTGAATGCTAATGACGACTGGAAAGCTGGCGATAAAGTAAAGATTGATTTTTACTGCCAGACTGTGGAACCAGCCGTTATCAAAGTGTGGGTTGCCCCAGATACGGACGAGCAAAAGGGTCAGCTGACGGAAGTTATGTGCGGGGTAGATACTCCTGCTCACGCCTCTTGGGAGTACACCCTATCTGCAGACACAAATAACTTGCTGATCTCTCGGCACCAGGTGCCGGTTGAGGGCTTTATGATTACCGACTACACGAAGATGTAGTCTTGAGTCGAATAACCCAGGCAATCTTGGATTGCCTGGGTTATTTCTAGCTCACCCGAAAATAGGGGTTACTAAGGTTGAGAATTCCTCCAAAAGCGACCCTCATTTCACATCATCTTTCGAGCGGAGGCAGTGATCATCGGCCAGTAGATTTCCCAACCACCTGATATGCGGGCGTCTTTTCCGGCTTGGACGATGAGCCCATGCAGCAACCCGAATTCGCTGACGCTGAAGTTTTCGGCGCGAATCGTCTCGTCGCAAGCTTTTCTGGCTTGAGCGTAAGTGTGGTAATTGCCCCACTCGGCGGCTTTCAGCAGCCGGCGCGCGTAGGCGTCATAAATGAATAGGCCACGGTTATAGGCGTAGAGGGCAATATCGTCAGCAGTTTCTTCACCAACCCCGCGAACGGCAAGTAAAGACTTGCGTAAATTTTGATCGCTCATTTTTGAGCTTTGGTAATCGTTTTCGCTAAACCAAGTGGCGATAGCTTTTAGATATTGAGTTTTCGCGCGCCAATAGCCCGAGGGTTTAATGGCTTGTTGGATTGCGGTATCTGGCCCATCAATAAGGGATTTTGGGTTCAATAAATCAAAGTTTTTAAGGTTGGTTATCGCTTTTTCTACGCTTGTCCAGGTGGTGTTTTGGGTTAATACTGCGCCCACCAAAATCTCGAATCGGCTCTGTGATGGCCACCAAACGTCAGTTTTTGGTACTGCAAGTCGAAGTATCTCCATGATTTTGCGCATTGGTAATCGGTTCACGGGTACACCACCTCTTAGCTAATGTATTGCATCGCTAGAGTTACCTACCATCGGCAACCGTGGTGCCTGTGTGATTTGCCAACGTCTGCTACAACTGCAAAACTTATATCTCACTTGGCCCCGTAGTGTAGTGGCCTAGCACGCGGCCCTCTCAAGGCTGTAACGGCAGTTCGAATCTGCTCGGGGCTACCAAGTTTATTGACGTTTTTCTAACGTTATATTTTTGTATATGGCAAAGTCTCAACGATAGCTTTGGGGTAGATGGGATTTTAAGGCCTTCACAAGCTATCGTTAAGTCATTAGAGCGATTTGGTGGTAGGGGATTAAGCTCTATGAGGCGGACAAATTTCAGCGCGGCACTCGTCAGCTTCTTAGCTAGCGTGGCTTTTTTGGCGATGTCAGCTGTAGGGCCAGGCGTCTTTGCGCAGGCGAATGCCTCGCTAAATTCTAGGTTATGGACAGCTCCCTCAGCCTCCAGCGTCTTTATGGCTAATCAGCGCGCCAAGGTGCAAGCAGAAGAAGCCTCGCGCTCCAAGGAGCCAGAGCCAGTCAAGACCCCTGAGGTGGCTGACACTGGCCACGCTGACAATGGTAAATGGGAATGGCCGCTAGATTCTAGGATTCAAACCTCGCCTTTTGGCTTTAGGACGGATCCAATTAATGGTTCTGCTGGTTTCCATACTGGCCTAGACATCGGGGCGGCTTGCGGCAGTGACGCTTACGCTAGTCGGGAGGGTCAAGTTTCGTTCGCTGGTGTTGCTGGCGGCTACGGCAATCGCATCGTCATTCTGCACTCCAATGGTGTGAGTAGTTCATATAACCACCTTCAAGAAATTCTGGTGAAGGTTGGTGACCAGGTGAAACAAGGCCAAGTAATCGCCAAAGTTGGGACTACTGGTAATTCAACAGGCTGCCATCTGCATTTCGAGATAATGATTGATGGCAAGTTCACCGACCCGCTGCCTTTCTTAAACGGCACGGCGGGCGCCAACCCCAAAACATACGGCTATGCAGGCTATCAGAGCGGCTCACCAACCCCCAATGCGGAGCAGTCAAAACCAGGTGAGGTGTTGGTTTGCGAAACTGATCAGCAATCAGCTCAAGCCTACGGCGGTAATATCCCTAGTGGTAGCGCTAATTGCGTCTCCAAGAAAGTGCCTGAGACGCAAAATAAACCTGCCGACTCGCCGTCCGAATCGCCAAATCCAACCCAGATGCCTAACCAGCCAACACCAGGGGTTGAGGATACGCCCGCTACGCCTAATCCGAGCGAAGATGGCGATAGTCCGTCGCCTACGCCAGGTGCTGATTCCCAGACACCAGCCGCCCCTGAACCTGATGTCTCGGCTTCGCCTGATCCGGTAGCCAACTCCCCAGCCGAACAAAACAATTAAGGTTTAGTTGGCTTGTCGTCGGCTGTTGATTTACGCAAAATATCCGTCAAATATTCGGCGGCAGCTATTACCGCTGGAGCATGCAATCTGCCCGGCTGTCGAGTTAACCGTTCTATTGGGCCTGAAACTGACATTGCCGCAATGACTTTTCCAGCAGGAGAACGCACTGGGGCGCTGACGGATGCCACCCCCGCTTCGCGTTCAGCCACCGATTGTGCCCAGCCTCGGCGTCTAACATTCGATAACGCGACGGCAGAAAAATCGGCGTGTTCTAACTCGCGGGCAAGGCGTTCTGGCTCTTCCCAGGCCATCAACACTTGGGCTGCTGATCCTGCGGTTAACGCTAGTTGGGCGCCGACGGGGATAGAGTCACGCAATCCAGACGGGCGATCAGCTGCTGCGATGCATACCCGAACTTCGCCCTGGCGGCGATATAACTGAGCCGATTCGCCAGTAATATCGCGCAACCGTTCTAGAACGGGGCCAGCCTTAGTCAGCAACTTGTCCTCTCCGGCGGCGGCCGCTAATTCCACCAGTCGAGGACCCAACACGAATCGACCCTGCAAATCTCTGGCAACTAGACGGTGGTGCTCTAAAGCGACTGCTAGTCGATGAGCAGTTGGCCTAGCTAATCCAGTCATTTGCACTAGGCCAGCCAAGGTTGCTGGGCCGGCCTCCAAAGCTGAAAGCACTTGAGCGGCTTTATCTAGCACGCCAACGCCAGAAGATTGTCCCATAAGCTGAGATTATCATCTCAACACGCGGACAGCTAGTGCATACTCTTCATATGGGAAAAACGCTGAGTCAAAAGATCTGGGACGACCATGTCGTCAGAGCTGAAGATGGCCAACCAGACTTGCTCTATATAGATTTGCAGTTATTGCACGAGGTGACTAGCCCACAGGCTTTTGAGGGGTTACGGCTAGCTGGCCGCAAAGTGCGCCGTCCGGAGCTGACCCAAGCTACCGAGGATCACAACACGCCTACCTTGGATATCTTTGCCCCAATTAGTGACCCAATCTCTAGAGCACAGATTGATACCTTGCGTGCTAATGCCAAAGAATTTGGTCTACCAATTTTTTCTCTCGGCGATATAAATCAAGGTGTAGTCCATATCATTGGCCCAAATTTGGGTTTGACTCAACCTGGTATGACGATTGTCTGCGGTGATTCCCACACCGCCACCCATGGCGCTTTTGGTGCGCTTGCTTTCGGCATCGGCACTTCCGAGGTGGAACATGTCCTGGCCACCCAGACGTTAACCCAAAATAAAATGCCCAGCATGGCTGTCAATATCGTTGGCGAACTAGGCGATGGTGTCAGCGCTAAAGACGTTATCTTGGCGTTAATAGCGCAAGTCGGAACGGGTGCCGGCTCCGGCTATATCGCTGAATATCGCGGCCCGGTTATCGAGGCGATGTCGATGGAAGAACGCATGACAATCTGCAATATGTCTATCGAATGGAGTGCCAAAGGTGGGCTAATTGCTCCAGATCAAACCACTTTCGATTATTTGAAGGGCAAGCCCTATGCGCCGAAGGGCGCTGATTGGGATGCTGCGCTTGAATACTGGCAGACTTTACGTAGCGACGAGGATGCCGCCTTTGACAAAGAGATCACCTTAGACGTTAGCGATCTAACCCCGTTCGT
The DNA here is from genome assembly GCF_900155645.1 of Vaginimicrobium propionicum. Classification (GTDB taxonomy): domain Bacteria; phylum Actinomycetota; class Actinomycetes; order Propionibacteriales; family Propionibacteriaceae; genus Vaginimicrobium; species Vaginimicrobium propionicum. Next base: position 128,235 of record NZ_LT706985.1, read on the forward strand.
TACGTGGGGCACCAACCCCGGTCAAGGTGTTGAGCTTAGCGGTGTGGTACCAAACCCCGAAGATTTCCATGCTGAAGTTGATAAGAACGCTGCCAAGCGTGCACTGCAATATATGGATTTAGTGCCCGGCACCCCAATGCGCGACATCAAGATTGACACGGTGTTCCTAGGCTCGTGCACAAATGGTCGAATTGAGGATTTGCGAGCCGCAGCCAAAGTGCTTAAAGGCAAAAAAATTCATTCGGGTTTAAGAATGTTGGTCGTCCCCGGTTCGGGTACAGTTCGTCAACAAGCAATGGATGAGGGTCTAGACAAGGTCTTTACCGATTTTGGTGCTGAATGGCGTTTTGCTGGTTGCTCAATGTGTTTGGGAATGAACCCTGATCAATTGGCCCCTGGCGAGCGTTCGGCTTCTACCTCTAACCGTAATTTTGAAGGTAGGCAAGGCAAAGGTGGGCGAACTCACCTAGTCAGCCCTCAAGTAGCAGCTGCCACCGCAATAGCCGGGCACCTGGCTTCGCCAGCAGATATTTAAGGAACACAGTGATGGAAAAATTTCAGACTCATAGCGGCGTTGCCGTGCCATTGCGCCGCTCAAATGTTGACACTGACCAAATCATTCCGGCGGTTTATCTTAAGCGAATTACGCGTAGCGGTTTCGAGGATGGTTTATTTGCCTCTTGGCGAGTTGACGACGAATTCGTGTTGAATAAGTCAAGCTATAAGACAGGCTCCATCCTTATCGTCGGTCCAGATTTTGGTACCGGTAGCTCCAGGGAACACGCTGTTTGGGCACTGCAAAATTACGGGTTTAAAGTAATTATTGGCACCAGATTTGGACCTATTTTCAAAAATAATGCTGGTAAAGCGGGGTTGCTGATCGCTGTAGTGACCGACGATGTGGTTAAAGAACTTTGGGAATATACCGAAGCCAACCCAGGGGTGAAATTAACTGTTAACCTAGCTGACCAATCCATTTCAGCTGGTGAGCAGGTTTTTTCTTTCGAAATTGATGCCTATACCAAGCAGCGCCTACTTGCTGGTTTAGACGATATTGCTGCCACTTTGCGCCACGAGGACGAGATCGCCGCTTTTGAGGCCAAACGTCCGGTGTGGAAATTGCGAACACTACCAAAACAGGTCTAGTTAGCGGCTGAGCGTTAAGCTGAGGCAATGGCAAAAACTTGGGGAAGGTTGCGTCGACTCAACCCAACAAAGACTAACTCGTTGGCTTTGGCTGCGTTATCTCCGTTGGTTAAACCCCTACTTAGTCCGCTGATTAAATTTCGTTGGGCGGGAGGGGTTTTCGTCCCGAAAAGTGGGTCAGCCATTTTGGTGGCCAACCATATTTCCAGTCTCGACCCAGTGTTACTCGGGTTGTTTCTGGCTCACAACGGACGTTGGCCGCACTACCTGGCTAGGGCAAACCTTTGGGATAATCGACTGCTTCGTCACCTCTTGGAAACTTCCGGCCAGATTCCGGTTTTTCGCGACAGTGATCAGGCATCAGACGCTTTGAGGCAGGCCAAAGCTAGTTTAGCTAGCGGTAATACGGTAATTATTTACCCCGAAGGCACGATTACATTTGATCCGCAAGAATGGCCGATGACCATTCACACTGGCGTTGCCCGATTAGCGATTGCTACTGGGGCGCCCGTTATTCCAGTAGGGCAGTGGGGAGCTAATTTCGTATTACCGCCGCGGAAAATTCGTCCCTTAAAATTACGCCGCCATTTGGTAACTACGGTGGCTGGTGAGCCGCTAGAAATACCAAGGGGTGAGGAAGAAGATCGCGAACTTGTTGCCCGTGTTAGCAAACAAATTTTTGACGCTATCTGGCGTCAAACCTGTCTGGCTCGTGGCGAATCTGGTCCTGACACTATTTGGAGTCAGCGTTTTAACAAGAGGGTAGCCTGTGACGACGTTTTGTATTAGTTGGGTGCAGTAATCTAGTCGAGAACAGACGAAGGATACCGATGAAAACTATCGCACTTATTTTTGGTGGCCAATCTAGTGAGCACGAAATTTCGTGTCTGACAGCTGGGGAAGTTGTCAAAGCGATTGACGAAACAAAATACCGCGTTGTCGGTATCGGGATTACGCGTTCAGGGGTTTGGCAACGTTATGAGCCAGCCGAGGTTGCTGCTCTAAAGACGGTGGCTAAAAAATTGCCTTCATTGTCTGAAGATCATCGCCACGCAGTCGTGTTACGCAGTGGTACTGGCTTACAAATTGCCACGCGGCAGGGCGACGCATTCTCAGATGTGATTGATGTCGATGTGGTGTTCTCGCTCATTCACGGCACCTATGGCGAGGATGGCACGCTACAGGGAATGTTAGAAATGTTCCACTGCCCCTACGTTGGCTCTGGTGTGGCCTCTAGCGCTATCGGTATGGATAAACACTTTATGAAAGTGGCACTACAAGCAGCCGGTATCCCTAGCGGATCTTATCGCGTTATCAGGCCTGCACTCTGGGAAAATAATCGTGAGCTAGCACTAGCTAGAGTAGGTGAATTACAGTTTCCGATCTTTGTTAAACCCGCCAGAGGTGGCTCGTCTGTAGGTATAAGCCGCGTTGCAGATTTAAGTGGTCTTGGACAGGCCATCGAAGTGGCAAGACAATACGACCCGAAGGTAATTGTTGAGCAGGGCATCACTGATGCCCGGGAAGTTGAATGTGCGGTGCTTGGCCCACTCGCGGGTGGCCAGCCGCGAGTGTCTTGTCCCGGTGAGATAGTCGTTCATACTGGCGATGCCTTCTACGATTACGAAGCTAAATATTTACCTACTGATGGCGAGGTTGATCTAAACATTCCGGCTGATTTGCCCCCCGAAATTAGTGCCAAGGTGCGCGATTTAGCTCGTCGCAGCTTTGAAGCTTTAGATTGTGAGGGTCTAGCCAGAGTTGATTTATTCGTTACTGCTCAAGGTGATGTGCTGGTCAATGAAGTCAATACCATGCCAGGTTTCACCAAACTATCGATGTTCCCGAGTTTGTGGCAGGCAAGTGGTATTAGCTATCGCGAATTGCTGACTGATTTGATCGAACAAGCTTTAGCTAGGCCAGTCAATGTGAATAGGTAGTTTTATGAGCCAAACAGTGTCAAATTTGGGGGAATTTGGGTTAATCAACCGCATAACTAGGGATTTGCCGACCTCTCCTGCAGTCTCGGTAGGTCCAGGTGACGACGGTGCTGTCTTTTTAGTGAATGGCTCTGTCGTGTCTACAGTGGACATGCTCGTCGAAGACGTCCACTTCAAACGTTCCTGGTGCTCTGGCCAGGATGTTGGACGCAAACTTGTCGGCGCTAACGTTGCCGACTTGGAGGCTATGGGGGCTAAACCGGTTGCCTTAGTGGCAGCGGTTTCGCTACCAAAAGATCTGGAAGAGTCCTGGGTACGAGAGTTTGCTACGGGGCTGCGTGATGAAGCGACACTGGCTGACGCGTCATTGGTGGGCGGGGATATAGTTACTGGCGAAAAAATTGTGGTTTCGTTGACTGCTATCGGTCAAACTGATGGTCTTCAACCCATTCTGCGATCTGGTGCGCGAGTTGGTGACGTGGTGGCCATACGTGGAAGACTAGGTTGGTCATCGGCCGGTTTAGCCACTTTGACTAGGGGTTTTCGTTCTCCTCGCACCGTCATAGAGGCCTATCGTTATCCGCAAGTACCCTATGGTGCTGGCCGCCAAGCTGCTCTAGCGGGTGCTTCAGCAATGATTGATATCTCTGATGGTCTACTCGCTGATTTGGGTCATATATGCCAGCAATCTAATGTTTCTATAGATATAGACGCCGCCAGGCTAACGATTGCTGAGCCGGTTGCCACCGTTGGTGCCGCTTTAAACACTAACCCGCTGGATTACGTTCTGACGGGTGGGGAAGACCATGCGCTAGCCGCTACCTTCGCTGTTGGCAATGTGCCTGACGAATGGGACGTTATTGGGGTTGTCGAAGCCCCATCGGAAGGCTCATCGGTGACGGTGGATGGGGCAGCTTGGCAAACCGAGAATCTGGGTTGGACGCATTTCTAATCAACACAGCTGCGGCGTGGAGAGGTAGCTGTTGTGCTTTAGCCAACTAAACTGACCCATATGGCTTCTCGCGTGTCTTCCCCTTCGCGCACGACGACTAAAAAGGCGGTTGCCTCTCGAAAAGGCAGAGGCAAATCTAGCAGGTCGGCGAGCGCGTCAAAATCCACTGCACCTGGCCTAATAAAGCGGGCTGGTGGCGCTATAGCGCGTGGGCTAGGCAATGGGGTGCGCAAAATTGGCCAAGGTGCTAAGGATATGGATCCGGCTTTCCGTCGTGACGGGGTAGGCCTTACATTGCTATTTCTAGCCGTAGCGCTGATCGCGGTGTTTTGGTTCGCCATGCCTGGCTTATTAGGTAAATGGTTGCGGATAGCAGTGTCGACGGTATTCGGAGTTTCAAGCTATATTCTGCCGTTGCTGTTATTGATAATGACCTGGCGCACTTTACGAAATCCGCAAGCCAATGGGCCTGGTGGGCGTCAATTGGTTGGCTGGTCGCTGGCTTTTCTTGGCGGACTAGGAGTCATTAACCTGACCCACAACCCGCTGCCGCGTCCGGCTGACTTGGCGGCAATGCAATCAGCGGGAGGATTCGTTGGCTACCTATCTTCTTCTATGCTCGTCCAGCTGATGCCGGTGTGGATTTCCGCATTTCTGCTTACTTTGGTCACGTTGTTTGGGGTTGTCATCATCGTTGGGCGGCCAATTCATCAACTAATCGAAGATGCCAAAGCATGTGCAGCAAAAATCGCAGAATTCTTTCTTGGACGCAAAGCTAACCGCGAAAAGCTATCTTTCGGTGTTGATAAAGCTTACGATTCACCATTGGTTGAAGAAAATAGTCTGCACTCTGCTATTGAAGCCGACTATTTTGCTGATGAGGATGCCGATGATGAACCTGATAAGGCAGAGGCCAGTCAGAAGGCAGAGCCGTTACAACCAGAATTACCGGCTCCCGACCATACGCCGGCACCTGATCGAGCGGAACAATTGCAACTATCTGGTGATATCCAATACTCGCTGCCGCCAGCCGAATTACTGAAAGCCGGTACAGTACCACGAGCACGCACAGCGGCCTCAGATGAGCTAGTTCATCGGTTGCAGGAAGTTTTTCAAGAATTCGAGGTGGACGCGCAAGTTACTGGCTATACCCGCGGCCCCACAGTTACCCGCTATCAAGTTGAGGTTGGTGCTGGCACAAAGGTTGAGAAGGTTACCAATCTGTCAAAGAATATCGCCTATGCGGTTGGTTCTGCAGATGTGCGCATTCTGGCTCCGATTCCTGGCAAATCTGCCATTGGGGTGGAGATTCCAAACCGCGACAAAGAAGTGGTGTCGCTAGGCGATGTGCTGCGCTCCCAGAAAGCCCGCAATGATCAGCATCCGCTAATTGTTGGTTTAGGCAAAGACGTTGAGGGTGGCTATGTGATTGCCAATGTGGCAAAAATGCCGCACCTACTGGTGGCGGGCGCCACTGGGTCTGGTAAATCCAGCTTCGTTAACTCACTCATTACCTCGGTGATGATGCGTTCTACCCCCGACGAGGTGAGGATGCTGCTGGTCGATCCAAAGCGGGTGGAACTAAATCATTATGAGGGTATCCCGCACCTAGTCACGCCCATTATCACGAGCGCTCAGAAAGCTGCCGACGCCCTGGGCTGGGTGGTTGCTGAAATGGATCACCGCTATGACGATTTGGCGGCTTTCGGATTCAAACACATTGATGATTTCAACAAGGCAGTACGTGCTGGTCAGGTGAAGCTACCTGAGGGTTCAGAACGCGAAATTGCCCCATATCCTTATCTGCTAGTTGTAGTGGACGAGTTAGCTGATTTAATGATGGTCGCCCCACGTGATGTGGAATCGTCCATCGTGCGTATCACCCAATTAGCGCGCGCGGCCGGTATTCATTTGGTTTTGGCTACTCAGCGTCCATCTACGGATGTGGTTACCGGCTTGATTAAAGCCAATGTGCCATCCAGGCTGGCCTTCGCCACCTCGTCAATGACGGATTCTAGGGTTATTCTCGACCAGCCCGGAGCAGAGAAACTGGTCGGTCAAGGTGACGGGCTCTTCTTGCCGATGGGCGCCTCGAAACCGATGCGTGTGCAAGGCTCTTGGGTTACCGAGTCGGAGATCCGTGAAGTTGCGGATTTCTTGAAGCAACAGATGGCACCTGAATATCGAGAAGACGTTGCTCAAATCAGTGCGAAGGCTACCCCGAAAGTGGCCGAAGATATTGGTGATGACCTTGAGTTAGTGCTGGAAGCGGCCACCCATATTATCGAATTGCAGCTTGGTTCTACGTCCATGCTGCAACGCAAATTGCGTATCGGTTTCGCTAAAGCCGGTCGGATTATGGACATTTTAGAGTCCCGCGAGATAGTTGGTCCAAGTCAAGGGTCGAAACCGCGCGAGGTGCTGGTTGGTCCAGACGGTTTGGACGATGCACTGGCTAAATTATCTGGCGGACAGTGATATTTTTAGCCATGAAAAAACCAACGGTATGCCTAGTCACATTAGGTTGTGCTAGAAACGATGTTGATTCTGAAGAGTTAGCTGCCAACCTGGACGCTGGCGGTTTCACCTTGGTTACCGACGCAAGTGAAGCTGAGGTCATTGTCGTCAATACCTGTGGGTTTATTGACGCTGCGAAAAAGGACTCAATTGACACCCTGCTAGCTGCAAGTGACGCCAAGGTTTCGGGTAAAGCGAAAGCTGTTGTGGCTGTTGGTTGCATGGCTGAACGCTACGGCGGCGAGCTTGCTCAAGCCTTGCCTGAGGCGGATGCAGTGCTAGGTTTCGATGATTACGAGGATATTGCCGCCAGGTTACGAAAGATTCTGGGCGGCGAGCAGCTGCCAGCCCCTACCCCTATTGACCGACGCACGCTTTTACCGCTAGCCCCGATTAAACGATCCGTTAGACAAGTAATGCCCAAGCGACGACGGCGCCTAGATACTGGTCCCTATGCGCCATTAAAAATCGCTTCCGGCTGTGATCGACGGTGCGCTTTTTGCGCTATCCCCAGATTTCGAGGTGCATACCTATCTAGAGCGGTAGCTGAGATCACAGATGAAGCTGCTTGGCTAGTAGATAACGGTGTACGTGAAATCATGCTGGTTTCAGAGAACACTTCGAGTTACGGAAAAGATTTCGGTGACAGGCAAGGATTAATCCCCTTACTTAAAGAATTGAATCAACTCGATGGTTTAGAAAGAATACGTGTCTCATATCTTCAACCAGCGGAGATATACCCGGGTTTAATAGAAACAATGTGTTGCCTAGAACACGTGGTGAATTATTTTGATATCTCTTTTCAACATGCTGCCCCCACAATATTACGCAGAATGCGTCGATTCGGTGATCCAGATAACTTCATGAGCCTAATTGACAAGATCCGTCAGTTGGCGCCTGAAGCTGGTATTAGATCGAATTTTATTGTTGGTTTTCCCGGTGAAAGCGACGAAGATTACCGCATTTTGCGGGATTTTGTTCAAGAGGCAAACCTAGATGTGGCTGGCGTTTTTGGCTATTCCGATGAAGAAAATACGGAAGCCTACAATTTGTCTGACCATATAAGTGATGAACTGATCGCGGAAAGAGTCGAAGATCTCAGCGAGTTAGCCAATCACCTAGTTGACCAACGCGCTAGCCAACGTATTGGTCAACGGGTGCGCGTCCTTGTTGAGCGGGTTGCAGACGGGCAAGCAGTGGGGCGCAGCGAACATCAAGGCCCCCAAGTAGATGGCGAAACAACATTGCCAACTGCATCTCTTGGGGTAGGCGATATTGTTGAAGCCGAGGTGACCGATAGCTTCGGTGCGGATTTGATAGCTAATAACATTGTTAATGTCATTGATCGGAGACCTTGATGGTAGACAGGCCGAGACTTGGCTTTGAGCTGAACGTTCCAAATATCTTGACGCTGCTTCGCATAGTGTTGGTGCCGGTATTCTTGGTTGTCTTTCTGATTGATCCGAATGACCAAAGCATGCGTCTATTGGCGACCGTTATTTTCTTGATTGCGATATTGACTGACTTATTCGACGGAAAAATAGCTCGCAAATACAATTTAATTACTAATTTCGGGAAAATCTGGGACTCCATTGCAGATAAAGCATTAACTGGTGTCGGTTTTATTGGGCTATCCATAGTTGGCGAGTTGCCATGGTGGATGACAATAATCATCCTTATCCGCGAATGGGGTATTACCGCTATGCGGTTCGCTATATTGAAATACGGGGTAATGTCAGCCAACCAAGGCGGAAAATTAAAGACGGTTATTCAATCAGTAGCATTAATAATGTTCTTGCTGTGGCTACCTGAGTTGGGAATATGGTGGGTTATTGCTAAGTGGGCAGTTATGATTGCCGGTTTTATTCTCACTGTAATAACTGGAATTGACTATCTACTAGAGGCTGACCGGTTACGAAAAGCGTCCAAGGCAGCCGGTGAGCCAGTAGATATTTCCACCGTCGAACGAGTTCCGTGGTATCTAACGCCATTCGTTAAACGGGACAAGAAATGAGCGAGATAGCTCAAATAGGTGTCAAGCTCATTAAGCTGCTTGAGGAAAAATCCCTCACCTTGGCCACCTGTGAGTCGCTAACGGGTGGTGGAATCGGCGCCACCTTAACTGCTATTCCAGGCGCCTCAAAGGTTTATCGGGGCGGGTTTATCACCTATGCCTCTGATCTAAAGGTGTTATTGGCTGGGGTAGATGCTGCGCACGTGGCTGCCCATGGCGTCATAAATGCTTTAACAGCTGAACAGATGGCGATAGGGGTCGCAAATAATTGTCGGGCAGATATTGGGCTGGCAGTTACCGGAGTAGCTGGCCCGGACAGCCAAGACGGTGCCCCAGTGGGTGAAGTATGGATCGGGTTAGCTAGGCGAGATGACCCGACTAGCGCTCGTGCTAAAAAGGTGAATCTTGACGGTGATCGCACCGCAATCAGGCGACAAACCATTCAAATTGCCTTGGAGTGGGTACTGCAATTTTTGGCAAATCACGCATAGTTGAACTAACCGAAGTAGATTGCCCACATGAATGAAACTCGTCCATGGCAAGATCAGTCCAAGTCGCCGCGCGAGCGCGCTGAAGCGCTCGTAGCAGCGATGAACCTGGAACAGAAAATCGAACAACTACATGGGGCTATGCACACCATCGACATTTATTCGATGGGCAATGACGTAGCAACAGCCGAAGAAATGGAGCAACTGGCTGCCCAGATTCGGATCGAACGCCACGTCAAGGCAATAGATGAATTGGGTATTCCGCGTTTCCGGATTACTAACGGGCCAGTCGGTGTTGGCATGGGGGATGGCACGCCCAGCCCGCCAGCGACCGCCCTACCAATGACAATCGGCGTGGCCGCGTCTTTCGATACCGAAGTCGCAAAAACCTATGGCGATGTTATCGGTTCAGAAACAGCTACTTTAGGGCAACACGTTTTGGAAGGGCCAGCCGTCTGTCTGCACCGCACCACAATTGCTGGACGTAACTTCGAGTATTTCTCCGAAGACCCCTATCTGTCCGGCGTTATGGGTATTGAGGTGACCGAGGCGATTCAAGCTCACAACATCATCGCTATGGTCAAGCACTATGTGCTAAATGACCAAGAGACGGAGCGTTTCCGCAACAGCGTTGAATGTGACGAGAACGTGTTGCGCGAAATGTACCTGCTGCCTTTCGAGATGGTTATTAAGGACGCTGATGTTGCTTCTGTGATGAGTGCCTACAACCGTGTTCGTGGGGTTTATGCTACCGAAAATCACTATTTCCTAACGAATATCCTGCGCGACGAATGGGGATTCGAGGGCTATGTGCAGTCAGACTTCTGGTCATGTCGCTCGGCAGCCCCGGCCATTAACGCCGGTCTTGACCACGAAATGCCAGACGCCAAGTGGCTAAACGAAGAAAACGTCAAGGCAGCCTTGCATGATAATAGCCTCGAAATGAAAACCATTGATAGAGCCTTGATTAGGCGCTATACACAGATGTTCAGGTTCGGTCAATTCGATCGCCCCTACAATCCAGGTGAAATTGATGCTAAGGCGCACGGCAAGATTTCTCGTGACTTGGGTGGACAGATGGCTGTCCTATTAAAGAATGATGATGGGCTGCTGCCAATCACTGATCCTAAGGGCAAGATCGTTATTATCGGCCAGCAGAAATTCGCTGGCCAGGCTTGCCAGGGCGGCGGCGGCTCTTCCAAGGTGGATCCGCTCTACACCGTTGACCCGCTGCCAGGCATGCGTGACGTCCTTGCTGATATGGGTGCCGATGCCAGCGCTGAGTTGGTCGTGGTTGCCGATGATTTATCCAACCTGGACGAGGCGAAACAAGCCGCTAAGGACGCCGACACTGTGGTGTTGATGGCAGGTCTGGTGGCCACTGAGGGTGCTGATATGCCAGACGCCAACATGTTCAACGACCAAAACAAGATGTTGGACGAGCTGCTGGGTGTTAACCCGCGCACTGTGCTGGTAATGAAAGATTCAGCTCCGGTGCTCATGCCTTGGGTAGATAAGGCGCCAACGATCCTAGAGGTTTGGAACCAAGGAACAGAGGATGGCCACGTGGTAGCCGACCTGCTGTTCGGGCTGGTAAACCCCTCCGGCAAGGTGCCGACAACCTATCCGGCTAGGGAAGAAGATACCCTCTATTACGGTCACCCAGAACGTTATCCAGGTGTTGATGAGGGCGCCGGATATCCAGTGATTCGCTACTCTGAGGGTCTTGAGATGGGCTACCGGTGGTTCCAGGCCAATAACATCAAACCTCTTTTTGCTTTCGGGCATGGGCTGTCCTATACCACCTTCAAGGTCAGCGATATTAGTGTTGACGCAACCCAGATTTCGGATAAACCGATAACTGTTAGCGCAACGGTAACGAACACTGGCCAGCGCAAGGGTGCTGAGGTCATTCAGACTTACCTGGGTATTCCGGTTGACGGTCAGCCACCAAAGCGTTTGGTCGGGTTCGCTAAAGCTGAACTTGAACCAGGCGAATCGAAGCGTGTCGAGATTGTTATTGACCCTGCTGCCACCAACCACCCATTCAGTGTTTGGTGCAATGGCGCCCATGACTTCGTTATTCGTGACGGACAATACCGGCTATATGTCGGCACGTCCTCTGAAGATGAACAAGCTGTCATCACGCTAACCAAATAGTTAACTTAAGTTTTGGCTCTGGCAGTTTTGCCAGAGCCAAAACTATGCCCCCATCGGTTGATGTGTAGTGATCTGTAGCGTTTGCAAGACCTAAACTTGCCCTTAGATCAGTGGCTTGTGGCAAGCTAATTGTTATGCCGCAGAACACTGCCGAACTTGTTGATTTGTTGACCTTAGAAAAATTTGGCGAGGCTAAATTTATTGGCTCACACCCAAATACCTTGATGCAGCGTACCTATGGTGGACAGGTACTAGCCCAAGCCCTGATGGCTGCCTACAACACTGTCAATTCAGATCGTTGGATTCATTCTATGCACGCCTATTTTCTTCGTCCTGGTGATGCCCACAAAAATATTGTCTATACGGTTGACAATCTGCGTGACGGTCGCACTTTCAACACCAGGCGGGTAGACGCTTCGCAAGACAGTGACATTTTCGGCATGTCAGTTTCTTTTCATCGGCTAGAGGATTCCAATCTAATGCACCAGGACACCCCGCCTGGGCCAGTAGCTGACCCAGACCGCTGCCCGCGACTGGTAGACGTCATGCGTAAGGCGTTCGGAGATCTGCCGATGTTGCACGAATGGGATGCGCTAGATGTGCGTTTTGTTGGGGATTCTGCCGGCACGGGGGAGCCGTTCTTGCAGAAGATTTCAGTGCATTCCCACAGTGCTCATATGCGAGTGTGGGTGCGCACCGAAGACAAATTGCCTGAAGATCAACGTATTCACCAGGCGATATTGGCTTATCTGTCTGACTTGACCTTGCTATCTGTAAGCACCGTCCCGCATTCGGTGGCTTTCATGTCGAATAAAATCCAAACCGCCTCAGTAGACCACGCGATGTGGTTTCACCGCACAGCTCACGTAGACCGTTGGCTGCTTTATGACATGATTTCCCCATCGGCCAATCATGCTTTGGGATTCGCTACTGGACGGATCTTTCAGGATGGCAAATTGGTCGCCTCCTGCGCTCAAGAGGGTTTGGTGCGTGAGGTGGACAACCGTCCTATTTTGAGCTGATTATGAAGCGTGTTTGATGCACAATGTTGACCACGGACGAAAATCAAGGCGTTGTGGGTTTATTGGTTGCCCGCAAGTATCGCACTTGCCGTACGTGCCCTCAGCCAGTTTTGCTTGAGCGCGCCACACCTCGTCTAACATGAGCTGAATATTTTGGGCGCTAGAAGCGTTAGCCATAGCTTGGATGGCCTGGCTAGTGCCATCCCCTATGCGTTTACCAAAGCCGATGACTTCATCTGCGCTAACCGGTTGAGTTAACAAACGAAGCTGGGAACGTAATTGTTCTTCGCGTTCTGCTAGGCGCGCCTCAATATCCATTCCGCAAGTCTATGTCCTTGGTATTAGATAGGCGTCAAACAAGGGGTTTCTCACCAGGTAATCCGTTTGTGAACTTTTCGAAGATGATGGATATAGTGAATGTATATCGACTGAGAGGAATTATTATGCGTCGTCGAATTCTTGCGGCAAGCTTATTGGCCGCCCTTGCTTTGACCTCTTGTAGTGCCGGCGGTACTGCGGATTCACAAGGCTCTAAAGCCCAAACCGGCACTGACCGCAGCTATGATGTCTCCGCCATCGCCAAAGATGACACCATCGCCGCAATGCTGCCTAAGGAGGTAGCAGATAGTGGAAAACTCGTGATTGGTGCAGCTATTGATTATGCGCCAGCTGAGTTTCGTGCAGATGATCTGCAAACCGCAATCGGCTACGACGTTGATTTAGGTAAAGCTCTAGGCAAGGTTTTGGGATTGGAAAGTGAAGTCAGCGCTGCTGAATTTGCATCCCTACTACCTGGGATGGGTACCAAATACAATATCGGCATTTCCTCTTTTACTGTCTCTGCTGAACGCACGGCCTCGTACAACATGGTTGCCTATATCAAGGTTGGCTCATCATTTGCTGTGCAAAAAGGTAACCCGTCAGGTTTTGACCCTGATGATGTTTGTGGCAAGAATATCGGCGTCCAGACTGGCACCTCTCAAGAGGATCAGCTCAATGTCATGACGAAAGAGTGTGCTGCTGCTGGAAAACCAGAGATTCAGATTTCCAGCTATGGAAAACAAACCGACGCGACTACTAACCTAGCTGGCGGCAAGCTAGAAGCATTGTATGCAGACTCGACAGTCGCTGATTACGCGGTGGCTATGACCAACGACCAGCTAGAGGTTATTGGTGGTATCCGCGATTCAGCCCCACAAGGCATTGTGGTATCTAAAGATGACCAGCAGCTTACCGATGCCATTCAAGCAGCAATGCAAAAGCTGATGGACGATGGCACCTGGAAGAAGATTCTTGATTCCTGGGGTGTCAGCAGTGATGCTGCCATGGATAAAGCAGAACTAAACCCAAAGGTTGACTAGGTGTCGAATATTCCTCAACCAATTAATGCCCGCTCGCACCCGCGTCCAAGTGTGTGGGTGTGGGCAGCGATAGTGCTGGTGTTGCTGGCCATGTTTATTCATGGCCTGCTCACTAACCCGAATTACCACTGGGATGTTGTCGCCCAATACCTAGTGGATCCAAGGATTGTGCGGGGGGTCGGATGGACCTTACTGCTCACATTCGCTGCGATGACCATAGGCATCACCCTTGCCGTAACGACAGCGGTAATGCGAATGGGTACGAACCCTATTTTGCGAGGGGTCGCCTGGGGGTATATCTGGCTATTTAGGGGCACGCCTATTTATACCCAGCTGGTTTTCTGGGGGTTGTTGCCCGTCCTTTACCCCAGGTTGAGCCTAGGGGTGCCTTTCGGGCCAGAATTTTGGGTGTTCACCACAAAAGACGTTATCAACGCCGGGGTGGCGGCATGTTTGGGGCTGGGGCTAAATGAAGGCGCATATCTTTCAGAGATTGTGCGCACAGGTTTGCTGTCTGTTGATAAGGGTCAAACAGAGGCTGCTACTGCGCTAGGAATGCGTCAAGGTCAAGTGCTTCGACGAATAATAATTCCGCAGGCTATGCGCGTCATCGTGCCGCCAACCGGAAACGAAACCATCTCCATGCTTAAAACTACGTCACTGGTTACCGCTGTGCCCTTCACATTAGAGTTGACCTTCGTTACCAATGCGATAGGTAACCAAACGTTCTTGCCAGTACCACTGCTGATGGTGGCAATGATTTATTACCTGGTGATTACCTCGGTTCTGATGGTGGGGCAATACTACTTAGAGCGTTACTATGGGCGTGGCTTTGACGACGAACCAGCTGCAAATAATAGTAAAGGTAAAGGCAGACAACGGGCGATAAACGCCTCCAAGACCGTACGTGAAGATATCAACCTGGATGTGACACCGTGACAGATACCCCAATGGTCAAAATGGTTGGCGTGCATAAATCGTTTGGTGATCTGCACGTCCTAAAAGGTATCGATCTTACTGTTGAAACTGGCGAGGTCTGTGTAGTGCTGGGACCTTCTGGGTCCGGTAAATCCACGCTGATTCGCTGCGTAAATGAGATGGAGCGGATAGACGCCGGGCGAATTTGGGTTGCCGGCGAGCTGATGGGTTTGCGTGAAAAGACGGATAAATCCGGCAAAACCCAGCTTTATCGGTTAAGTGACGAGGACATTGCTAAACAACGTTCAAAAATTGGGATGGTATTTCAACGCTTCAACCTTTTCCCGCACATGACGGCCTTAGAAAACGTGATGGAAGCACCGGTGCAGGTTAAGAAAATGAGCAAAGCTAGCGCCAAAGAATTAGCTTTGCAGCAATTGGAAAGGGTTGGGTTATCTGATCGGGCAGACCATTACCCCAGTCAGCTTTCCGGTGGGCAGCAACAGCGGGTAGCTATCGCGCGAGCGTTGGCGATGCAACCAGAATTGATGCTCTTTGATGAGCCAACCTCTGCACTCGACCCAGAGCTAGTCGGTGAAGTGTTAAATGTCATGCGTGAACTAGCTGAAGAGGGCATGACGATGATTGTGGTCACCCATGAGATAGGTTTCGCTCGTGAGGTGGGTGACAAGCTAATCTTCATGGATCAAGGTGTTATCGTCGAACAAGGCGATCCACGTCAAGTCATTGAGAATCCTCGCCAAGAACGCACCCAAGAGTTCTTGGGTAAAGTGCTCTAACCTTTGTGCCTAGCGGCTAGAACATAGAATTGTCCAAGTGTTAACAGCGTTAAGCGGGTTCTTCGTCATCTGGGTCGTGATCGGCGTCGGATGGCTGTTGGCGCACTTAAAAATAATGGACGACAAGGCGCAAGCCTACTTGGCGCGCGCGGCGTTCTTTGCTGGATTGCCTTGTTTGCTGTTCAACGCGATGTTGCATGCTAAGTTGTCCAGAGTTTTCTCTACGAATGTTATTGTCTCAGTGCTGACGATATTTTGCGCTGCGGCCGGTTATCTCATCGTTGCGCGCATGGTGTGGAAGCCTAGCCCAGGACGCATGGTTATCGGGGCGTTTGGATCCTCATATGTCAACGCAAATAACATGGGTGTGCCAATAACTTTGGCTGTCCTCGGTGATTCATCGTGGGTGGCACCGGTGCTACTCGTCCAGGTCATCTTTTTGCAGCCTTTAGGCTTGGCGCTATTGGACGTGCAACGGGCAAAACGAGAAGGAAAACAAACGTCTTGGCGGACCTATCTGGTGGCTCCTTTTCAAAACCCGATGACAATAGCTGTTTTGTCTGGGATTTTGTGCAATATCCTTAACCTTTCGATCCCCGCAATCGTAATTGACACTGTCGAAATCATTGGTGGTCTCGCGGTGCCAGCGATGTTAATTGCTTTCGGTATTTCACTGCGTTTGGGGCCTTTGCCTGGTTCCAAAGATGTTGGGCAAACTTGGTTCATTGCCGCCATGAAAACAATCATCATGCCAGCGATTGCCATAGGCTTAGCTTTACTCTTCCAGCTGGATAAAGAAACTGTTTTGGCGGTAACGGTAATGGCAGGATTGCCGTGTGCCCAAAATGTTTTCGTATTCGCAATGCGGGGTAAAGAATCATTGACTTTGGCCAGAGATGTTATTTTCATCACGTCTTTCGCATCTATCCCGATGATTACCGCCTATACCGCTCTGTTGCACGCCGTTTTGCCTTAGAAAAACGGTTAATTAACAAAAGAAAACTTGCGGTTAACTGATTAAAGACTTCAGTTCGATTGAATAGTTGAGCCTCATACTGTGGTCTTTTTTAATACTTTATTCGGATTTTTGTGGCACCTATCTGTAACGTTTTTGTGGGGGTTGACGTAGCCTGGACTCATGTCACGTGTGCCTGAATTAACCAAAGACGAAATGCTTGCCGTGGACGCCTGGTGGCGTGCCAACAAATACTTGACGGTAGGCCAAATCTACTTACAAGAGAATCCGCTGTTGCGCGAGCCGCTATCTCCTGACGATATTAAGCCGCGCCTGCTCGGCCACTGGGGTACTAGCTCCGGCCTAGCTTTCATCTATGCGCACCTAAATCGACTGATTAAACGTACTGGTCAAGACATTATTTATATTGCTGGTCCTGGCCACGGCGGTCCAGCCCTGGTTGGGGCGTCATATTTGGAGGGCAGCTATACCGAATGCTTCCCGAATGTGACCCTAGATATCAAGGGTCTGCGCCGGCTATTCCGCCAGTTCAGTGCGCCGGGTGGTATTCCTTCGCATGCTTCGGTTACCACTCCAGGATCAATCCATGAGGGCGGCGAGCTGGGATATGCGCTTTCGCACGCTTTCGGTGCCGCCTTCGACAACCCGGATTTAATCGTTGCTGCCGTAGTCGGTGACGGGGAGGCTGAGACCGGCCCGCTAGAGGGCAGCTGGAAGGGCATCTCTTATCTAAGCCCAGAACATGATGGTGCTGTACTACCGATTCTGCACCTCAATGGTGCCAAGATTGCTTCACCTACCGTGTTGGCGCGTAAAGACCCCGCCGAAGTGGACGCTTTATTCAGTGGCTACGGCTATGAGGTTGTTTGGGTTGAAGGCGATGATCTGCCGTGGATGCATGAAAGGTTCGCCGCCGCACTGTCATATTGTTATGACCGGATCAAGGACATTCAAGAAGAAGCCAGGTCAGGGGATTGGGACGGCGAGCGTCCGCAGTGGCCAATGATTATTTTGCGTACCCCTAAAGGTTGGACTGGCCCGCACATCGTTGATGGCAAGGTGGTTGAGGGTACTTGGCGTTCTCACCAGGTGCCGTTTGCTGGGGTGAAAGAGAATCCAGACCACCTACACCTACTCGAGACCTGGTTGCGCTCCTATATCATTGACGAGCTATTCAATGAGGACGGCAGCCCGAGCGATTTAGTGCGAGCCAATAATCCTGAGGGTGAACACCGGATGTCGGCTAACCCACATGCCAACGGTGGGCTGCTAACCAAGGATTTAGATTTGCCTGATTACCGTCAGTATGCCGTCGAAGTTAGCCCTGATACTCGCGCCACTGACAAGTTGGAGTCCACCCGTAAATTGGGTGAATTGATGCGTGACATTTACGTCAAGAACCCGACAAACTTCAGGCTATTTTGCCCTGACGAGACTAACTCGAACCGTATTGGTGCCGTCTTTGAGGTATCGGATCGAGCCTTTATGGAACGTACCAATATCATCGACGAAAAGCTGTCGGTTAAGGGTCGAGTCATGGAGACACTGTCCGAGCACAACTGTCACGGCTGGTTAGATGGCTATAACCTGTCGGGTCGGCATGGTCTATTCGCCTCCTATGAGGCATTCGGTATGGTTTCGGCGTCTATGACGATGCAAGCCGGCAAATGGCTGCAGGAAGCTAACCAGTTAGAGTGGCGCGCCAAGGTGCCGTCCACCAATATCTTGCTCAGTTCAACCTGCTGGCGTAACGATCACAACGGTTTCAGCCACCAGGCGCCAGAGTTGCTCCAAGTCGTGCTGAATATGCGTGGCGAGGTTGGGCGAATTTATTTGCCGCCGGATGCTAACTCGCTGCTAGTTATTGCTGACAAGGTGTTCCGTTCTAAGAACCAGGTGAACCTGATTATCCAGGATAAGCAACCGCAACCGCAGTGGATGAGCATGGACGAAGCCATCGAACACTGCACGCGTGGCTACGGCGTTTGGGATTGGGCTGGTACCGAAGGTCTAGGCGACGAAAAGCCAGACATTGTGGTGGCTACTGCTGGGGACGTCGTCACTATTGAGGCTGTGGCAGCCGCCGAAATTGTTAAGGCGGTCTGTCCTGAGATCAAGATTCGTTTCGTTAATGTGGTTGATTTGACTTGCCTCTACCGCAAGAAGGATCACCCCAATGGCATGAGCAGTCAGCACTTCACGGACATGTTTACTGACGATGTGGATGTGATTTTTGCTTTCCACGGTTACCCAGGCGCTATTCATCAGTTAGTGCATGGACGCCCAGACGCTGATCGATTCCGCGCTCGCGGTTTCAAAGAGCAGGGCACCACGACAACACCTTTCGACATGGTGGTGCGTAACGATATTGACCGCTACCACTTGGTGATGGACATTTTGAATAATGCCCGTCAGGTACCAGCTAATGCGGTCAAACTTTATCGTTGGTGCCAGTCGCAGTTGAACCGTCACGAGGAATATATCGTTGAGCATCTAGAAGATATGCCCGAGATTCGGGATTGGCAGTTAGGCAGCTTTGTTGCCCCAGATCTGGATGCCAACCCCAACCGCTCTCAGGCTCACGTGGCACGCCCACCGCTGCCTGAACGCTAACTGTTGAGAAAATTAACCCGTCTAGGTTTTCCTAGGCGGGTTAATTGTATGTTTAAGGCAGTTCAGCACATATCAAATGAGCAATAAAACTGCATTATTCTTCTAGAATTGCCGAAAAAACCTGTTATTACGTATCAGATGTGCAAAATGTGTGTAATGTCTTAATGGGCAAAGTTTGTTTATGAAAGGGGAATAACTGTGGCGCGGCTGGTCATGGGCGTTGATTCTTCTACGCAGTCATGCAAGGTGGAAATTCGTAGTGCTGTTAATGGGGAGCTTGTTGCTTCAGGTCAGGCGCCGCACCCAAAGACTAATCCTCCGTGTAGTGAGCAGAATGCCAATGATTGGTGGGTGGCTCTTCAGAATGCTTGTCATGAGGCTCTGGAGACGCTTCCGGATGGAGCTAATCCCAGTGATGTGATAGCTCTGTCAGTTGGAGCGCAGTGTCATGGTTTGGTGATTCTGGATGAGCAAGACCGAGTGATTCGTCCAGTAAAACTTTGGAATGACACTACAAGCTTTTCTGACAATGAGAGATTGTGTGATCAGATTGGTGTTAGCAAATGGATTTCTGCTATTGGCTCTTTGCCCACGTCTGCCTTCACGATTTCTAAGATTGCCTATGTTGCTCGAACAGAGCCAGAGATTTGGCATCATGCCAAAACAATCCTTTTGCCACACGATTGGCTGACTTTTAAATTATGTGGTGAATATGTCACAGATCGTTCAGAGGCTTCAGGAACGGGCTATTACGATTCTGTTAATAACCGGTACCGTCGAGACTTTCTTGATACAGCTATCGGGGCTGGTTTCCGACCAGCCAGTCAGCTCAATCTGCCTAGAGTCTTGGGGTCTAGTCAGGTAGCTGGTCGATTAACCGCTGATGCTGCTCGATATCTTGGCCTCAGGCCAGGAATTCTAGTCGGAGCCGGTGGTGGCGACCAACATTTAGGCGCTTTGGGATTGGGTATGCGCCCCAAGGAATTGGCCATCTCTTTGGGCACATCTGGAGTAGTCTTTACGACCAGCCAGACTCCGGTTGTGGATTTGACTGGTCGGGTCAACTCGGTAGCTGATGCAGCAGATGGGTGGTTGCCACTGACATGTGTCTTGAATTGTGCGAAAGTTTTTGATGTGGCTGCCAAATGGTTGGATGTAAGCCTTGGTGAATTAGATGAACTTGCTTCCAGTGGAAGAGGTAGTTTGGATAGGCCTATCTTTGTGCCCTACCTCGATGGCGAAAGGACGCCCAATCTTCCATTAGCCACAGGGAGTTTTCTTGGATTAAGTGGCGACACTACTCGCGCAGAGCTTGCGTTAGCAATGGTTGAGGGAGTTGCTTTCGGCTTGAAGGATGGTTATGAAGCCTTGTGCGATGCGGGAGTGGTTACAGAAGGCTCAATTCAGGTAACCGGTGGTGCTGTTGGGTCGCGTTGCCTGCTTAATTCTCTGGCCGATTTGTTTGGACGCGATATTGTGCATTCGGATGTTAAGCAAGCGGTGTGTCGCGGTGCTGCTGTTCAAGCAGCAGCTATAACGGAGGGAACCGATGTGGCAAGTGTTCGCGAGGCTTGGCGGATGGAAACGCGTACAGTAGCGCGTCCAAATAGGCATGCTCGGATAAATGAGCTCTTGCCAAGATACCGGGCTGGGGCCGACAGCCGTGTTGGGGATCGGGTATTAGTGGCGTAACAGCTGTTGTAACTGTTCGGCAAGCGTGATGTCGGTTATGAGGACGTTGGCTAGTCTGGAGCGAATTGCTGCTAATATGGTCGCTGCTTTTGCACTGCCGTCTGCGAGGATAATCTTCGTTTCAACCGCTCTCAACTGTGAATCGTTTATTCCAATCATGCGCTCCCTGACTGGGGTATTTAGCGGTTGACCACCTTTATCTAAAAAGATGCCAGCTATCTCCCCAACAACTTTCTGATGCTCTAGCTCAGCGCGCTCATCAACAGTTAGATAGTTGACTAATTGACTTGTTTGCGGTTGCCAGGAGCCCACCGACAAGATGGCAACACTTAAGTCGCTGAAACAGGAAAAAGTTCTTTTGACGTCGGTTTGGTTACGAATAGTTTCAGCGGCTTTTGCATTCTCTGCCATTAACGGCGCCACGATAGTCTCTGCTGGCCCTCCAGAGATCATCAAGATATTTCTGAGAACTTCAAATGGTGATATTGGAAGATCGTTGCCCACCGACCCATTGATTTGTACAGCTTTGATAGGCGGCAGGTATGACAGCCCGTTTGTCATAGCTGCTAGCGTGCGCCCCCACGAAAATCCAACGATGTCTGTTGGTGTGAGCTCTGTGGTTAAATATGCGCCGCCGATAGCTGCCACATATTGGCGGGCGTTTCCCCATGTACCAGAGTCAACAACGGTGCAATCTCTCAGGTTGAGTCTTTTCCTTAGCTGAGCAGCAAGTTCGCTGGCTTGGCTAGTGGATCGCTGTACCTTTACGGTGACCAGTCCGTCATTCAAGGAATGTTCTAATATTCGAGCAACTTTAAATCTAGAGATGCCCATTTCTTTGGCGATCTGTACTTTGGATTGTCCATCAATGAAGTAACGGTAAGCGACCGCACGTTCCAAGCCTAACGAACTAGCCATGGAGCAAGCATACTTTACTCGCTTTTTGATCGGCGGTTACTGCCCGTTAGATGCTCAAATGAGCGGTAACGATTTGCTAACATCGCTTGATAAGCGCTGTGAATCTGATTAATGTATCTTTGTATTCAAAAGCGAAGCGCTCATTTGAGCACTCGATACAGGGAGGTGTCGTGAAGAAAAGATTGAAGCTGCCCGACGAATTAGGCATTCTGGGAGTCCTGCTCTTGATCGTGATTGTTATGTCAGTCTTGTCGTCAAGTTTTCGCAGCCCCGGTAACCTTACGGTGCTGCTTGAGAATGGCACCGTCGTCGCGTTTCTGGCGCTAGGGCAAACCTTCGTTCTACTTACTGGTGGCATTGATCTGTCGGTTGGCTCGAATATTGCTCTAACTGGCATGCTTGCAGCCTTAGCAATGAATGCTGGGCTGCCTTGGTGGGCTGCGGTCATAGTAGCTATCATTGCCGGCGTAGGGATTGGTCTATTTAATGGTTTAGCGGTTCATTACGTTAAATTGCCACCTTTTATCGTGACATTCGCCACATTTGGCATAACTGCTTCGATTCCAAAAATCCTAACTAATGCTCAATCCGTTAACGTGGCGGATCCGATGTTTGCTGTCATCGGTCGAGGATCCATGCTCGGCATTCCAACGCCCGTGTGGATGCTGCTAGTCGCCTTAATAATATGCGTATTCGTGTTGCATCGAACGCCTTATGGTGTGCAGCTCTATGCGTTGGGTGGCAACGAAGAAACAAGCCGGTTGGCCGGTATTAATATCGCGCGGATAAAGATATCCACCTACGTAATCAGTGGGGTTTGCGCCGCTATAGGCGGTTTGATTACTACTAGCAGACTAATGGTTGGTTATCCCAGCGCAGGTTCCGGTAACGAGCAGTTTTATTCCATCGCTTCTGCAGTCGTTGGTGGAGTGAGCTTATTTGGCGGTGTCGGCACGGTTCTCGGTGCTTTCATCGGATCAATCCTAATCGCCACTGTTTCTAATGGAATGAATGTGCTTGGCGTGCAGAGCTTCTGGCAGCCACTAGTCATCGGCGTGATCATTCTTGTTGGTGTAGCTCTCGACGGATATCGACGATCTGGTGGGGGTTCAGCTAAAAAAGGGATCCTAAGCAAATCGCGGGCAGGAGATAGCAATAGTCCCTCGATGGCTTCTAAAAGGCGTTCAGACTAACTACATGTCAGGCATGAAACATTAAAAATTCAGTTAAAGACCGAAAAAGGTGTCAGAAAGAAAGAAGGAGAAATGAAACTCAAAAAACTGTCAATTGGGGTAGCAGTTGCTGCCTTGGCGCTGAGCGGTTGCAGCACAGGTGTGGGGAATTCGACTCAGGCATCTGGTCAAGCTAGCGGGAATGCGGAAGGTATCTACCAGACTGATATACCACGCCCCGCATCATGCGATGATGAAACCCCCTATATCGCTGTGTCGTTACCGAACTTGACGAACCCTTACTACGTGTACATGAAAAAAGGGTTTGAAGATCAGGGGAAAGAGGCTGGCTTCAACGTTGAGGTTCAGGTGGCAGACGATGATGATGCTGCGCAGTTGGCTCAGGTTACTGCCATGATTCAGAAAAAACCATGTGCAATTGGGTTGAATGCTGTTAAATCGGCTCCGGCCGCAGCCATTGTCAAAGCAGCCAATGATGCTGGCATTCCGGTTTTTACCGTAAATGTCAATGTGGATCCTGACTCGTTGGCTTCTCAGGGAGGTCAAGTTGTACAGTATCTGGGCGCAGACAATGTCCAAGGTGGAAAGCAAGCAGCCGAGTTGGTACTTAACGATTTCGGCAAAGATGCTGAATTGAATATCGGCTTAGTGACGGAACCAGATGAAGGTCCAACGGTTGCTCGAGATGAAGGCTTCAAAGAAGGTATTTCGGTGAATCCAAATGCCAAGGTGGTCGCTGAAGTTGATGGCAATGTCAAACCAGATGATAGTTTGCGTGTTACTCAAGAGATGCTGCAAGGCAACCCGAATATTAATGCTATCTTCACTTCTACGGGGCCCGCTGCTTACGGTGCAATCCAGGCGTTGGCTGGGTCAGGCCGTGACGTAAAAGTTTATGGTTTCTGTGCTGAAGGTGAATCGCTGACCGATGTTTACCCTGGGTGTGTCGCTCAGGAACCAGAGCTCTACGGACAGCTGGTGGTTAAAGAAATCCGGGCTTGGCTTGATGGGGCGAAACCTGAACACGAGAAGTTAATGCCGCTCAAGACCTTCGTTACTGGCGAAAAACCAGCCGAAAACGAGATCGGCTAAGACGGAAGGGGGAGATCGACATGCCGAATAGCAAGGGTTGGCAAGCAAACAATTTAGTCAAAATCTATGGCGACAATACTGTGCTTAAGGGAGTGTCGATCTCCCTTAAGCCTGGGGAGGTAATAGGTCTAGTAGGACACAATGGAGCAGGTAAATCGACTCTAGTCAAGTGCTTGAGTGGAGCTATTCAGCCTGAAGATGGGGAACTTATTTTGGATGGTGAGCCAGTAAAATTCACTAGTCCGCAAGAAGCCATACGCGCTGGAGTGTCCACTGTTTATCAGGAACTAGCCCTATTATCTAATCTTTCTTTGACCGAAAATATCTTTTTAGGGAAAGAAATAACACGTCACGGTGTTTTAGATAAGCGCGCCATGCAAGAGGAAGCGCAAAAACTTGTTGACGAATTCAACTTGGATGTAGACGTCAATAAGAAGCTGGTTCATTATCCGGTTGCCACGAGGCAGCTTTTAGAGATTGCTGTCGCGACTCACCGTAAGTGCAAATATCTGCTACTGGATGAGCCGACAACTGCTCTGGAAGCAGGCCAGATTGATAATGTGCTCGAGCTTATCCGGGATTTAGCCAAGCAACGAGGCATCGGTATTGTCTTCATCGATCATAAATTAAGTGAGTTGTATGCGGTTGCTGATCGGATTTTAGCCTTAGTAGATGGGCAGGTTGTTATCGATGCGGACGCCAGCGAGGTCGCTCAAGAAGATGTTATTAAAGCAATCACGGGCAAGGAAGAAATTGGCACGTCCAACGATTATGTGGGAAGAGCTTCGGCCTTATCAGCAGATATAGAATCCGCCACAGCTTTGCAAGTTGAACACTTAAAATCTGAAGCCGTTGGCGACGTTTCTTTTATCGCTCGTGAGGGGCGCATACTTGGCATATATGGCTTGGTCGGTGCAGGACGCTCGGAGACGCTGCGAGTTATCGCGGGCATAGACAAGATGACAGGCGGAAAAATGACGCTGTTTGGAGATGCCTACGAACCAAAGCGTCCTATTGACGCAATTAAGAAGCAGGTGGCATTCGTAACCGAGGAGCGTAAGCAGGACGGCATTGTGCCGCTAATGAATAGCGCCGAAAACGCCACCTTGCCAATTCTTTCGAATTTTACAAAAGGTTTCTACATAGATGTGCGCCAGATGAAACAAGCTGGCAGTGAGCTTATGGATCAGGTGAGCGTTCGCGGTGACCGAAATGCGCCAGTAGCTAGCTTATCTGGTGGTAACCAGCAAAAGGTTTTACTCGCTAGAGCTTTGGGTCAAAAGCCACGCCTACTATTGCTAGACGAACCTACTAAAGGTGTTGACATCGGCGTGAAAACAGAGATTCATGCGATGCTTCGTTCTTTAGCACACGATCGCGGTTTATCGGTTGTTGTGGTGTCCTCTGAGGAGGAAGAAATTCTAGCTCTCGCTGACGATGTAGTTATTTTCCAAAATGGAACATGCGACGGGATGACGAGGCCTGTCGAAGATATGTCTATCGCTGGGCTGCGAGAAGCTGCTTGGTCAACACAATAGGAGTCGATATGGAATTAAATGATAGTGAACTTGAAATCATTAAAGATAGAGTTCGGAATGAAGCTCAGGCGGTTGCGAAGATGTCGGACTATCTCGATGAAACTTTCGTGTTGACTGCCAGGTTCTTATTTGGATGTCAGGGGAAAGTGTTCGTCGCGGGATCAGGCACGTCGGGTACTGTCGCTCGCCGGATGGCGCATCTTTTCTCCGTTTCTGGTACGCCAGCGGTTTTTATTCAGCCGATGGATGCCTTACACGGTAGCTTAGGTGCAATCACTGAAAAAGACATTGTGATAGTCATTTCCAAGGGTGGAGGATCATCCGAGATCAATGATCTAGCTGTACGTTGCAAGGGACTCGGTGCTGGCGTGGTCGCTCTAACTTGTACTGCAGGTACACCGTTGTGTGAGATCGCTGATATTAGTGTGGTAACTCCTTTGCCCTCAGATGCTGATATGGGTGGTGTGTTGGCGATGGGCTCGACTTTGGCTCATGGAGCTTGGGGAGATGCCATGGCTTGCCTTCTCATGCATGCTCGGGGCTATAGCTGGCGGACGGTTCTTTATTCGCATCCGGGCGGGGCTGTGGGCGCCCGTACAGAAACCCCGGACGAAGTTTCGAGAATCCAACTAACCCCACTGAGCCGAAGTGAGCTTGAGAACACGTGCAACAGATAGCTCCTTGGGTACTCGCCTCTGAAAAAAAGATTGGCGCTAGCATCTACGCAGTTCCCAGTTCTGAGCGTATCGAGGTAGCTGAGGTGGCAGACGCAGCTGGGTTATGGCTCCACTGCGACATGATTTTGAGTCAGAAAGGCTCGAAGTTCTCCAATACAGGAGTCAGTGTGGTAGACATCGTTGCCATTTCAAAAATGTTGCCACGCGCCAGAATTGATGTGCACGTTATTGCAGAAAATCTTCATAACTACTCTGACGCTGTTCAGGCGGTGAGTACAGCTTTGAGAGATGCTCATATCTGTCGTTGGTCAGCTGAAGCAAAAATTCTGACAAAACTAATGGGTTTACGTCACAGCTCCAATCAATTTTTTCAAGAAATATGGGCTGGGCGTGCAGGAGATGGTCAGCTGATTCCCGAAGCTGATGGGGGACTAGGCATGCTGATTAGGCCTGGGAGTAAAGATGAAGCTAACCCTGATTTGGCAATTAAATATAGAGAAATTGTTCACAATAAATCATTAGGTTTCGATGGAGGGATTACTTCAGCTGTAGCAGAGCGGCTTAATGAAGTTAAACCAGACTATTTAGTGATTGGGCGTGCACTATTTTCAAGCAATTCATCCAACAATTGTTGAAAGGTTGAAATGAGCGATAAAGTTCCCGTCGAATTGTATTTGGACACCGCAGACAGAGCCGATGCTGAACCGTGGTTGGCTACCGGGCTGTTTCGCGGGCTTACTACAAATCCTAAACTTCTGGATCAGGCCGGGCTTGGCGTAAATGATATAAGTACAGTGTATGAATGGGCTGGCTCCAGTACCCGAACTGTGTTTTTTCAGGTTTGGGGACGTTCTCTAAAGGAAATGACTGAGGCTGCCTACCATCTGCTGGAAATGGCTCCTAGAGCCGGTATTAAGATCCCATGCACGCAAGATGGTATCAAGCTAACGAAACGCCTAAGCGGTGAAGGCGTTACCACGTTATTAACTGCAGTTTATGCATCGAAACAAATGTTCGCGGCTAGTGTCGCTGGCGCATCCTACGTTGCCCCATATTTCAATCGCGCTTTTCTTGCTGGCCGGCCAGTGCTGGATGAGCTATCCAAAATGGTAACAATTTGCCCGCAAGACGGGAGTGGTCCACTGATCCTGGCGGCATCCATCAAATCTGCTAACCACATGGTGGAGATGGCGCTATCAGGTGTGCGATGCTTCACCATCTCCACTCAAGTCGCGGCTGATATTATCCAAGACGAATTATCCGTCCGAGACACGTTGGATTTCGAAAATCACATGGCAAAAGTGTTGTCGCGTTAGTTCTTACCAGTACAGTCTTGAGAAGACGGTGCGTTTCATGATTCGTCCAACCATATTGCCGAAGAACTTCAGCGGTAATCGGTTGGCGTGAAGATCGATAATCTCGATTAAGTTGCCGTCTGGGTCTTTCATAAACGCCCAGTGGGCTCCTCCCATGAACTGCACATCGGTAACGAATTGGACGCCTTTGGCCTCTAGTTCAGCTTTGACGCGCGGCACATCGCGAACAGCAATCGCAACATGCTGATAGCCAGGCCGGTTCCACACCGTGTGGTCTAGCTCAGGTTGCGTCGGTGAAAACTCGAAGATCTCCAACATCGCTGAAGACTGGGTCGCCAAAAAGCCGAGCCTGATTTCTAGACCTTCTTGGCCGTACAGGCCGGCTAGCTCATTAGCTTTTTCGCCATCGACTTTTAGCTCGTTGACTAGGTGAAAGCCGAACATTTCATGGTACCAATTCACAGCTTCTTCAAAAGAAGAAACTGTAACGCCAGCATGATGTAAACCGTGCAAATGGGCGCGCCGGTTAAGCGAATCCAGAATGCTCATTTCGCGTAGCCTCCTACTAACAGCATGAGATCACCCAACTCAGCACCGTATTCGGGAGCACCTTCCATGATGATCTTCGACTGGACGGTCGACTCGATCATGTCGTCAACATCGAGCAATATACCTAGCGCCGAGCGAGGGGAGTCGAAAGCCATCGCGAAGAACGGTTGCGAACGGGTATAACGTCCGCGCACCGCTTTCGTGCGTCCGCCCTTTACCCGAATATAGGCTGCCAACTCGTCATCACCATTGACCCTTAGCTCATAAACCCGATCTGGTTGTTTCTTAGCCCAAGTTTTAATAGTGGGATGACCCGCTTTATTTAACTGCGAGATTCCCGTAGTCAACAGGTAGAACATACATTTGACTAGGAGGCGCTGATCCTCCACATTCTCAGGTGGGGTAGTGGCACCCAGCAACTTAGACATGGTCAGCAAGGCTTTCACTGTAGCTAGTAGCAGTGGCCCAGCGGCCAGAATTCCGCGAATCTTGGGCAGATTCATTTTCCCGGTGAAGAAATCGTTGAGTTTCTCACGAGAGGGGAACTCAATCTCTACATTTGGTGCCGGATGGGAGCCTAATTTAACAGTTATCTCGCCATCATCAACGATCAGATGAGTAGCCAACCTAGGTGGGCGTCCGTCTACCGAGGTGCCACCAGCGGCAAGAGCGCAGATCTGCACGACCCCGTTCTTGCCGCTGAAGGCTTTAGCTAGCCCCTCGGTGGACTCGATGATTGGTTTAAGCACCGGCACGACTGCATTCAAGAAAACGGTCGTTTGATACTTGGCCTCATCTCCACTCAAACTAGCCATTGCTATACCTCATCGTCCCAGTCGTCATCTTCTTCAACTTCTACCCTCATCAGGTCGCGAGCAGTTTGAAGAATGCCATTCTCGTCATAGCCGTAGTGGGCAAACAGATCCTCGGGTTGACCAATCATCGCCCACTCATCGGGAACGCCCAATTTACGGAATGCGAAACCTTTGCCGGTGGTTGCTGCTACTGCTGCTACCGCTGTGCCCAAACCTTGGGCGGTATTAGCGTCTTCGACGGTGATGATGCGTCTTGTTTGGGTGACGGCGTCCTTGATGGCCTGTTCATCCAGCGGCTTTAATGAATACAAGTCTATGACGCGGGCTTGGATACCGTCCTCGTTGCGTAGCCGTTCGGCGGCTTGAGCGGCACGCCAAACGCCAGATCCGGTAGCCAAAATAGCTAGGTCATTGCCGTCAGCCAGAGTATGTGAGCCGCCTACTCTAAAGTCCGGTATCGGTTCGGTATAAACCTTCTGATCAAACCCACGGTTGATTCGAATATAGAACGGACCAGGTGTCTCAAAGGCGCATTCGACAGCTTGCATGGTGGCCAGGCCGTCAGCCGGGCACATCGAAACAAGGTTAGAAATCGAACGCAGAATGCCAATGTCTTCTGGGCTTTCATGGGTAGAACCGGCAGTCCCGAAGCTTAAACCGGAATGGGTTGCAATCACTTTGACATTCGCGTTGCCGTAGCAAATGTCGGTACGCAACTGTTCCAGCGCGCGCATGGTAGCGAAAGCTGCGAAAGTGGAGACGAACGGTACGAAACCGCACTTGGCCATGCCGGCAGCCATGCCGAACATATTTTGTTCAGCAATACCAACATTGAAGAAACGATCAGGGAATTCGGTTGCTAGTAGGCCAATTTTTGTTGATTTAGCTAGGTCGCCAGAGAATCCAACAATCTCGGGATGTTGGTGAGCTAATTCGACGAGTGTACGGCCATAAACCTCAGCAGTGGCCAGGTCGGTGCCATCCAGCATCGTATAAGTCAAGCCTGCCATTATCAGTTCTCCTTAATCTTGGCTAAGCGCGCCTGGTAGTGCTGGTCTATTGACTCGCGAGCTTTGT
Organism: Vaginimicrobium propionicum; assembly: GCF_900155645.1. Taxonomy (GTDB): domain Bacteria; phylum Actinomycetota; class Actinomycetes; order Propionibacteriales; family Propionibacteriaceae; genus Vaginimicrobium; species Vaginimicrobium propionicum. The sequence continues at coordinate 158,009 of NZ_LT706985.1, forward strand.
CGGCTTTGTCTCCACCGAAAGAGCCATAGTGCCATTTGTAGTCACCGGCGATAAAGTCAATGCCCTCGCCTTTGACAGTGTTAGCAATAACCACGCTGGGCTGATCTTTAGTTGCCTTGGCTTCGTCAAATGCCTCAACGATGGCTGGGATCGAAGAACCATCAATATCGATAACATGCCAGCCGAAAGCACGCCACTTATCAGCGAATGGCTCTAGCGCCATGACAGTTTCTGTCGGTCCATCAATCATCGCCTGGTTACGGTCAACGATGGCAACTAGATGATCTAGCTTGAAGTGGTGAGCAGCCATGGCGGCTTCCCAAATTGAGCCTTCATTGCATTCACCGTCACCCATCATGCAGTAGACCCAAAAGTCGCGCCCAGAAAGTCTGGACGCTGCTGCCATGCCAGCCGCGATAGACAGCCCGTGTCCTAGGGAGCCAGTTGATACTTCAACACCAGGCACTTTCTTAGCGTCTGGGTGGATGCCAAGTGGAGAGCCAGTGTGGTTATATTCCTTCAACCAATCTTTCGGGAAGCAGCCTAAGTCAGCTAATACCGGCGCAAAACCGACGCCTGCGTGCCCTTTAGATAACACGAACCGATCACGGTCCGGGTCATCCATCTGTTCAGCTGAATAATTCATGGTGTGGTGGTACAGCACAGTGAGAACATCCATAGCAGACAATGATCCGCCGATATGTCCTGAACCTGCCCAAATAACAGTTTCTAGGGTTAACCGACGTAACTCGTGTGCTTTGTCCTCTAGGCGCCGCCACAAAGCGGCATCAATACTCATTAAATATCCTTTCCGAGAATCTTGTTAATACGTGGACGAACAGCTTTGTACGCCTGATCGGCGACTTCTAATGCTCGCTCGATGTCAGCGTCGCTAACCGACGCATTCATAAACAGATTGTGGTGGTTGACGAAGAAAACTCCGCGTCGCACACATTCAGCGACGAAAGCTTGGTGGATCTTAAAATCATTGTCAACGCGATCTTCGAAAGCGGTGGTGCGCATGTACCACATGGCTGGCTCTCCACTAACTTTCAGTGTAAAACCGTTGTCCTTAGCGACCTGCACCAGACCGGAAGTTAATTCCTTGCCTTTTTCGGTGCAAATCTTTGCCACATCAATTTCGCGCATTTTCTTGATACAAGCTAACGCAGCTGCCATAGGGACAGCAGATAGCCAGTAAGAGCCGGTGTAGAACACTGAAGCCGCAGCCTCTTTGAGCTCTTCCTTGCCGGTTAGCGCCGAGATATTCCAGCCATTCGCTAGCGCTTTGCAATAGCAGGCCAGGTCAGCTTCAAACCCGTAGTGGACGTCAGAACCGCGCACGTCCAACCTGAAGCCGCAACGTACATCGTCGATAATCAAGACGACGCCTTCTTGGTTGCATAACTGGCGAACTTTTTGCCAGTAACCATCAGGCGGCAGCATATTGTCTTCAAAAATGGGGTGATGATATGGGGTGGCGATTAGACAAGCCACATTGCCCTTATGCTGAGCGAAAGTCCTCTTTAAGGCGGTGATATCACCGAATTCGGTGTACACCGAGTCGGCAATGTCGTTCATTGTGATACCGGCATAGCCGCCCTTTTGGGTCCAGCCTGCAACACCGTGGTAGCTGCCTCTAAACATCACGATTTTGTCGCGTCCCGTATAAGCGCGGGCGGTCATTACAGCCATAGTGGTCACGTCGCCGCCATTTTTGGCGAAGAACGCCCAATCCGCGCTGGAGACCGTCTCCGTTAAAAGCTCTGCCAACTCCACCATCTTTGTGGACGGCAGCACTGTGCAGTTTGAAATATTCATCTGCTCGGTGACTGCGGCATTAACGTCTGGGTCGTTGTAGCCGAGGATGTTTGGTCCATAGGCAGCAGTGAAATCGAGATATTCGTTGCCGTCAACGTCCCAAAAGTGGCTGCCTTGAGCATGATCTAGGTAGAGCGGATATGCCGAGATTGGCATAAAGCAGCCTTCGGCAGGCCCAAGATGGCCGTAAATGCCACCAGGGATGACTTTGGTGGCTCGTTCGAACCACTCCGAACTTTTTGGGTGTTCATATATGTCCATGAGATTCCTATCGCTATTTAGGCCTGCAGGTAACGCGGAACCAAGCTCAGTAGCTTGTTGAATTCGTCGAGAAGGGGCACGAAACCGCCTAATTCAATATCGTGATGGCCAATTGCTTCGTAGCTGCCGATTTCCCCTCGCAGCACCTGACCGGCAACGTCGATATTCGAGAAAATCATCTTTGCGCGCGCTGCAGGGTTTAATCCTTCAACAATTTTTACTTTGTGACCACGCACCCGCGCTATTAGCCCAGAGCCATCTCTAACGGCTACCTGCAGATCTCCGTCGGGCATTCTGGCAGCAATCTGGACGCCCAGCGGATCCGAATTTGCGATCTCCGCTAGCGCAAATACGGCAACATACAAGGTCATCACCGCGTTAGCACGGGAAAAATCTTGGTTTTTTAAGTCTTCAGCGCTAGGAGCCAAATATTTAGTTAGTTGGTCAGTCAGCTGAGTGAATGGGCCTTTAAGGAAATCGATCTTACGCAAACCCTTCAGCGGGATGGGGTTACCTGTCCCGGCAAACATTTTGTTGACTGCCTTAGCGCTCGGGAAGCCGAGGTTTATAGTATTTCTTCCGGCGCCCAAGTGATGAGTGATTTCTCCATCGTTAATAGCTAGCCGCACCGTTGCTGCCGGACTAATCAACTGGATGATCTCGTGAACTCCGTCGATTATTCCTTGAGAAACCGAGTCATATTTTGGCAGCTGTTCCAAGGTGCGAAGTACGGCGTTCAGGTTTACCCGTGCCATAGTTGTTTCGTCCACTTGCGCCTCCCCGTCGAGATGAGTGAATTTATTTGCGAGTCTAGTCTGCGTGAAGTTTTTTAGCTGATTTGCGCGTAGATTGGGTTCATGGATTTTGCAGCATCAGCCCTTATCGAACGGATAAATATCCCAGCCTGGCAGCAAGACCACTCAGCTCGTGCCAGCCAAGACATAATTAACCCAGCCAGTGGGGCAAATATTATTTCAGTACCTGTCGGAAATGCTGATGACGTTAGCTTGGCTTTCAAGAATGCTCGTCGAATCCAAGCCGATTGGGCGCTAACACCGCCATCCGAGCGCGCGCTGGTGCTCAAGAAATTTGCTGATTTAGTTCACCGCCATCGTGAACAGATCCTTGACTTGATTCAGTTAGAAACTGGCAAAGCTAGATTCCATGCTTTAGATGAATTAATGGACGTGCTTCTGGTGGCTCGTTATTACGCAAAGAAAGGTCCGATGTGGCTTAGAACGCGCAATGTTCCAGGTGCCATTCCCGGTGCTACTAAAGCCAGAGTGATGCGTTTTCCGGTGGGGGTAGTTGGAATAATCGCCCCCTGGAATTACCCGCTTAGTTTGGCTATAACTGACGGATTGGCAGCAATAATGGCGGGTAACGCTATCGTCCAAAAACCAGATTCACAAACTCCATTAGCAGCCTTAGCTGGAGTCGGTTTGCTGGAAGAAGCTGGAATGCCTAAAGGATTATGGCAGATCGTTACTGGTCCTGGTGGTCAAGTAGGTTCTGCGATTGCAGATAGTTGCGATTTCCTGATGTTTACTGGTTCTTCAAAGACTGGCCAGGCCTTAGGCGGCCAGATCGGCAATAGATTAGTTGGTTATTCGGCAGAATTGGGCGGTAAAAACCCGATGGTTGTTGGTGAGGGCTGTGACTATAACCGTGTTGCTGAGATAGCCACCAGAGCATGTTTTGCTAATGCTGGTCAGCTGTGCATTTCGATAGAGCGGGTCTACGCTGTCGGCTCGGCCTATGAAGATTTCTCTAAGGCGTTTGCTCGTCGGATTTCGAAGATGAAATTGGGTGTCGATGATTCATGGGAGACTGAAATGGGCACGCTATCTGGACCATCTCAATTTGAGACTGTTTGTGCTCACGTTGATGATGCCGTCGCCAAAGGCGCAAAAGTGCTTATTGGGGCGAAAGCCAGGCCAGATATTGGTCCCTTCTTCTACGAACCTACGCTGTTGGCCGATGTGCCAGAGGGTGCGCTTTGTCGGCGGAATGAAACCTTCGGGCCGGTTGTTTCCATCTATCCGGCAACCAGTCTTGAAGACGCTGTCGCCCAAGCTAATGACACAGATTATGGGCTAAACTCCTGCGTATTTTGTGCAGAAGATAAAGATGCCCAATGGGTTGCTGAACGACTCAATAGCGGCATGGTCACCGTAAATGAGGGCTATGCCCCCACCTGGTCGGCGCTGGACGGGCCTTCAGGAGGATGGGGGATATCCGGGATAGGTTCTCGTCACGGCCAGCAAGGCTTGCTGAAATATACCAAAGCCAAAACCATTGGCTCGATGGCGTCCTGGTTGCACATGGGCGGACCAGCATGTATGAGTAGAAACGTTTGGGCGCCGATGTTAGAACAGGCAACTAATGCTATGAAGTGGATGCCGTAGGCTTGGCAGATGTGTCGTTGCCGCCGATTAATTTTGATCCAACACTGCCGATAAGTTCTCATTCAGAAGAGATTGTGCAGCTTATCCGCGATAACCAGGTGGTTATTGTCGCTGGCGAGACTGGCTCTGGTAAAACCACGCAGTTACCCAAAATGTGTCTGTTGGCGGGTAGAAAGCATATTGCTCACACTCAGCCCAGGCGTATTGCTGCACGCAGTGTCGCCGAACGGATAGCTAGCGAACTGCGGGTAGAGCTGGGGGATTTAGTTGGCTACCAGGTGCGTTTCACTAAACAAGCTGGTCGCCAAACCAGAATCAAACTGATGACGGATGGCATTTTGCTAGCCGAAATCACTGGCGATCGTGAGTTACGCCGCTATGACACGATCATCATCGACGAAGCTCACGAGCGTAGCTTGAATATTGATTTCCTTCTCGGCTATGTCAAACAGCTATGTACAAAGCGTCGCGAGTTGCGGGTAATCATTACCTCGGCAACCATCGACACTCAGCGTTTTTCAACCCATTTCGACAATGCGCCAATCATCCAGGTATCTGGGCGAGGTTTCCCGGTCGAAGTTCGTTACCGTCCACTCGACCAAGATGATGAACAAGCTGACGGCATAGTGGCAGCCGCGCGAGAGTTGATGGCTGAAGGTCCGGGCGACATCCTGGTTTTTTGTTCTGGTGAACGCGAAATCCAAGACGGCATAGCAGCTTTAGAAGCGCAGAAATTCTCTAACGTGGAAGTGCTAGCGCTCCACTCGCGGCTATCAGCCATCCAGCAACACCAGATTTTCCAAGCCCACCAGAGTCGGCACATTATTTTGGCGACAAATATCGCCGAAACTTCCCTAACGGTGCCCGGCATCCGGTATGTCATTGACGCTGGCACGGCACGGATTTCGCGCTATTCAACGCGAACTAAAGTTCAACGACTACCGATTGAACCGATTTCGCAAGCCTCCGCTAATCAGCGATCTGGACGCTGTGGGCGTATTGGGCCAGGGGTGGCGATTCGTCTTTATAGTGAAGAAGATTTCTTAAGCCGTGACGAGTTCACTGAACCAGAGATATTGCGCACGAATTTAGCGTCCGTAATTTTGCAGATGGCAAAAGCAAGACTCGGTGACATTAAGAAATTCCCATTCATTGAGGCACCAGACTCTTCGCAGATTGGTGATGGGATAAGGCTACTGACCGAGCTAGGGGCAATAAAAGGTGGTGATGGTCAACGACTAACCCGTGTCGGTCATGCGATAGCAGAAATTCCAGTAGACCCAAGACTCGGGCGAATGTTAATTGAGGCTAATCGCCGTCATTGCCTGCGAGAAGTCCTAGTCATAGTGTCTTTCCTTGGCATTCAAGATATTCGCGAGCGGCCATTTGATCACCGCCAACAAGCTGACCAGTTACACGCCAGATTTTTTAGCGACGAATCCCTAGCTGCTGCCCACAAGCCACTATCTGACCGGCACGAACGAAGCGGCAAATATCAGAGCGCACCAGCACGCTACACCCCACACACTTTGAGGAGTCAACGCTTTAACGCTAACAATGCGAGGAATACAAAACCGTCTGCAGGTGGCGATTTGGATGCTGTTTTGCGTCTTTGGGGATATTTACGAGCTAAAAGACGTGAACTGACCGGTAATCAATTTCGTAAGATGTGTCGGGCAGAATTCTTAAATTATTTACGTATTCGCCAATGGCAGGATTTGCATTCCCAATTACGAGGCATCTGCAAACGACTAGGAATGAAACGTAATCTAGAGCCAGCTGATCTTGATGATGTGCTGATCAGTCTGCTCTCGGGTTTACTGTCGAATATTGGAATGCAGCTGCCAGCCCCGGAAAAACCAAAGAAAGGCAAGCGCGCGCCCAGGTCTAGTCGCCAAGAGTTTCTCGGGGCGCGGGGCATAAAGTTTGCTATTCAACCTGGGGGTGCACTAGCTAAAAAACCGCCTGAGTTAGTGATGGCAGTCGAATTAGTAGAAACGTCTAGGCTTTGGGCGCGTATGGTAGCTGGGATTAAGCCCGAATGGGTTGAGCAAGTTGGTAAGCATTTATTGCGGCGAAATTATGGTCAGCCACACTTTTCAGTATCTAGAGCTAATGTGGTGGCGCGCGAAAAAGTGACGCTGCTTGGGGTGCCAATAATTGTTGACAGACTTGTGAATTACGGCAAAATAAACCCCGCCCAGGCTCGCGAGATATTTATTCAAACGGGTCTAGTTGAAGGCGAATGGCTTCCTGATGAAACTCATGCTAACCATGATTTCCTAAACCACAACCGGCAGGTTATTCAACAGGCTGAAAGTGTGGCTGATAGAGCCAGAACAGGTTCAATCATTGATGACCGCGATATCTTCGAATTCTATGACGTACGTCTACCGAGTGAAATACACTCTGGTTCCACTTTCGATAAATGGTGGAGGAATCACCCTGACAAGGGATTTCTTGAATTTGATTTGGATTATTTCACTGACACCTTAGATCTGGAAAAAACCCGCGAACAATTCCCTGACCGCTGGCAGATTGGTGGGCTGAATTTTCCGGTGCAATATGTTTTTGAGCCAGGCAGCTCACATGATGGGGTGAGCGTTCGAGTGCCGATGGCTCAGCTTAACCAGATAACGACTCAAGAGTTTAGCTGGCAAGTGCCAGGTTTGCGGCTAGAGACAGCCACCGAATTAATTCGCGGACTACCAAAAAATGTGCGCACCAATTATATTCCAGCAGCTGACTATGCGCGACGTGCATTGGCGTGGTTAGAAACGCACCACTCAGATCACTCCAAACGGTTCTGTGATGAGCTTGGACGGGCTTTGGCAGCAATATCTGGTGTGCAGCCTGAATCAAATGATTGGCGTCCAGACGAATTGCCAACGCACCTTAAAGTAGGCTTTGAGGTTACCAAACCGGGTAAAAACGCTGAGTACAGCAGGGATTTGACTGCACTAAAGCAGGAATTATCTCAACAAATTTCTGACACTATTACGGCTACAGCACCGGTAAGCCGGTCAACAACTTGGACTTTCTCGGATATTCCACAACAAGTTAATCTGCGTCGCTTAGGAATGACAGTTATCGGTTATCCGGCTTTGCAAGATGGTGGCGACGGTGTATCCCTGGTTTATGAAGAAAGTCCTGCGCGACAATCCCAAACTCATCGCGGTGGGGCGAGACGGCTAATAATGCTGAACATCCCTGACCCAACTAGATGGGCGGTAGCGCATATGAGCAATGATGAGAAGTTGGCGCTTCCTAAAGGGCCATACTCAGATGTTAAAGCGTTATTAGCTGACTGTCGTCTAAAGGCGATTGAACAAGCCGCCAATAAGGTTGGTGGCTTGGAAGTCCGTAGTGAAACAGACTTTGATCGGCTAGTTTTGGCAGTTCGTCAAGAGCAAGCTGGCCAGATGAGTCACGTGTTATCTGTTGCGGCAGAAGTGTGCGACTTGGCAGCTCGAGTTAGAAGGTTGGCCGAATCTAGCCCAATTGGCGACGAGGTAGTAGAGCAATTGGATGATCTGGTATTCGAGGGATTTATTGCTTTTATTAGAGATCCTTGGTTCGATCAATTGCCAAAATACTGCCTGGCGATGATTGAGCGGTTGACGAAGTATCCGGCCAACCCAGCCCGCGATAATCAGCAAATGGAAAGTATCTACCAGCTTCTAGATGACTACGAGTCGTTATGTGAGCACTTGCCTTCTGGTCGATTACCAGACGAGGTTGACGACATTGCTTTCATGATTGAGGAGTTAAGGGTGCAATTTTTTGCTCAGCGCTTAGGCACCCGGCTAACAGTCTCCCCTAAACGTATCCGCAAAGCTATTGGAGCTGCTAGGCCGGAACCATGATGATTGTTAGGTGAGTCGCAGTGCGTATATCAGCTAAAACAATTTGAGTAGGTCCATGGGTTTTGTTGAATGTCACGAAGCCGCTAATGTGCTCGCCAGCCCGCAATTCGCCCGTGCAAATCTGGTTGTTGTTTATTGAATCGTTGCACTCAGTTATGTCGCCGCTTTGCTTATCCATGGCTCGAAATAGGTAATTGAGGTTGCCTTTGCTGATCTTAATCTCGACATGAGCCACTAGCTGATCGCCATTCCATTCGGCGCTAGATACAGTGAATGTGCCGACTAGATTATCGTGGTTAAATTCGTTAGTAGTCGGCAGTCCTGGAGATTTTGGGGTAGCTGGACCGCGAGTTTGGGTGGGTGTGGGGGAGTTAGTTACGTCAACAACCTTCTCAGGTCTGGTTCCGAAATAAATTAACCCCAAGATGAGGGCGACAATCGTTATCGGCAACAAGACGGTGGCTATGGGGTTGCCTCGATGTTTTTTCAGTTTCGAGCCGCTTGACTGGTTAGGTGTTAATGACTGTTTTGGTTGCGATTTTGGGGCAAAGTTGACTGCCGGTCTATTAAATTGAAGCGGGTCGGCTGGCTCAGGCAAATCCCCATAAGGATATTGGGTGTAGAGGTCTAATGATTCCTCTGGTGGATTCGTCGGCTCGCTCATAGTGGCTTACAGTGTAATCGTTTGTCAGTTTTTGCTCGAGTGTCTCTTATAGCTTAGGCAGTGTTTTCTGAGAATCGTTTATTGTTGGCCATTTGAGGCAAACTCTCATGTGGTCTTCATGTTGAATACATGACGATTCCTTTAACGCACATGATTGCGCCAAAAGTACGATTGCGAAGTCACGATGATGCGCTGGCTATCGTGCCAGCTTTATTGGGTTTTCAACCAGCAGAATCTTTAGTGCTAATGGTGGTTACTAATGCCAAAGTGCAAGTCAGTGCCAGGGTTGACCTTTTCCACTGCCAGCCGGCTCGGCTGCAATCCTTACTCGCGGCGTTGAAACTGAGATATCCTGACGCGAAATTCTTTGTGGTTATCTATTCGGCCAACTATCGCTTAGCAAACCAGGTAGCTCAGCAGCTGGAGTCATATATCGGCATCGAAGACATCTTAGATTCATTGATTAGTGACGGGAAACGATATTGGCCCAGGCTCTGTGATGACCCCAGATGTCAAAGCCCGCAAGGTCTTGCGATTCCAGAACCAAATACGGCAGTTTTAGCTGAAGTAGTAGGTGCTGGGCTAGGGATTTTATCTTCCCGTGAAGAGTTAGCGAATTTAGTTAGCGCCCCTAATGGATCAGAAGCTGAGATTGCTGAAGATCGCTATGAACAAGCCAGTCATCAACTGCTTGGTTTAGAAGATGATGAGAAAGCTTGCCTATTAGACGAGTTACTAGATGATTTAGAAAACCAGATATTTGACTCAAACTTTGACGCGATCAAGCTCGTCACTTTGGGAGTGCTGGTTGCTGAGCACTGGCGACGAAATCATGCACTTATTCGGGTGAATCAACGCAATGCTGCCCGTCAGTGTCTTATTTGGCAGGCGGTTGTGCGCGCCATGCCAGTCAGTCAATCAGTACCAGCATTAACTATTTGTGCTTTGAGTGCTTGGGTGAGTGGTGATGGTGCATTACAGATGATTTGTGTTGATCGTGCACTGGAAATCGACCCAAAATATTCCTTAACTTATCTGTTGATAGCTATCCATGAAGATCTGCTGCCGCCAACCTATTGGAACAAGTTGCGTTGCGAAATGGTGAGCAAATATTCACAAATACCAACTGCGACAGCAACGGGTTGATCAGTGTGGGCACTGTTTAGCTTGGTCGGCTAGACTTTGGCTCGGTTCGCTGTGCAGTTAAACGATCGTTTTAGCCCTAAATGCGAACCTAGGGGCTATCTGAGGAGAACATAGTGCCAGGCGACAATAGTGAAATCTCTCGTAGGGGCTACGACATTGTTGAGGCTCAAGAGAAATGGCAAAAGTTCTGGGAAGAAAACGCTACCTTCGCTACTTGCGACGACGGCTCTCGTCCGCGCCGCTATGTCCTCGATATGTTCCCTTACCCCTCTGGCGATTTACACATGGGGCACGCGGAAGCCTACGCCATGGGGGATGTGCCGGCCAGACTTTGGAGAATGCAAGGCTTCGATGTCATGCACCCAATTGGGTGGGATTCTTTCGGTCTGCCGGCGGAAAACGCGGCGATTAGAAATAACGAACACCCAGCTCAGTGGACTTATGAGAATATCGACACCCAGAAACGTTCTTTCAAGCGCTACGGTTTGAGCTTGGATTGGTCGCGGGAACTGCACACCTCCGACCCTGAGTACTACCGCTGGACGCAGTGGTTATTTCTGCGTTTTTATGAGCGGGGTTTAGCCTACCGAAAAGACTCGTATGTCAATTGGTGCCCGAAAGATATGACGGTGTTAGCCAATGAACAGGTTGTCAATGGTGAATGTGAACGTTGTCACACTCCGGTGACTAAACGCAAGCTAAATCAGTGGTATTTCAAGATCACTGAATATGCTCAGCGACTACTAGACGATATGTCCAAAATCGAAAAAGGTTGGCCGGAGAGGGTTCTGGCCATGCAGCGTAACTGGATAGGTCGCTCCGAGGGTGCCCTTGTCGACTTCAAAGTGGATGGTCGCCAAGATCCAATCACTGTTTTTACTACCCGTCCAGACACTCTATACGGAGCCACTTTCATGGTGGTTGCACCCGATTCCGAGTTGGCTAACGAATTAGTTTCGGACTCTCAGCGTCAGGCTTTCGAAGAATATCTTGAGCAGGTTAAGAAACATACTGAAATTGAGCGTCAGGCAACCACCCACGAGAAGACCGGTGTTTATCTTGGGGTAAACGCGACCAATCCGGTGACTGGTGAAAAGATTCCCATGTGGGCTGCTGACTACGTCCTTTCTGATTATGGGACGGGTGCGATTATGGCTGTGCCAGCTCACGATCAGCGTGACTTGGAATTCGCTTTGAAATATGGGTTGGAAATACGAGTAGTTATCGAGACCGGCGAGGAAGACCCAGCGACAAGTGGTGTCGCCACTGTCGGTGACGGACGTTATGTGAACTCTGGACCTCTAAACGGTCTAGATAACAAGGCCGAAGGTGTGGCAAGAACCGTCAAGGTGCTTAAAGAGCGCGGTACTGGAGAAGCCACCGTAACCTATCGGCTAAGAGACTGGCTGCTTTCTAGGCAGCGTTTCTGGGGCTGCCCAATTCCTATTATTCATTGTCCTAACTGCGGTGAAATCCCGGTAGCAGATGATCAGCTTCCGGTGTTATTACCAGATTTGCGCGGTGGGGATTTAAACCCCAAGGGCACTAGTCCACTGGCTGGTGATGCGGCTAGCCAGTGGCGCAATGTCGAGTGTCCGCGCTGTGGAGCAGATGCTCAGCGCGATACAGACACCATGGATACTTTCGTGGATTCATCTTGGTACTTCTATCGCTACTGCTCTCCCAGCTACGAAGATGGCCCATTTAACCCAACAGATGTGGCTCGCTGGATGCCTGTTCAGCAATATGTAGGTGGGGTAGAACACGCTATTTTACACCTGCTCTATATGAGGTTCTTTGCGAAAGTACTGCATGATATGGGGCTCATCGAATTCGATGAGCCTATGGAACGCCTACTAAATCAAGGCCAGGTGATAAACGACGGCAAAGCCATGTCGAAATCACTAGGTAACGGGGTCGATCTTGGCAAACAAATTGACGAATATGGCGTTGATGCTGTGCGTTTGACAATGGTTTTCGCCGGTCCGCCAGAGGATGATATTGACTGGGCAGAGCTTTCTCCAGCCTCCTCACTACGGTTCTTGCAGCGAGCTTGGCGCATAGCGGCTGATGTGACTAGTGAGGTTGGTCTAGATCCGGCCAATGGCGACCAAGCACTGAGGAAGATATCGCATAAGACCGTTCACGATATTGCCGAATTGGTTAGTATCGGCCGATTCAATGTTGCAGTAGCCAGAGTCATGGAGTTGGTTAACGCCACTAGAAAAGCTATCGATAAGGGGCCTGGTGGTGGCGACCCAGCAATTCGAGAAGCAGCGGAGTTTGTTGCTCAATCTCTGAGCTTGGTGGCTCCTTATGTCGCTGAAGAGATGTGGGAGATGCTCGGACATACTCCATCAGTGGCTAATTCGACCTGGCCAAAGGCTGACCCGCAACTATTGGTTGCTGAATCAGTGACCTTAGTCGTCCAGGTGCAAGGAAAGGTGCGTGCGCGCCTGGAAATTAACCCGAATGTCAGCGAAGAGGATGCTTTGGCTGCGGCATTGGCAGACGAGAATGTTCAGCGGGCGTTGGGTGAGCGTGAGATAGCTAAGACCATCATTCGCTTACCGAAGATGATTTCTATCGTTCCCAAAAAATAGCTTGTTAGCCGATTCAACCTAGATGTTGTCCGGTTGAGGAATTTGGCTAAGCCAAAGGCATATTAAGGGCGTGCCTAAGTCCTCGGCTGCTACAGACGTCAGGTTGCGTCAGCTTATAGCTGACGCAACCCCTAGGCGTGCCCTGCGATTAAGCGGTGATCAGGAGAGTCAGGAAGACTTCGAGTCAGTTGATGAGAGACTTGAAGCCGAACTTGACGAAGCCTATGCTGTCCGCGCCCGAAAATTAGCCAAACCATTGCCTAACCCTCGCGAATCTAAACTGTGGGAATTTGGGAAAAGTCACCTTGCCGGTGTGGCGGTAGTACTTATAACTGCTGTTATCTTTGTGGCATTCCAAATCAATCGTGCCCAATCCGCCCCGATACCTGAGATTCAACCATCAGTGGTGGTTTCCTCAGCCACACCAACCTCAAGTGCTAGTACTAAACAGTTTCGCATCCACATTTACGGCCAGGTAACAAATCCAGGAGTTATCTCATGCTCAGAAGGTAGCCGGGTCATAGATGTGGTCGACAAAGCGGCGGGTTTTACTGACCAAGCCTGGCTTGGAGAATTAAATTTGGCTGAGCCAGTGCCTGATGGGGCACAAATCTATGTGGGCACCGGTCCTAACGACCCTAGTCAGCTTCGTGGGGCGAATACAGAAAGCCAATCTAGCCAAAACCCAAGCTCGAAAATCAATCTAAATACCGCTACCCAAAGCCAGCTAGAGACTCTGCCAGGGGTCGGGCCAGCAACTGCTCAAGCGATAATCAATTACAGAGATACTAACGGGACGTTTTCAGACATTACGCAACTACAAAATGTTGATGGTATCGGGGCAAAAACCTTCGCCAAACTCTCTGGCCTGGTGACCGTGTGAACGATTTGCGGACATTGCCGTTGGCTATCTTGGCTTGGGGTGGAGCAGTAGCTGGAATCAGCGAAAAGACTTGGCCTATCGCACTGTTGCTAGCTGTAGTAGCTGCGCTAATACATTTTGGTCAAAAAGGTGCTCGTCGAATTTTGGTGGCGGCAGCTTTAGTAGGTTTGGTCTCATTTGGGTTAGCAGCCACGACATCTTCTCTAATCCACCAAGGGCCGCTGGCCAAAGCCGGTCAAGAACATGCTGCCTTGAGCGTGCAAGCGCGAATAACGTCTGATCCCGTAGTCAAAGGTGCTGAAACGAGATTTGTTCACGTTAGTGCACCCGTTATGATCACGAAAATTTCTGGGAAAGAAAACTATCGAACCAATACCCCGGCAGAGCTGATAAGTGCAGATCAGGATTTAATTAGTCAACCCGTTGGACAAACTATTCAGGTCGTTGTGAAAGCTGCACCTGGTAGGCCAGCCACTAAGGTAGCTGCCAGACTGGCGATAAAGGGCACTATCAAAGTGGTGAAACCGCCTGACGCGCTTGCGACACTAACTAACAAGTTGCGAGCCGGGCTTAGAAATGCGATGGCAAATTCATCGTCGGGGCCGGCAGGATTAGTGCCCTCTTTTGTGGTAGGAGATACTTCTCATCTTGACGAGAATATTAAGGATGATTTCAAAGCTACTGGCTTAACGCATTTGACGGCAGTTTCAGGAACTAATTTGACCTTACTCTTGGGATTCGTTTTACCGCTGCTACGGCTGGTAGGTGTTAGAGGGCGGTGGCTTCACCTAAGTGCAGCTTTTTGTGTAGCGATTTTTATTTTGGTATGTCGCGGTGAACCTAGTGTATTGCGTGCCGGAGTAATGGGAATCGTCGGGTTAGCTGCTCTTGGACGAAATGCCGGCGCTAAACGTGGGTTGCGTCATCTGGGTACTGCAGTGCTTGTCTTAACCATTATTGACCCGTGGTTGGCGCTCTCTTTTGGGTTTGGGTTATCTGTTGTTGCTTGTGGCGCAATATTGTGGTGGGCCAGCGCTTGGCAACTAAAGCTTAGAACATGGTTGCCTGGGTTTTTAGCAGAAGCTATCGCCGTACCGTTGGCCGCTCAGATTGCCACTCAGCCGATCATTACTTATCTGGGAGGTGAAATAAGCTCAGTTGGTTTGTTAGCTAACGGATTAAGCGGGCCATTCGTCGGTCCAGTCACTGTGCTTGGCATGACTACAACCCTTATCAGTCTGGTTTCCCCATCGTTAGCCTTATTGACCGGTCAGCTTGCCGGGTGGTTCGTGCAGCCGATAATTTTGATCGCCCATTTTCTCGCCACGCTGGACGGGGCACGCTGGCAATGGCCAGCCTCACCACTTTCAATAACCGCGTTGACTATATTTTGTTTGCTAATTGGCTGGGCTATCGGTTGGTTGCTAACCCAGCCGACTTTAGTTGGGTTGCTGGCTCTAACGCTTATAGCGGCAATGGTATTTTCACCCGTCCAGTTAGGGGTGCCAAGCCAGTGGCTGATGGTCACATGTGACGTTGGCCAAGGCGATGCCCGCATAGTTCGTACGGGCCCAGGCTCAGCCATTTTGATTGATGTTGGCGTTGAGCCTTCCTCGGTAATGACTTGTCTAAGGACTTTCCATGTTAACGAGTTGTCGGCAATTTTCATCACCCATCGCCACGCCGATCATATTGGGGGATTGGCTCAAGTAGTGGCCAAGTTTCCGCAAGCTCCGGTATATGCCATGAGCCCACTAAAACAAACTCAAAGCACGGCTTTAGGTGTTGGGGACGAATTAAGAATCGGCGATGCGACTTGGCGTACTCTTGGTGGACAGTCTTTGGGAAGTTTTAACCAAGGAGAGGATGCGAACGAAAATGACGCATCAATGGTTGGGCTGGTAACAGTAGACGGGGTAAAGATTCTATTTCCTGGCGATTTAGAAGAGGATGGTCAACGTCGTCTGGTAGCCGATCAGCCAGATCTAAAAGCTGATTTATTAGCTATGCCGCACCATGGTTCGGCAAAGCAATATGAGCCGTTTTTTGCGGCAGTTGGCGCTAAGGCGGTGGTGATTTCAGTCGGGCGCCATAATGAATTTGGGCACCCAACAGCTAGCGCCTTACACCTAGCCAATACCCATGGAATGGCCATATATCGCACTGATGAATCCGGTTGGGTGGCCTTTAGTAAGGATAAAGAGCGGCTAGTTGCCACTACTGGACGTCAAAGTCATGAAAAACTAGCTAAGTGAGTGTGTTTGCGACATGTGTGTTGATAACCAGTAATGAGACGCTATTAGCTGATCGGGCAGTAGCGGCTAGAGTTCGCGAAGCGCTTGGTGAATGTCCAGAAGCAGAGCTTTATGATTTATTTGCCACGAGCCTGGATGCGTCCCAATTTGTCCAAATTACTGGCGGTTCGCTTTTAGCAACCCATTCCGTCGTAACGATAAGAAATCTTGGTGACTTACCTGCCGAATTACATGAACGAATAGTTGACGAAGCTAAGAATCCTCACCTAGAACTGTGTCTCACCCTCGTTCACGAAGGTGGCAATAAAGGAAGCGGACTTGTCAATAAGCTGCGCAAAGCTAAGGTGCCAATCCAAAAGATTGAATCACCTAAAGTGTGGGAACTACCGGATTTCGTTATGACAGAAGCTAGAGCTGCCAATGTCAAGATAACCCGTGACGGCGCCCAGGAAATCGTTGATGCGCTAGGTACTGATATGGCTAGTTTGGCGTCGGCTGTTGCCCAGCTAGCAGCCGACTGGCCAGGTAGTTCATTGACTACCGACGTTATTAAGCAATACTTTAAATCGCGCGCGAAAGTTAATACCTTTTCAATTTGCGATGACGTGTTAAATGGTCATACATCCCAAGCATTAGAGAAAATCAGATGGGCTAATCAGATCGGGGTAAGCCCGGTGAAAGTAGTCTCCGCCTTTGCTTCTGGTCTAAGGAGCTTGGGTAAGTATCTAGATGCTAGGGACATAAACGCTCCAGATAGCCAAATCGCCAAAATGGTAGGCGTTCCGCCTTGGAAACTTCGTGATCTATCGCGCCAAGCTCGTTATTGGAAACCTTCCGGAGTAGCTAGCGCAATAATCGCCGTAGCTAAGGCAGATGCCGAAGTTAAAGGGGCAGGAGTGGACCCACAATACGCGCTAGAAAAAATGGCGCTAACGGTCGCCAGCGCAAGGAATTAACATACAACAAAACGCCAGCCTGGCTATGGCTAAAAACCGGGCGCTTCTCGTGGAAGTAATGGAGATAAACTCGCTTACTTGGAGATAACCTCTCTTATAGCGCGGCAGCTTGCTTAGAGATTGACGACTTGCGGTTAGCGGCCTGGTTCTTGTGAATGACACCCTTGCTTACGGCGCGGTCGAGGGCGCGGTTAGCGATTCGCGCCGCCTCGGTAGCCTTGTCCTTGTCCCCAGCTTCTACGGCCTCATGGAAATTACGGACGTAAGTACGCAATTCCGACTTAACTGCCTTATTGCGCAAACGTGCCTTCTCATTAGTGAGAATGCGCTTTTTCTGGGACTTGATATTCGCCACTATTCCTAGCCTTTGCTGTCGTTAAACTGTTTTGGCGCCGAATACCGGCGCATAATGCGATCTACGGCGCGACGAATCAGTCTAGCAGCGTGTCCGCCGCCTAACCAAATATGACCCTACGCGTACTTTCCACTGCCACTTTTTGACACAACGTGCGAAGATAGTTGATGGTACGCATCCGCGTTCCCATCGCCTGCACCGCGATTCGGTGCCTTCGACTCCAGAGAGTATATGCCTGCCACACCCGGACGCACCAAACCAGAGTTGATTCGCAATTTTTGCATAATCGCTCATATCGACCACGGTAAATCGACTCTTGCTGACCGCATGCTTCAATTGACTGGCCTAGTGGATGAACGAACTATGCGGGCTCAATATCTGGATCGTATGGATATAGAACGCGAGCGCGGCATAACCATTAAATCCCAAGCAGTACGAATGGGTTGGCGAACAGGGTCCCAAGATTATGTTTTGAATATGATCGACACCCCAGGCCACGTTGACTTTACCTATGAGGTCTCACGTTCATTAGCTGCTTGTGAGGGAGCCATCCTGGTTGTCGATGCCGCCCAAGGTATCGAGGCTCAAACACTTTCAAATCTCTATTTAGCCATTGGTGCAGATCTGACCATTATCCCGGTGCTGAATAAAATTGATTTGCCCAATGCTAACCCCGACAAATTCGGCGCCGAAATTGCCTCCATCATCGGCTGCGATCCGGACGAAGTGCTTAAGGTCAGCGCAAAAACTGGTGAAGGCGTAGCGGAACTATTAGATACGATAGTTAACCAGGTGCCGCCCCCTACGGGTGATCCACAGGCTGCTCTTCGGGCTATGATTTTCGACTCTGTATACGACTCCTATCGTGGTGTGGTGACCTATATCAGGGTCGTGGACGGCAAGATTAACCAACGTGATCGAGTCTTGATGATGGCAACCAAAACCAATCACGAGGCGTTAGAGCTGGGGGTCATCTCTCCAGAGCCATCTCCTGCTAAAGGCCTAGCGGCTGGCGAAGTTGGATACCTAATCACGGGCGTAAAAGATGTACGTCAGTCTAGAGTGGGTGACACATTGACGTTAGCGGCCAATCCGGCAAAGGAGCCATTGGCTGGCTATCGAAATCCGGTTCCGATGGTTTTCTCGGGTATCTATCCGATAGACGGGGCTGCCTTTCCAGACCTACGTGAAGCACTCGAAAAACTCCAATTAAATGACGCGGCACTAACCTATGAGCCAGAGACCTCAGCGGCGCTAGGTTTTGGGTTCAGAGTTGGGTTCTTAGGCCTGCTACATATGGAGATTGTTAGGGAACGCTTAGAAAGAGAATTTAATCTTGATTTGATCTCTACCGCACCTAACGTCCATTACGATGTGCGCTTAGAAGACGGTACGAACTATCTAGTAACTAACCCATCAGAGTTTCCTGAGGGTAAAATTGCGGAAATTTATGAGCCGATGGTGACTGCTACCATCCTGACGCCGGCAGATTACATTGGTACGGTCATCGAGTTGTGCCAATTACGGCGGGGTCAGCAGACAGGTATGGACTACCTATCTCAAGACCGTGTAGAACTGCGGTATCGATTACCGCTGGCCGAAATCGTATTTGATTTTTTCGATGCTTTGAAATCTAAGACTAAAGGCTATGCCTCTTTGGACTACCAAGCTGACGGCGAGGAAGTGGCTGATCTAGTCAAGGTTGATATTTTATTGAATGGCGATCCAATTGATGCCTTCAGCGCGATTGTCCACCGAGATAAGGCTTACGCCTATGGTGTTGCGATGACCAAGAAGCTGAAAGAGTTGATTCCACGTCAGCAATTTGAGGTGCCAGTTCAGGCCGCCATTGGCTCTAGAGTTATCGCTCGTGAAACTATTCGCGCCCTACGCAAGGACGTATTGTCTAAGTGCTACGGCGGTGATATCACGCGCAAACGTAAGCTGCTCGAGAAGCAGAAGGAAGGCAAGAAGCGCATGAAGATGGTAGGCAGCGTGGAAGTGCCTCAAGAGGCATTCGTAGCTGCCCTATCTACTGGCGAATCTGCCAAAGATATTAAAGGCAAAGAACGGGGCTAGCTAACCCTCATTTGGTTGCGGTTCATTCTGGTGATTGGTGGGGTTATCGCTTGGCCTAGCTGGCGTACTAGCTGGTGGGGTGTAGCGAGCCACTGTTAAGGTGATTGATGCTGTCCTTGGCTGTATTGAATTACCTTCAGGATTTTGTCTAATTACCTTGTCTTTTTCAGATTCATTTGTGGTGTTGTCTTCCCAGATAGCTACATTGGTGAATCCAGCTGATGCTAATGCTTGTTGAGCCTCAGCTTCGCTCATCCCGACGACCCTCGGCAAACTAGATTTTCCAGTGGCCAGATATAGCGTTATCTGAGCGTCCGTGGTCACCGCGGTTCCCGACGCGGGGGAGACATCCACTACCGTGTCAGCGGCCATATCTGGGGTTTCTTTGGTGGCTGGGGCATCCATAGTGACAATGTCTTTGAAACCAGCATCATTAAGAATCTTGCGGGCTTCATCTTTCGTTGCCCCGATGAGGCCATCTGGTAATTCAACCAGCTTAGGGCCGCTGTTTACCGTCAAATTGACGGTAGATGATACCTCTACGCGTTGTCCAGCTTCTGGGTCTTGCTTAACAACTCGACCTTTTGTTTCCTCTGGGCCTTCCTCATAAACCACATTGGGCACTAGCTTTGCATTAGAAATCGCGGTGCGAGCAGATTCCTCAGTAGTGTCTATAACAGCTGGTACGGACACCAGATTCGCGTCTGGATCGCTGGCCGTCAATTGATAGAAGAAGAAACCCAAAGCTCCCAAAAGCAAAACTAAAAGAACTATCAACACGATGGATGCTGGCCCTAATTTTCTTTTCTTCTTAGGTGCATCTTTGGTTATTTGTGCCAACTCTTCATCGCTCTCCAGTGCTCTAGCTGGTCGAGTGCGTTGAGCGGTGGGCTCAGTTTCAATGGCAACAGCATCTAATGTTTTTGTAGCGTCAGCGTTATTGGAGGGTGTCGTCACTGGGGCCAGTACAGCAGTGACCTGATCTCCATTCAGCAAGCGCGTACAGTCATTGCGCATCTCTTCAGCGCTCTGATAGCGGTCAGATGGGTCTTTGGCTAGCGCTTTTAAGACGATGGCGTCCATTTGAGTGGTCACCATCACATCTAATTTACTGGGTGGGGTAGGAACCTCGCGGACGTGCTGATAAGCAACTGATACTGGCGAATCGCCCTTAAAAGGTGGACGCGAAGTTAGCAATTCATAGAGTAGGCAGCCGGTCGAATATAGATCCGAACGAGAATCGACTGTTTCGCCTCTGGCTTGTTCAGGGGATAGATACTGTGCGGTACCGATAATGGCGGCAGTTTGCGTCATTGTTGCTGAGGTGTCTGCGACAGCACGGGCAATCCCGAAATCCATCACCTTAATCTGGCCAGAAGCAGTCAGCATGACATTTGCTGGCTTGATGTCGCGGTGAATAATGCCGTGGCGATGTGAATATGCCAGCGCATCTAATATGCCGCAGGTGTAGCGGAATGCTGTTGCTGGGATGAGTTTCTCGCCGGATTTCAAGATATCCCGCAAGGTGCGTCCTTGCACCAATTCCATGACGATGTAGGGGACTGTCACGCCGTTTTCGTTGAGCTGAGATCCAGTGTCGTAGACGGAGACGATATTAGGATGGTTTAGACCGGCTGCCGCCTGAGCCTCTCTGTTGAAGCGCGCCTGGAAAGTTGAATCTGTGGCCAAATTAGTGCGTAGCTTTTTCACTGCCACTTCACGGTCTAGGCGTTCATCTTGGGCTCGCCATACCTCGGCCATTCCGCCAGCGCCGATCATCTCTATGAGACGGTAGCGTCCAGATAGTAGCGACTGTTCGTTACTCATCAATTACCTCCAAGGTGGCTAACGCATCCACTGGATTATTGCTTAGAAATCTGAAATGAATCTGAGAGCTCACCGCAAGGCCTCCAAGACTGGTCGCGCTAGAGGAGTCGCCCAGTCGTTGCCTGGCTCCGCTAAGAATACGGCGATGGCGATGTGGGACGACTTCATATAGCCAGTGAACCATGAGAAGCTCTGGTCGGTTGCATTCTCTGCCGTTCCTGTCTTGCCGCCGATTTCTTCCCCAGCAATCTGTACGGGAGTAGCTGTTCCTTCGCTAACCACATGTTGCATCATGGTCTGCAAAGTTGCCGCATTCTCTAGGCTCATGGCGTCACCAAATTTTTCTGGTTCAACGCGACGAATGACCCGCTGATTAGAGTCTCGAATTTCTGACACTATGTGCGGACGCATGACTACGCCATCGTTGGCGATGCTGCCAGCCACTACAGCCATCTGCATAACTGAAGCTGAGACATTGAATTGCCCGATAGAAGCCATCGCTAATTCTGCCTGGCTCATTTCGTCAGGGTATTTACTGGCAACGTCTCCAATATCGATTCCCAGACGCTCACCAAATCCAAATTTCTCCGCTTGTGAGCGTATTTTGTCAGCGCCTAAGGCCATCCCAAGATTAGCGAATGTGGTGTTGCAAGACAGCTGTAAAGCTCTATCCAAGGTCTGCTGGCTATTACCACATGGCGTCGAGTTTGGTAGAACGTTATTGGACTGCGGTAACTGCAATTGAGCTGGGGTATCAATCAACTGATCTGGGGTGTAGCCATTAGCCAATGCAGTGGCGGTCACAACCAGCTTAAATGTCGAACCTGGCGGATAGATTTCGCGGGTTGCCCGGTCTGCCATCGGGTTATTCGGGTCACTGGATAGCTGTTCCCAGGCTCCAACAGTTGAATCGATATCAGTGCTAGCAAGCGCACCTGGATCATAACTGGGGCTAGATACCCATACCTTGACTTCACCTGTGGTGTAGTCATATGCGAAAATACCCCCTTTTCGCCCACCCAGTGCGTCCCATGCTACTTGTTGAGCATTCGGGTCGATGGTGGTCAGAATGTTGCCGCCCTGGGGCTCGCGTCCAGAGAGCGTATCTAATATGCGGGCTATAAATTGAGAATCGGCCTGCCCAGTAAGGACGTCGTTATAAGTCATCTCCAGGCCGGAGTAGCCGTAATTATAGGAATAAAATCCCGTTATTGGTGCGTAGAGTGGCCCGTTGGCGTAGGTGCGTTGATTCAAGAAAGGACGCACTCCCAGGTATTCGTTACCGGCAATCGGGGTGTTGCCAGCTAATATATCGCCGCGGTGAGCGCCGAATTGGGCATCTCGTACTCGAGTATTCTTCGGGTCTTGAATTAAAGAATCCGTTCTGACTACGTAAGAAGCAGTGACGTTGGCTAATAGGGCAAAAAACATTAGGCCAAGCACTAGCGACAAATATCTCAGTGGTTTATTCATCGCTAGCCACCTTTATTAACTGAGTTTTTTCATCTTCAAGATCAGCTATTGGTTCTACAGATATCGGCTGTTTAGGACGGCGTGCGCAGTGGCTGATAACCATTATGATGCCGATAATCACCCAATTGCACACTAAAGATGAACCGCCTTGGGACACGAACGGGGTTGTTAGACCCGTTAGCGGTAGTAACCGCGTTACGCCGCCGATGATAGCGAAAGTTTGAAGCCCGAAAACGAAGCTGAAACCTGCAGCAAGAAGTTTGCCAAAATCATCTTGGATAATTAGTGCGCTACGCATTCCTCTGCTGACTAGCAATAGATATAGCAGTATTAGAGCCATCAACCCGGCCAAACCTAATTCTTCACCGATTGCAGCTGAGATAAAATCTGAGCTGGCGACCGGAATTTGCTGCGGTCTTCCTAGTCCAAGGCCACGACCAAATAGCCCACCCCAAGCCATCCCGTACTGTGCTTGGATTATTTGGTAGTTGGTGTCAAAATCCGAGAATGGGTCTAACCAAGAACTAATGCGAGTGCGCACGTGTGCCAACTGCATAGCACCAATCGCAGCAAATATGAACATTGCTAGCGAAATGATTATCCAACGTAATTGGTTAGTGGCGACATAAAGCAGCATTATAAATAGGCCAAAAAACAGCAGCGAGGTGCCTAGATCATTCTCGAAAACTAGCACCACTAATGCTGCCGCCCACATAATGATTACCGGAACTAGATCACGCATTCTCGGGAATTGAATTTTCCCGATTCGAGGCCCTGCCAAGGTTAGCAAATCTCGGTGCTCAGCTAGATAAGATGCGAAAGCTATCGCTAAAACAATTTTTGCCAATTCAGCCGGTTGAAAGGAATATCCAGCTACCGAAATCCAAATTTGTGAACCATTTTGGACGTTCATTGGGCTTGCTAAAAAAGGTACCAAAGGTAAAAGCAGCAGAATCATCCCGGCAATAAACAGTACGTAAGAAAGGCCGTCTAGGCGCCGATAGTCTTTTAGTAACGCCAACACTAGGGAAAACAGCACTATCCCAGCTATCGTCCAAATAAATTGGCTTAGCGCTTGACTAGTTGACAAGCTCATATCTAGGCGGTGAATCATGGCCAGGCCAAGACCATTTAATGTCAGCACGATTGGCAGAACCGCAGGATCCGCGAAGGATGCAAATTTTCTGACGCTTAAATGAGCGCCAAGACAAATTACTGCCCAGGCTATGCAAAAGTAGATGATCGTTTTTGGTAATGCACCGTCGCGAAACAAGTGAGTGATTATTGTTGCGCCTGCACCGATGAGTATGGCGAATATTATGCCGACCAATTCGATGTTGCGGCGTTTGCGATAGACAATCACGTTGCCACTCATCGGCACTCCTGGCTGGTAGCGTTTGGGCTGGGTGAGGTAGACGTGCTTGGTGATGCAGAACTAGCTGGAGCAGGATTGGCCTGCTCACCTTTCCCGGCTAATTCCTTTTGGCATTTCGCGGATAGCTCTTCTAGCAATTCAAACTGGTAGAGAGCATCTTCTTCTAAGGTGTAGCCACGCAAATCGCGGTTTGTTACTTGTTGGCGCTGATAGCTGGGCAGGTACTGCACTTCTTGGGGGCTGGTTTTCTCCAGCTCGTAGAGTTTGTGCCCAAACAGTTCGTAATCTACCCCGTGATAGAGAGCAATTTTTTCTTGGTTAGTGCCAATGAAATAACGACTATTGACGAAGTCTTTACCAAGGGCGTATCCGCTGGCAGTAATTAGCGCCAAAACTATAACAAGAATAATTAACCAGGGAATCCAACGGCGACGCTTTGAGCGAAGTCTTGGCTGGTAGCGGATAGCTTCGAACGCGTCTGGGTCGATAAGCCCTTTAGGGGCATCAGCAATGTTAAGGCTTGGAGGTGGTGGAACGGGTGGCAGGTTGCTAGTTGGTTCCTTGAGGTTAACGTCTGGAATTTTGACGCTCGCGGCAGCGCCCAACACTTTGGGTTCGACGGCGTCCAAGGCGTCACTTTGTTCAACGACATCAGAAACGATCAAGGTGATATTGTCGCTCCCACCCCCGCGATATGCCGCCATGCACAGATCTCGTACCGCTTTAGCTGGGTCTTTAGTGCCCAATAGATCATGGATAGTTTGGTCATCAACCATCCCACATAGACCGTCAGAGCAAAACAGCAACCGGTCGCCCAATTGCAAGTCCACTATCTGGAAATCTGGCTTGTGGGTGGGCTGGCCATTCAGCACTTTCAACAGTAGTGAACGATGTGGGTGGGTTGTTGCCTCTTGGGCAGAAATTTTACCCTCATCAACCAGAGACTGCACCCAGGAGTGATCGTGGGTTAGTTGAGTTAATGTGCCATCGCGCAACAGATAACCTCTGGAATCACCGATGTGGGCAATGCCCAAACTTGAGCCATCGAAATATCCACCACAAACGGTGGTGCCCATGCCTTGTAGCGCATGATTTTGGCTAACTAGGTCAGCTAACATCTCATTGGCTTTGCTTAAAGCCTCGCCCATAGCCTCAGTCACTTCAGTGTCTGCCAGGCCATTAGTTTCCCTGGCTTTTTCATCTATGTGGCGCAGTTCGCGGATAGCAACAGCCGAAGCTAAATCTCCAGCCGCAGCGCCGCCCATCCCATCAGCTACAACCAGCATGGTGGGGGAGTAGAAAGCGGAATCTTGGTTATTTGTGCGTACCAAACCGATTTCGCTATGGGCGTTCGTCTTTAGGCTGAAACTCAAAACTCACACCTCCAATGCCAGATGAGTTCGGCCGATTCTGATTGAGTCTTTGGTTGAGATGATCGTTGGCTGAGAAATTTGTTGGCCATTTATGAATGTGCCGTTAGTTGAGTCCAGGTCTTCAATGACCCATACTCCGTTGTGATCGTA
Source organism: Vaginimicrobium propionicum (assembly GCF_900155645.1). Classification (GTDB taxonomy): domain Bacteria; phylum Actinomycetota; class Actinomycetes; order Propionibacteriales; family Propionibacteriaceae; genus Vaginimicrobium; species Vaginimicrobium propionicum. Next base: position 183,504 of record NZ_LT706985.1, read on the forward strand.
GACCCTAGCGTGCCTGCTAGAGGCGTAGTCGTCAGCAATATCTATAGTTGCCTGAGTTGAGCGTCCTATCAGTACAGCTCCCGTAGCTGGAAGTGGAGCCCAAATGCCAGCTGCTTGCCCGTCAAGCACAGTGATCTTAGTTGCGTGGTGTTTATCACTTTTTTGTTTGTGCTTTTTCTTTGGTTTCGGCTCTGGAGTTCTTGTTCCATTAGCTTGTGCAGAAGCGCCAGCTAGCTCTGCGGCACTGACGGCGCGTCCAAAAATATCGCCTCGAATGACTTGGGCGATGAAGAAAATAAATAGCCAGATTAGGATAAGGAAGGCGATCTTTAGGGCTATTAGCGTCAGAGTTGACATCACAGACCAGCCGGTGAATGGACAAGCATCCGGGTATTGCCTATCTCAATACGCGAACCATCTTCAAGGCTAACTTTTGTCACGCGCTCGCCCCCAACGTTAACACCATTGGTAGAGCCAAGGTCTTCAATACTGACGTGGATTTCACCATCAATATCTTGGACTTCTATCCGGGCATGCAGTCTAGATATTCCCGGATCGTTGATTCGTAAGTCAGCTTCCGAGCCTCTTCCGATAGTAAATCCTGGCGGGGCTAGCGGGTGGCGGACGCCGTTGACCTCTAACACTAGCGGGGCACGACGAATGGCTGTTGTTGATGCAGAGCCGCCAGCTTCAGCCACGGTAGCTACTGCCTCAGACTTAACGTTAAATCGTCCCACTGGAAGTTGCTCGTCAAGCTCATAGTCAATGCTGACGGGGCCATTAAAAACGTAGGAGTGTTCGCCGGCGTGTCGACGTAGCTCTGGGATTATCTGCCCATTTATCGCTTGCGACATGGGCGCTAATTCATCGAAATCATGTTTTGACAGATAAACCCGGAAATTATTGGGTACTAATAGACGATCTCTGCTTAACAGTTTTGCCTCGGTGTCGAGCTCTTTTTGTAGCCGTGTGGCAATCTCAATGGGCTCGACGTCCCCACGGAAAGTGCGTGAGAAAACGCTACTAACTACGTTATCTATTTTGCGTTCGACGTTTCTTAGCCAACCCATCGGTACCACCTCCAAAATCCGAATTTAGCGGTAAAGAACAAATGCCATCAACCGAATCTTAGTCGGTCGATGGCATCCAACTACAGTCAAAGCCTATTTTGTGGCTCAAAACAGGTACTAATCAGTCGCTTTGAGTAGCAGTTTGATCCGCATGGGCGGAAGCTTTCTCAGCAGCAGCTGCTTGCTTCTTTACTTCTTCCATATCCAGCTGCCTAACCTGCTTAATCAAATCATCTAGAGCGGACTTGGTAATAGCGCCTGAATGTGAAAAGACTGGAATCGTTTCGCGGAAAATCATAATGGTGGGAATAGCCGAGATCCCAGCTGCTGCTGCCAGTTGTTGTTCATCTTCAGTGTTTACTTTTCCGAAAACTACGTCAGGGTGAGACTGGCTGGCGGCCTCGAAAATCGGGCCGAACTGTTTACAAGGACCACACCAAGGCGCCCAAAAATCCAGGATCACTATGTCGTTATTACTCAGCGTAGGGTCTAGGTTTTCGGTGGTTATCTCGATTGTTGCCATATTCGTCCTCTCAGTAGAACCGGTTTATATAAGGCTAGCTAACCGGGAAATATTCCACTAGAAAAAGCTTGACCGAGACCCGTATACCAACCCCTGGAACGCGAGTCTCGGTCGTGTTGTGCATCGGCAGCCGGGGGAGCCGCCGGAATCAACAAGACAAATATAGCAGTTAATGGCCAAAATGTTTACTGACAGCCCAAGTTTATTTAGGGTTACCTAAATTGTGTAAGAGAATCTTGGTCGAAGTGAGTACAGGTATCTTGGCTAGGTGCTACTTGAGTCTTGAATGAATAAACCTACGCAATATTTCACCGTGCAAAATTCGTTTTAGGCTCAAGTGGACTGCAAAACTTGGCATGTGCCTACCGTTTTATTGACGGGAGCCACCTCGGGGGTGGGCTTCCAGACAGCTAAGTCTCTGTCACAGGCAGGCTACAACTTGATTCTTCCTGTGCGCGACTTGAAAATCGGGAAACAGCTGCGCCATGAATTTGGTCAAGTCAAAGTTGATTTCGTCGAATGTGATCTGGCTGACATGTCCTCGGTAGCGGCGGCAGGATGCGATATTCGCGTATTGGTGTCTGGTGGTACTGCGTTAAAAGCGATAATTTTTAATGCTGGCATATATCCAGGCGCACAATTGCGCACTACGGCTGATCGAATAGAAGAAACTTTGGCAGTAAATGTACTTAGCCAGTTCTTGCTTTATCGAGAACTTGAGTGGGTAATGTCAACGAATACCCGAATAATCACTTTGGGTTCGGAAGCGCATCGGTTAAAGAGTGGTTGGCTAGGCAAAAAAGGCCCAGAAATAACTGATCCGGCAACTCTTTTTGAGCCGAATCTGCAGGGGAAGCTAAACCGTTTCGAGAAAAATCCACAAGCGCGCTATGCCACCTCGAAGCTATTTTGTATTCAGCTCGCCTACCAAATTCAACGTCGTGGTAGAGCTCGTGGCATAACTGGCTTTGCAGTGGATCCTGGAATAGTTACTGGTACCCGAATTTTTCGTAATTATCCGGTAGCTATTCGCTCCGCCTATCAGGTGGCCGCCCCGGTAATAAAAGGGTCAGCGGCGAAAATGTCAGCTCTAAGTGCCGGCAAAGATTTGGCTTGGGTTGCGGTTGATAAAGGGGCTGAGGCTTTGGCTGGAAAGTACATTTCACATCGTCAGGCTGTGGCTAGTTCGCCTGAAAGTTACAATCTGGAGCTTTCCGACGCTGTTTGGCGCGCGTGTATGAGATTGACCGAGAATCATGTGTCTGCTCAAACTAGAGGCCGTCAACGTAATCGTTGACGGCTCCCTCTAGTGTCAGTAGTGCGGCAGTTAGCTAAGAGATACTTTCTTATTCCAGGAGTAAGCCGTTCGAACAGCCAAAATAATGGCCAGTATAGGCACAATTAGGAAGGCCGTTAGTGGCATTACGGGATTGGCTCCTTGGATGAAGTCCCCAATGGAATAAGTAACTATGCTTCCAACAGTACCTGGTTCAAGCGAGATGCCCAGTCGTAACACGTAGATTGATATCACCCCAAGGAGTTGGCAGACCACATAGTAGCCGACCCAAGTCACTATTGGGCCTCCGAATTTGCCTAATCTCCTTGCCCAGGCCTCGAAACCTACTGAGATCGAGAAATATAGGGGGATGATCTCTGTTAGAACGAGAATTATTAGATAACAGATGATTGCCACCATCAGCCCGCCTGGAAGCATAGACCATATTTCGTGAAGAACACTGAAAGTACTGCGAACGGGTGCGCCGAATCCGCCGTGTCCTTTAATGATTCCAAAAATCGCCAACAGCCAAACAATGCTGGCTAATGTCAGGCCTGCCGAAATGAAAAGTGTTATGGCTGACCAGAATAGTTTCGTCCAGTATTTAGTTGCGCCTGGAGCTGGAATAGTTTGAGTCAAGTAGCCGGTTGTCGTGTAATTGGTTCGCCAATAGTCGACTACTAGATAGGCGACAGGGCCGATGGCTACAACTGCTATGCCTAGTAGATCCAGCAGGATAAAGAATCCCGAAATGCCGGCTGATTGGCTGGTTAGCCACATACCCAGGCTGGCAAGTAGCTGGACAAGGAAGCCAATGCCGATAAATACCAGCAGTGGCTTAGTGGTTCGCTTTATTTCGTATTTCATTAGTGTTGCGACCATGAGTAAACCTCCCTGAAAATCTGGTCGATGCTCTTTTGGTGTTCCGCGCGTAGATTGTCCACCTGGTCTGCCAGTAATGTCTTTCCGTAACGCATCATTACGACGGCGTCTAGCACCGGCTCTAAGTCGTGAATGAGATGGGTGGAGATGAGCACTAAAGAGTCGTCGCTGATGCCGCGCAAAATGCCGTCCATAATGACTTGCCTAGCTGCTGGGTCTACGCCAGAGATAGGTTCATCGAGTAAGAACACCTTTGCATTGCGTGCCAGGGTTAGGGCGATTTGGACTTTTTCTCCCATACCTTTGCTCATTTGATTCAATTTCATTTGCTTGTTTAATCCAAAGAAGCCGATTAGATCGTTGGCTTTTTCGGTGTCAAAGTCAGTAAAGAAATCGTTGAAATAAGAAATTAGTGAGATAACTGTTGCCGAGCGTGGCAAAAAGTCAGCGTCAGGCAAGAAAGCCACGTGAGCTTTGGATTCGGTTCCTGGGGTAAAACCGGCTATCTCTACGTCCCCGCTGTAGTCGTACATGAGACCGGCGAGAATTTTTAGCAAAGTAGTTTTTCCGCAGCCATTTTCGCCTAATAAACCAACTATTTGGCCATAAGGCAGGCTCAAATTGAGCCCATCTAAGGCTGCGATTGGGCCGTAATTCTTATGGACATTTACGGCTCTGATAGCTGTGTCGTTGTTCATTGTCGTCATCCTTTCTTTGGCCAACGTTGTTCAATAAGTTCAAGCGCTTGTTCGCGTGCGATTCCTAAACCGGTGCAGCTATCTATAAAGCCGTCGGCTAGTTGGGCAGCCTGTTGTGCTTTTAGTTGAGAAATTTTGGCGAGATCATCAGTTACGAATCGCCCAGCGGTACGTTCTGCTCGACACAGCCCCTGGCGCTCCAATTCTGCTAGTGAGCGTTGCACGGTGTTTGGGTTCACCCCAAGGTCGGCAGCTAAATCGCGCACCCCAGGAATTTTTTGTCCAGGCTTCCATTGCCCTGTGACTAGTCGTCTAGTGAACTCTTCTAGTAATTGAGTCCAGATAGGTAAAGCTGGATCGAACTGCATGGCACCCCCTCATCCAGTGTCTTAATGTATTAAGCGCTTAATACTGTATGACAGTGGGTAGCGGGTGTCAATATGGTTTGTGATGTGTTATTAAATGACCAGTACCACCTGAACGAGCAGGATCTTCGCTATCATTCCCAATGCGAAGGTGGCTGAATATCCTGATTCGGTACGCTCATCGTTTATTAAAGTTTGGACGTGATTTAGCAGCGCGGGCTGACCGACGAAACCAGCTAAAGCACCCGCTACGCGCGCTTGTGATAGCCCAAGTTGACGTCCAAGTAGCCAGAAGAACACCAATATAGGGGCTAGTAATAGGGCAGTTAGCCCAACTTTTATGCCATCTATTGAGAAGGCCACTGACGCGAATGCCTGGCCAGATGACAAACCAACGGCGGCTAAAAAGAGTACCAGTCCCAATTGACGGATAGTTAAATTAGCCGCATTCGGCATCGTCCAAATAATCGGTCCGGTACGGTCTAAACGCCCCAAAATCAAGCCAACCACTAACGGGCCTGCGGCGCTACCAAGGGCTATCGAGCCGAGATTACCCAACGATATGGACACCAGACCAAGTGCCACACCTAAGGTTATTCCCAAGCCTACAGACCAAAAATCAACTTCCGTGATTTTGCGTTCAGAATCGCCGAATACTCTAGCTAGCTCATCCTCGCGCTCTGGAGGAAAAACCACCATCACCCGGTCACCTAATTGCAAAGTGGTTTGAGCTGTAGGCAGCAGGTCAGCATCCCCTCGCCGAATCCTGGTGAGCAATGAATCGTATTGAGCCGGTATGCCTAATTCGGCTACTGTTCGTCCAGCCATATTGGGGTTGGATACCGTGAAGCGACGGAAATCAACATCCGCACGTGAGTCAGTTAAATCTTCACTAACTGAGTGTCCCAACGCATCAACGGCAGTTTTTACGCCATCGGGCAGGCCGACAACCCAAACTAAATCATTAATAGATAAGTAGTCATGGGGATTAGCTACTCGGGCTTTGCCCTCGTGTAGTAAATAGCTGACGCGTACGCTGCCTTCGTCGCGGCCAGTTATCTCAGCGATTCCCGGAATGTCTAGGACGCGCATTGGGTTCTCCACTTTCACAGTGGCGGTCTCTAAACCTTCGTTTGCGCTTGGCGTGGCATCTTTGTTGGCTGGTAGCGGTATTTTAGCGGCCACAGTCAATGCGATCATGGTCACTATTACCCCTAGTGGATAGGCGATTGCGTAACCAACTGCCGGATCGGTTGATCCATCAGAGGCGTCTGCTGCAGCCGCTAATGCTGGGGTGGCGGTTAATACTCCTGCGAATAATCCCGACGCCATTTCGGAGCCAACTCCCATAGGCTTAGCCGCTAGAGCCACTATCAGTGCAAATAGCGCCAGCAGAACTACCGTTCCGGCAAGTAGACTGGCCTGTTTCTTAAGATCGCGGAAAAATGATGAGCCGGCCGCTAACCCGATGGTGTATACAAAAAGTGCCAATCCAATCGACTGAACGATCTCGAAACCTTGGCCAAGGCTAGGGTCTAGCGATCCGATGGCTAGACCTACAAATAGCGCACCGGCAGGGCCGAATTTTAAGGGTCCAAACGGGATTGCGCCAACTAGGGTGCCTAGCGCTACCGCCAGGAAGAGGGTTAGTAATGGATTAGCGGCCAAAATCTCAATCACAATCCAAGGTTAGTAGACCGTAGAGCGTGCAGCTTGCCGCCAGCCAATGAATCAAGCCTCCAATACTGTTCTAATCTCCTCAAGGTTTTTGGGAAATAGTGTGCTAAGGGTAAGGCGCATTAATCTCGTGTTGTCTGTGGAGTCGGTATAAAGCTGGACGTTTCCGCTGCCTCGGTTAACTATGGTTCGTCCGTCTTGAGATCCACCTATTTGAACCTTGACTTTGGCTTTAACGCTTTGGGTGATGGTTGGGTCAGCTAATAAGGCCAGGGTCAGTAGGTCATGTATGCGACATCCAAGCACTCGGTGACGCTGCCAGTAGCTGTTTAGATAGTTACGGGTTATGTCGTGAATTAGAGTGCCTATTGGTTGTCCGGCAAGACCAAGCTGAAAACATAATTCCCTGATATTGGGTGTTAATACTGCCTTGGCAGTGGCGTCTAGGCCGACCATGTCTAGATGTTGCCAATCTTGAGCAAATACTGTTGCAGCAGAGTTGGGATCTTGCCAGATATTAAACTCTGCCCAATTGGAGACGTTGCCACCGAACTCTGCCCCGCCCATAATGGATAAGCCTTCAGCAAGTTGCGGCAATCTCGGCTCCAAGCGGATAGCGTCCGCGATATTTGTCAACGGCCCTAGCCCCACGAGCCGAATTTCGCCAGGGTTGGCGCGCACAGTTTCGACAATGAATCTACCGGCATTTTCGTGCACATTGATTTGGCCGGCGTCTAAGTGCACTCCGCCTAAACCACCAGCGCCGTGGACGTCTTCACTGCGTTGTCGACCTTGAGATTGCAGACCTTGTATCAGAGGTATGTCTGGGCGTTTGGCTAGGTTTAATAGGCCTGCAGCGTTAGCAGTTACGTCAGTTATGTCCACATTGCCGCCAACGGTTGTTGTCCCCATGACTTCGAATTTGTGGTATTTAAGAGCAAAAAGCAGGGCAATAGCGTCATCCACGCCGGGGTCGGTGTCGATAAGAAGTTTTAGCACTCAGCTATCTTTGCGCAATAATGCTTTGCATGTATCTATCTAGGCCTGGTTGTTGGCTTAGATATTTCAATAAAGTGTGTATTGATGGCCTAAGGAGTGGTTGTGGAACCAGTGCCTAGTGAGCAAATTTGGCATCAAGTGCGGATAGAGGCTGCCCGCGATGCCGCGCTAGAGCCATCTTTGGCAGGGTTTCTCCATGAAGCGGTGCTGCGCCACCCCTCGTTGGAATCAGCCCTTAGCTCTCTGTTAGCGGGTAAATTGGCTAATCATGCTATGACTGCTTCCGCTTTGGAATGTCTAATTGACGAGGCTTTTGCTGAGTCAAATATTCAAGACGCGATTCGAGCCGATCTGCAAGCTGTCGTTACTCGCGACCCTGCGACTTTGGGCTATAGTCAGCCGCTGCTGTACTTCAAAGGATTTCAATCCATCCAAAGCTATCGAGTTGCTCATCATTATTGGACGAGTGGGCATCAGCCGCTATCACTATTTTTGCAATCGCGTATTTCGGAAGTATTCGCGGTAGACATTCATCCTGGCGCCAGAATTGGCAGAGGCATAATGTTCGACCATGCAACATCCGTGGTTATCGGCGCGACAGCGGTTGTAGGTGACGATTTTTCGATGTTGCACGAAGTCACCCTCGGCGGTACTGGCAAAGAGTGTGGCGACCGCCATCCCAAGATTGGCCGAGGGGTGATGATAGGTGCTGGCGCTAAAGTGCTTGGCAATATCAAGGTCGGAGATTGCGCCAGAATTGGTGCCGGTTCAGTAGTGCTGCGAGATGTGCCCGCCCACACTACGGTTACCGGGGTGCCAGCGCGCGAGATTGATGCACCTACAGAATCTTTCCCCGCTTTGACGATGAATCAAATGCTGGACGACATAAATTAAAATTGGTTGTGAATAGCGTCCAATAATATTTTTATTTCTGCTATAAGAAATCTTTTTCTGCTGGAAAAAATTGCTTGTGGAAAACACTTATTTACTTAATTTAGCTCTATAAATTATTCCTTGTCTCAGATATCTGGTGACTAGCGCTGCGCCATCTATCAACGTGTCAAGGAAGGTTAATCGTGTTCTTAAATTTAAGGCACCATGGTCGTATAGCATCATTATCATTTGTATTTGCGCTAGTGGCAGCCATGTTTGCGGTTTTTTCAGTTTCCCCAGCTAGGGCTGAGGAAAGCTTTCGGGTGAGCTCTACCGGGTCCTCCTTATCTGGAGTGCCAATTGATCGAACTGTTCCTTGGGGGTTTAAGCCATCATTAATAGATGTCGTTAATTGGAAGAATAAGACTAGAATTCAAACATATTGTGTTGAAAGAAATGTGGGCATAGTTCCTGGTGCTGAATTAAAAATTGCTGACTGGGATAGCTTTCCGGGGGATAATCAATTTGCTAAATCTAGTCAGGCTCGCGCCAAAGCGGCTTGGATAGCGGCTCATAGTTTCCCGAATATTAGCATTGACCAGCTAAGAACAGACTCTGCTATTCCAGATTTGAACCCAAGAGAGGCCGTTACTGCCACTCAATCAGCTATTTGGCATTTTACTGATGGGTTTGAATTAGATGGCAAACTCGCTTTCGAGCGTGTGCTTAAGCTCTATGACTACCTGGTTGGTGCAGCAAATACGGGAGCAACTTCGGCTAAATTGACGATTTCTGCTTCTTTTAATCCCAAGGTTGTGGACGGCAAATTAGGACCCTTGCGCTTTAACTCCAGTGCTCCGATGGTGAAAGTGTCTGAGTTTCCGTTATCGCTGATGGATGCTGCCGGAAATGAGGTAGCGGCCGATGAAGTGCCTACAAACCAAGATTTGTTTTTCCAGTTATCTCCTGGTGCTAGCGAAGGTGAAGCTGAAGTGAGCGCGACAGTTGATGGCAGTGAGTTGGTTGGCCAGCTCTTATTGCCGATAGCTGCTCAAGAGCGCCACCAAACACTAATGATCGTCAATGCAAAACAATATGAAACAAGCATCACAGTTGGGGTGAAATGGCCAGCCATGCCACTAGAACCCAAACCTGAACCGACGCCCTCGCCAGCGTTTATGCCAAGTTCTAAGAATAAAGTGCCTAAACCGAGAGTGCTTCCGGCTACTGGGTCTGGAACGCTGATTTTCGATATCTTGTCTAAATACCAGCTTGACAGCTATCGGGAAATATTTTGAATATCTCAAAAGATGTTAACCTGATTGGGTGACTGAAACAGATTGGCCAACCAAGATTAGGGGTGCCGGTCTGCGCGTAACAGCTCCCAGGTTAGCTGTTTTAACAGCTTTGGACACTAGTTCTCATGCCAGTGTTGATGAGGTAATCGAATCGGTTTCAGCACAAGGGGAAGTGCTCAGCGTCCAATCTGCCTATAACGTGCTAACTGATTTGGTTTCGGCTGGGTTAGTGCGCAGCATAGAACTAGCTCATCAACCAGCCAGATTCGAGATCGACACCGGTGACAATCATCATCATGTGGTCTGTTCGCGGTGTGGTCGCATTGAGGACGTCGAATGTGCAGTTGGTTCCGCGCCATGCCTGACGCCAGCTAACGATCACGGCATGAGCGTTTGGAAAGCTGATGTGCTTTATCGCGGGCTGTGCGCTGACTGCCAATCTGCTAACAATTAATCTTCCTCGGGCGGCTTGATAGCTTCGATGGAGCCAGTTGGTGCGTCCGCATGTTTTGTGCGTCTAAGACCTCGAATACGAAAGACCCTAGACATTCTCCCGGACGCTAAATCAATGCCACCACGCGGTAGCGACCAGCCATGACGTCGCGCGAACCAACCCAGCAGTAGACAGCTGATAATACACACCCCCATTGCCATGGGGGTGTGCCCTGTTTTAGCGATAATTAATGCCAAAATTGAACCAAATAATGCCACTGTTGCGTATAGTTCATTGCCGCCAAAAATTACTGGCACTCGTCCCGCTAATACATCTCGGATGACCCCGCCGCCAACCACGGTGATTGTGCCTAAGATGATACAAGCTAAGGGGGCTAGCCCGAAGGCCATAGCTTTCAGGGTGCCGGTAGTTGCCCAGCATCCCAAGGCCAATAGATCAGTAAAGCTGAGTAGTTTCGCGAATCGTTGCCCACTCATATTGATTAGATAACCGAGAACGGTGGCGATGATGGCGCCTGTCATATAAATCGGATCAGTTAAAGCCACTGGCATAGTGCTTAGCAGCACGTCGCGTAGCATGCCGCCACCCAAAGCGGTCGTTATAGCCAACACTGCAAAGCCGATAATGTCGAACTTCAATGATCTAGCTAGTGCGGCAGCCATTAAGCCACTGCTGAGTACGCCGGTAACTTCGACGATTCTAAAAAGCAGACTGGGATTAAATTCGACCACTGTTAAAGGCTATCTCAGCTAGTCGGTTAGCTAGAATTTCGTGGCCGCGAGCTCTTTGGCGCGATCAAATTCCTGGTCAATTGGAGGCTTGGTAGTAAGTAGTGAGACGAGTACCGTAACTGCAGCGTTGGCTATAAAACCAGGAATAATTTCGTAGAGTTCGGCGAATGGGGTTTGACCCCAAATAAATACCACTACGGCGCCAGTAATCATTCCTAGGAGTACGCCCACTGCGCTAGCTCTCTTCCAAAATAGAGAAATTAATACAGCCGGTCCGAAAGTGGCGCCGAAGCCTGCCCAAGCGAAGGCCACGAGACGAAGAATCGTATCGTTTTGGGTCCAAGCCATCGCCCCAGCAATCAAGGCGATGATTAGTACCCCCAATCTGCCTAGCCAAACCTGAGTGCGAGGCTGAATCTCGCGCTTGATAAATATGCCGGCCAAATCTTCTACTAAGGCAGAGCTAGTAACAATTAATTGAGATGAAACTGTTGACATAATGGCAGCTAGCACTGCAGCTAAAACGAAACCAGCGACCAGTGGGTGAAATAAAATTTGTGAGAGAGTTAGAAAAACAGTCTCCGGATTCTTTAGCCCGCCATGCTTGGCGAAATAGGCGATACCGATCAAGGCGCTCATCGTGGTACCGAAAAGCGATAGAGCAACCCAGCCTAGGCCAACTCTGCGGCCAGCTTTAGCGTCAGCAGGTGAACGCAGCGCCATGAAGCGAACGATGATGTGTGGTTGGCCAAAATAGCCTAGGCCCCAGCCCAAAGCCGAGATGACTACTATCGGAGCCACCCCTTTTAATAAGGCGAATGCGTCGGGTTTGACTGCCAAGACAGTGGTGACCATCTCAGCCGGTCCGCCTACCTCGAATAGCCCGATAATCGGCACTAAAATCAGGGCAGCCATCATTAATAGACCCTGCATCATATCGGTATAAGAAGCCCCGATGAAACCACCGAAAAATGTATATAAGACGGTAACTCCAGCCACGATCAGCAATCCGATTCGGTAGGTAGAACCGAAGGAACTTTCAAAGAAGATGCCACCAGCAACCATGCCGCTAGAGACGTAAAAAGTGAAGAAAATCAGGATAGTTAGTCCTGCCACTACGCGTAGTGCGCGTGACTTGTCGCGAAGACGCTGATCTAAGAAAGACGGGATGGTGATGGCGTTTTGGGCAACCTCTGTATAACTTCGCAGCCTTGGTGCCACCAATTTCCAGTTCAACCAGGTGCCGATTGTCAAACCGATAGCAATCCAAGCCTGGTTCAACCCCATGGCATAGATCGCACCAGGTAAACCCATCAGCAACCAACCAGACATATCAGAGGCGCCAGCGCTTAAGGCGGCCACTGCTGGCGGTAGTTTCCTGCCGCCTAGCATGTAATCGTGTAGATTTTTCGTGCGCCGATTAGCCCAAAAGCCAATCCCGATCATTATCGCGAAATATATACAGATCGCAATCACCTTGAACATTTGGTCTATCGTCACGCCGCATGCCTCCAAAAACTCTACTTTCGCGAGAATATAGCCACTTCATCTCTCGGCTATAAAAGTCCGATTCGCGGACGATACCCAGAGTTGGTTACCCTAAGTCGTTCAATCGCTCCTTTTTGCTGCTCGGGTAGTAGAATCAAGCCAATCTGACTGAAGAAATATCAGGAGTCAATATGACCTATGTGATCGCCTTGCCATGTGTGGACGTTATGGATCGTGCCTGCGTGGAGGAGTGCCCAGTAGATTGCATCTATGAAGGCCAGCGCACGCTATACATCCACCCAGATGAATGCGTCGATTGCGGTGCTTGTGAGCCGGTATGCCCTACCGAGGCAATCTATTATGAAGATGATTTGCCTGAAGATTTGGAAGAATGGGCTGATATCAACGCTTCATTCTTCGACGAGATAGGTTCGCCGGGGGGTGCGGCGCGAGAGGGTGCCTACGACCACGACGAGCCTAGGGTTGCTGAGCTACCACCACAGAATTAATCGGCTAAATACACTCTGGCGCGGGCTTAAGCTCCGCGCCAGAGTCGTTTATTTCGACGAAGAGTCGGGAGTCTGAATGGATAAGGTAAGCAAAAAATTACCCACGTTCCCGTGGGATACCCTCAGCGAAGCTACCAAATGTGCCACTTCTCATCCTGGGGGCATTGTCGATCTATCCGTCGGAACGCCGGTGGATCCAGTGCCGCAGGTAGCTATCGACGCTTTAACTGAAACAGCCCCGGCTGCGAGCGGTTATCCACAAGTGTGGGGCAGTGCTGGGCTTCGCAAAGCCATCATTAACTACTTGGCTCGAATTTGGAATGCCTGCGGTTTAGTCGATGACAATGTTCTACCGGTGATGGGCACCAAAGAATTCGTTGGTTGGCTGCCAATCCAATTAGGTATCGATGAAAACTGCAATGTCATCATCCCGACTAGGGCTTATCCCACTTATGAAGTTGGGGCTTTGCTTGCTGGCGCGCGAGTCATAAGGTGTGACGATCCGGAAAAGGTTAAAGACAAGCCAGCCCTGATTTGGATAAATTATCCGGCAAATCCTACTGGCGCAGTAGCAGACGTCGGACTAGTTAGGGCGTGGATTAAATTTGCTCAAGATAACGGTGCAGTACTGGCTAGCGATGAATGCTACGGCGAGTTTTGGTGGGATAAAAAACCCGTTTCCATTCTTGACCCCACAGTAAACGATGGGTGCCTGACTGGGCTTTTAGCATGCCATTCATTATCGAAACGTTCAAATATGGCCGGTTTTCGTGCTGGATTCGCAGCAGGGGACGCAGATCTCATTAGTGAGTTGCTTAAGGTTCGTAAGCATACGGGTGCGATGATCGCCAGCCCAGTACAAGCTGCCATGAAAGCTGCTCTAAATGATGATGAACATGTTGAGATTCAGCGTCGCCGTTATCGGTTACGTCGAGAAAAATTGGCTAACGCCCTGGTTGCTGCTGGTTTCAGAATCGACGAGTCAGCTGGCTCAATCTATCTTTGGGCTACCCAAGACAAACCATGCCGCGAGTCAGTGTCCTGGCTAGCCGATCGTGGCATTCTGGTGGCGCCAGGCGATTTCTATGGTGACCAGACCCACGTCCGGGTGGGGTTAACAGCTAGTGATGAGCGTATTGAGGCAGCATGTGCCAGGCTGGTTAGCCAGGCTGGCTAGTGTTATCGTCCGCCTGCGGGCTACGTAACCAAATTTGTACCTTTCCTGGCACTTCATCAGGCTGGACAGTCGTATCTGAAACCCAAGGCAAGTATTCTTCACCGCTAAGTTTCCAAGAGTTATCTCCGTAACGGATAGCGGTGATACCGGCATCTCGTGACCACAGTTGGCTAAGTTGTGCCAAAGCCCAGCCGGTCGTTTCATCAGGGGCAGTAACTTCAACCAAATACGACCCGTCAGTGGTTATTTGAATACTGTCGCCAAAAATTTGCGTCAGGTGCTGAGTCAATGCGTCCGGGTTGGCTGGGTTTTGGGATCTATCGATGCAGGTCACCGACATCGGGCTGTATCCCGTTAAAGCAGACGCCCATATTCTGGCATTTGGCTCGTGTTTACGATAAGCCTGCGGGTGATTAGAGCGCTGCACCTCTTGGGCAGTATCGTTAATGTCGCTCATCTGCCAGTCTTGGATTTTCACTAGTGCATCGTAAAAAGCGCCGGCTGAATACCAGGGATCCATTATTTGTTCCTCGCTGCCCCAACCCTGGGATGGTCGTTGTTGGAAAAGCCCTAGTGAATCACGATCTCCGTAGTCAAGGTTATATAGGTTAGATTCCTGGTAAGCCGTGGTTAGTGCGATAGTGGCAGCCCTAGCCGGAAGTCCTCGATGCAGTGACTCGCCGACGATTACTGAAACATTTATAGCTTGTTCGTAGTCAACGGCAGCGACTTGACCTTCAATATTTACCTGACAGCCTTCCGGCGGTTGCCAAACCGAGACTGACGAATTTGAACTGGCTAATAGGCTGACCCCAGTGGCAACTAAAGCCGCGATTATGGCAAGTGACAACAAAAACACGCCAAGCTCTCGTGCACGCGAAACAGGACGCTTGCTGGTTCGTGATTTCTTAGCCATCCATCCTCATTTGTGTGCCAGACGATATCTTCTAGCGCCCAGCCTACCGAAGACGAGGATAGGCTAATCACCCAATTGACCCTTAGTCGGTAGTCTTGAAATCAGTTGAATATCGAAAGAGTTAGTCGAGCAAGGGCTCGAAACGCAGGAGGATTTATGAGTCAATCATCTAAGCAGTGGCCAGGATTTGATAATGCGCCAGTACCGAATGGAGATTTGGTTGCGCAAGGGCCAGTCATTCGTCGCGGTGGCATGGTAGAGGCTACGACTACTGATCAGCGCTTATTGGAAACCCGTGGCGACTACAACTGGTTGCACTCTGATCCCTGGCGTGTACTACGAATTCAAGCGGAATTTGTTGAAGGATTTGGCACCTTATCAGAATTAGGGCCAGCGATAAGTATCTTTGGCTCGGCTCGGGCAGAACCAGGCTCTAACCACTATGAAGCGGCCGTTGAGATTGGTCAGAAATTGGTAGAAAAAGGTTATGCCGTCATAACGGGCGGCGGGCCGGGCTTAATGGAAGCTACTAACTTAGGCGCTGATCGAGTATCTGGAACTTCTGTCGGCTTGGGTATTGAATTACCGTTCGAATCCAAGCTGAACGATCATGTAAACCTTGGTATTAATTTTCGATATTTCTTCGCCCGTAAAGTGATGTTCTTGAAATATGCTCAAGGATTCGTCGTTATGCCAGGCGGCTACGGCACCTGCGATGAATTATTCGAGGCGCTGACTCTTGTTCAGACCGGAAAGGCTGGCCATTTTCCCATCGTCTTATTCGGCAGCCAATACTGGGGTGGGTTAATTGAGTGGATGCACAACCAGGCGTATTCCAACGGCTATATCAGCAAGAGTGATTTGGAGTTATTTAAGATTAGCGATGAGGTAGATGAAACAATCGAATTGGTCACCCAAGGAAAGTTCGAAGACTGATGAATCTATTGTGGGTCGTCGTGATATTGGCAGTGATTGGGGTTGGAATAATTGCCGCAACAGGTCATTTTACGCCGTTAGCCGAACAAGTAGATGAGCGGCCAAGCCTTGATCTTGATTTTCCGATAACCGCAACGCAACTACGTGTCATTGATTTTGAGCGCGTCCTGAGGGGATACCAGTGTCAAAGCGTTGATGAGAGCGTCAAACACCTAGCCAACCTCTTGGAGAATGGCACGCTAACTACCAAAGATCTAGATGAGCCGCGATTTGAGATAGTTGCTAACGGCTACTGGCCGAGCCAAGTTGATTCGGTACTAGAGCAATTGCGTACGCAATGTATTGACCAGCCAAATCCTGAATTACCTAATGCTGAGAATATGCCTGGCGTGGGTGTAGGTACTCGATTAGGCCAAACTGAAATGCAAGCTAAGACTGACATTGTTAGCTAACAAGGTGCGTGGTTTGGTGCTATCGGGGATAATGGAAGCATGGTCGCCAAAGATACGGTGCACTCAGTGAGTGCCCGTTTGGTGAGGCAAGAAAAGAATTGAGGAAGAATATGGCAGCGATGAAGCCACGTACCGGAGATGGGCCTATGGAGGTCGTCAAGGAAGGGCGCGGGCTAGTGATGCGTCTTCCAGTGGACGGCGGGGGACGGTTGGTAGTTGAGATCAATGCGCAAGAAGCGGCTGAATTGATGAACTGCCTTAAAACAGTAGTCGAATAGTAGTTAGAATTATTGATATTTTTTTGGGGGCTTGCATTGATTTGCAAGCCCCCAAAATGTTTTCACTAAGAGTTATAGCGTTCGATCGCTAATTTGTAGACCTCGAGAGTGTCCTTTGCAATCTGCATCCACGAGAAGTGGTCTATACAACGTTGACGACCAGCCTTGCCGAATTTGCGGGCTAGTTCTTCGTCAGTGACAACCTTGTTCACTTGGGTGGCGAAGTTGTCTTCAAATTGTTGAACGTATGCGGGATCTTCGGCCTGGTCTGGGTCGTAGGGGACTAACAAGCCAGTTTCGCCGTCCATGACAACCTCTGGGATGCCGCCGACTGCTGAGGCTACCACGGCAGTTTCGGCAGCCATCGCCTCAAGGTTAACGATGCCTAGCGGCTCGTAAATTGATGGGCAGGCAAAGACCGTCGCATGGCTGACCACCTGACGAACGCCGTCTCTGGGAGCCATCTCTTTAACCCAAATCACGTCGTCACCCTTCACCTTGCGCAAGGCTTCCAGCGACTTGTCGAATTCGGCGGCAATCTCCGGGGTATCAGGTGAGGAAGCTAACATCACAATTTGAACCCCAGGCTCAATCTTTTGAGCAGCTCTGACTAGGTGCACTAAACCTTTTTGCTTGGTGATTCGACCGACGAACACCACCGAAGGTCGGTTAACATCCATACCAATGGAATCACAGAAATCGTGGGCAGATTCTGGGTAGAACTCCTCAGTATCAATACCGTTAAGCACCACGTGAACCTTTTCGGGATCCAATTGCGGATAGCAACGCAAAATGTCATTACGCATCGCATTAGAAACGCCGATAACGGCCGAGGCGCCTTCATAAGCAGTTTTCTCTGCCCAGCTTGAAATCTCGTATCCGCCGGCCAACTGATCACGCTTCCAAGGGCGCAATGGTTCGAGAGAGTGAGCTGAGACTACGTGTGGGACTGACTTGAATAGCCCACCCAAGTGCCCAGCCATATTGGCATACCAGGTATGCGAATGTACTAGGTCAAGTTTTTCGGGCAGTGCAGCCACCATAGAGAGGTCAGCGCCCAGCACTCTAAGGGCTGAGTTGGCTTCAGGTGGGAAATCTTCTTTATGTGCCGTGGCGCCCTCGCGGGGTTCACCCATGCATTGGACGTCGACGTCAACAAGTTGACGTAAACATGGCACGAGCTGGCCAACATGTACGCCAGCACCACCGTAAATGAAAGGAGGATATTCACGAGTAAGAATGGAAACGCGCATGGCTTGATATTTTCACATCAAGGCAGATGAGGGGGCAAAGAAGCAAAGTTTGACTCAAAGTGCCAAAAGTTGCCTAAGTTTAGGCAGTTTTCTGCGCTACATAACCACAAGTTATGGCAATTCTCTGAAAAATGATGAGCGAACCCTATAAGTTCAAGTTATGGCTTCACCAAAAATTCTTTCGATTGTCCTAGCTGGTGGCGAAGGCAAGAGACTAATGCCGTTGACTGCTGATAGAGCAAAGCCGGCAGTGCCTTTTGGTGGCACTTATCGACTCATCGATTTTGTGCTCTCCAATATGGTCAACTCCAATCTCGTGCAGATTGCCGTCCTTACCCAGTACAAGTCGCATTCGCTTGACCGTCACATTTCTGTGACCTGGCGGATGTCAACGTTGTTGGGTAATTACGTCACTCCTGTTCCGGCTCAGCAACGCCGCGGGCCGCACTGGTATCAAGGCAGTGCGGATGCCGTTTACCAGTCAATGAACTTGATTCGTGACGCTGACCCGGATTATGTGGTCATTTTCGGCGCTGACAATATTTACCGCATGGATGTGGGTCAGATGCTTCAGCATCATATTGACTCCGGTTTAGAGGCTACTGTGGCCGCCATTAGAGTTCCGCGCAGTGAAGCTAGCGCTTTCGGTATCATTGATGCTGGTTCTGATGCTGTCATTAAAGAGTTCCTCGAAAAGCCTGCCGACCCGCCAGGACTATCCGATAGTCCGAATGAGAGTTTTGCCTCTATGGGTAACTACATCTTTAGCCGCAAGGCTTTGGTAGATATTCTTGAGGCTGACGCCGCTGATCCAGACTCTAAGCACGACATGGGTGGCAATATCATCCCAAGTTTCGTCTCTAAGTCGGAGTGCAGTGTCTACGATTTCACTAAGAATGATGTGCCTGGCTCGACTGAGAAAGACAAGAATTACTGGCGAGACGTCGGCACCATCGACGCATTCTTTGATGCTCACATGGATTTGATCTCGGTTGATCCAGAGTTCAACTTGTACAACCGTGAGTGGCCAATTTGGACGAATCAGGTGCAAAGCCCAGGTGCGAAATTCACTTTGCACGGCACTGCCGAGTCGTCCATTGTTACCAACGGTTGTGTTATCTCTGGCGGCGACGTGGATCACTCAGTGTTAAGCCCAGGTGTACGTGTCGAACAAGGCAGTTCGCTTGACCGTTGCGTTGTTATGGATAACACCAGGATTGGTAAGAATGTGACTTTGCGTAATGTCATTCTTGACAAGTCTGTGATAGTCCCAGATAACACTCAAATTGGGGTGGATCACGAGGCTGATGAAGCTCGCGGTCTGCTAGTTTCGCCTAACGGTGTGACCGTCGTCCCCAAGGGTATTGAAGTCAAGCCTGTTTAGTACTAGTCAAACAGTTAGTTGGCCTCCCTCAAGCACTTGAGGGAGGCCAACTTGCGTTTTTCTTAACCCTTTACAGCAGCAACTAGACCGCTTGACAGCGGCAACATTACTGGGGTGAATTCTTCTGAATCGAGTAGCGCTTGGAGGGCTTCACGGATGATAAGCGTTTCGTCCGACTCATCACTTGGGTTTGCCACTAAGTTTTTCCACAGCACGTCATTTATTACCATCACGCCGCCATCGCGCAGTAGACGTTGACCTTGAGCTACGTATTCGACATATTCCAGCTTGTCCCCGTTAATAAAGACCAAGTCGTATGCGCCCTGACGTAGATTGTCCAACACCTCTAAAGCGGTGCCGTTGATTAACCGAAATCTAGGGTTAGTCAACCCAGCATTACGAAAAGCCTGGCGAGCAAGCTGCTGCCAATCGGCCTGGGAGTCGATTGAGGTAAGTATGGACTCCTTTGTCATTCCAGCCAATAGGGCTAGGCCAGATGAGCCAGTACCAGTGCCGATTTCCACCACATTGGTAGCCTTTATCGTCTTGGCGATGAAAGTTAAAAAAGCTAGTGCGCCAGTGGAGGGCACTTCGACGCCTAGGGTTATGGCCTCGTCACGGGTTTGTGAAATCAGTTCGTCAAGTAAGACGAAATCTTCGGCATAATCAAGGGAACGACTATCTAACGTTCTTATCTCAGGTGTATTGGATTCGCTCACGTGGTAAGCCTAGCGGTCAAAGCGCGTCTATCATGCTATTAGTTAATTGTTTGACGAATGCTCGGTAATTAAGCCCCGTTGATTAAGGTGGATAAATTATGACGACGAAAGAAATTGGCCGCTTGGTAACCGCTATGGTTACCCCATTTCGTCGCGATGGCGAGCTTGATATTGCACGAGCTAGACAGCTTGCCGACCGCCTCGTTGATGAGCAACATAACGAAGCCATTCTGGTAAATGGAACTACCGGGGAATCGCCGACCACTACTAGTGATGAGAAGATAGCACTGGTTAAGGCGGTTAAAGAACAGTTAGGTGAGCGTGCAGGCGTTATTGCAGGGGTAGGGACGAACGACACGCGTAGCTCGATTGAGATGGCCAAGCGTTCTGCTGATGCTGGAGCTGATGCGTTGCTGGCGGTCACCCCGTATTATTCGTTACCCCCTCAAGATGCGATCATTTCTCATTTCATGCATCTTGCTGACGCTACAGATCTGCCCGTTATCCTTTATGACATTCCACACCGTACTGGCAGGCCAATTGAAACCGAATCTTTGTTGGAATTAGCTAAGCACCCAAACATCATCGGGGTGAAAGATGCCAAGAAAGATATGGTTGCTGCTGCCAGTGTGTTGGCTCAAACAGATTTGCGTTATTGGGCTGGAGATGACGCGAAGGTCTTACCCGAGTTGGCTATCGGTGGTTACGGGGTGGTGGGAACTTCCACCCATTTCACTGGACGGCGTACCCGTGAGCTTATCGATGCTTATCTGGCAGGTGATCAGGATAAAGCCTTGACAATCTATCGTGAGTTACTTCCGGTATATACCGGAGTGTTCGCAACTCAAGGGGTCATGTTGGTCAAAGCAGGTTTAGCTCATCTTGGTTTTCCCGTCGGTGGTGTGCGTCCGCCGTTACTTGACGCTAATGAGAGCCAAGCTAAAGCATTTGGCGCCATCCTAGATGCTGCCAAACTTTAACTTTGATTCGGTTCGTAGTCTATAGAACATGCGCGAGCAGGAATTGTGGCAGCGACTTAATGAGTCTCTGGGTCAGTCTTATGCTTTGGTGTGGACGGAACAAACAGTGCTGGCTGATCTAGATTCACGCACAGTTCGCCAAGCCTTGCATGACGGCGTGGCCTGTAAGACTATCTGGCGAGCAGTATGGAAATTTTTGGAGTTGCCAGATAGTAAAAGATAGATTCAGCCGACACGTGAGTTCGTAGCTTGCATCGAACAATTGTTCGGATAGATTGTTCGTTGTGCCGTTCGCGGTGTTGGCAAAATCGACGCACTTGTTGGCTGAATGAAAATTGTCACTGGCAATGTCTATAGTGCCCAACGCAAGCGAGTTGATTTTTAGAAGGAGAAATGACATGGCTGGAGGAGCGGATCGTCAAAAGGCTCTTGATCAAGCCCTGATGCGGATCGAGAAGCAGTACGGTAAAGGCTCGGTGATGCGTCTTGGCGATCAGGTTAATGTCAGTATCGAAGTCATTCCTACCGGCTCTATAGCTCTAGATATGGCCTTAGGTATAGGTGGGCTGCCGCGGGGGAGGATCGTCGAGATCTATGGGCCAGAGTCCAGCGGTAAAACTACTGTTGCCCTACACGCCATTGCTAGTGCACAGAAGCAAGGTGGTATTTGTGCTTTTATCGATGCAGAACACGCTCTAGACCCAACTTATGCGGCAGCTCTGGGAGTCAACGTTGATGAGTTGTTGGTAAGCCAGCCAGATAACGGTGAGCAAGCTTTGGAAATTGCCGACATGCTGGTGCGTTCGGGTGCAATTGAGTTGGTGGTTATCGACTCGGTGGCTGCGTTGACGCCGAAAGCTGAGATTGAAGGCGATATGGGTGATTCTCATGTCGGTCTACAGGCCAGGCTGATGAGTCAGGCCTTAAGGAAAATGACCGGCGCACTAAAAGGCACCAATACCACTGCCATCTTCATTAACCAGCTGCGCGAAAAGATTGGTGTCATGTTTGGCAACCCTGAAACTACTACTGGCGGGCGAGCGCTGAAATTTTATTCCTCAGTACGTCTTGACGTGCGTCGTCTAGAAGCGTTGAAGGATGGCACTGAGGTGATCGGTAACAGAACTCGAATAAAGGTTGTTAAGAATAAAGTTGCTCCGCCATTCAAGCAGGCCGAATTCGACATTATGTATGGGTTAGGTATCAGCCGCGAAGGCAGCTTGATTGATATGGGTGTTGATTTGGGGATTATCCGAAAGGCTGGTTCTTGGTTCACCTATGAGGGCGATCAAATGGGTCAAGGAAAAGAAAATGCCCGCAATTATTTGAAGACTAATCCAGATATCGCTGATGAGATTGACGCTAAAATACGCGAACAGTTATCTCCAAAAGTTCAGCCGGATAGTGATGAAGTGCCTGAAGGGGTAAATCCTGAAACGGGGGAGATAGAATTCTGAGTCCGAGCGAAGAGCGGCAACCAAACCCAGTTGACTTAGCTAAAAAAATTGCGTTACGCAGACTTAATAGGCGCGCCCAAAGCCGAGGTGAGTTAGCCAAATATTTAGCAACCAAGCAAGTGCCCGAAGAAACCATTCGGCAAGTGCTAAATCGCTTCGAGGAAGTTGGGCTTATCGATGATGCTAAGTTTTCGCTAGCTTGGGTCGAGTATCGGCACCAGACTAAGGGTTTAGCTAGGTCTGCTATTGCCAGGGAGCTGCGCGCCAAAGGTGTAGCTGATCATATTATTGAGGACGCATTAAGGACTGTCGATGACGAAGCGGAGTTCGCCAGGGCACGTGAGATTGCGATGAGGAAAGCCTCGCGACTGGTTGAAGTTGATCGTCAGGTGGCATATCGCCGCATCGGTTCTGCGCTGGCCCGTAAGGGTTATTCTCCGCCTGTTGTCGTTCGCGTTTTAGGTGAGATACTTCATGATTGGCCCCGATAACCAGGCCTGATTTTTCCGGAGGCGGTATGCTCGCCATAAAACCTTTTGTCGAAGCTGGCCTTATACGCTAGTCAAGGCAGAGATTTTATGAAGCAAGGAGAACCGCATGTCGCAAATTATTGCGTGGGTTATCGTTGCGCTCCTGCTCGTAGCCGTAGCAGCTATGGCGATAATTATTAATCGAAATAACACTGCAAATAGCATTGCTGCCGCGCAGAACGGTTCTATAGAGGAACGTCGGCGCGAACTCATACAACGTGAAGAACGTCTTAGTGAACGCGAGGATAGGTTGACCGAATCAGGCCAGCTATTACGCGAAGAATCGCTGCGCATAAATGAGGAATACGGGCGGGTTCGCACCCAACGTGAAGAACTCGAAGAAGCTAATCAAGAAATATCTAAACTCAAAGCCACCGTTCAGGCAGAACTGGAGCGCATCGGTGGTTTAAGCCGCGAGGAAGCTAGCGCCGAAGTAATGGAAGAGGCTCGCGTTAGCGCAAGATCAGCCGCAACGTTGCAGGCAAAACAATTAGAAGCCGACATTATAGGTGCAGCTCAGCAACGAGCTGCGGAAGTTTTGGCCACAACTATCCAGCGAATTGCCGCTGAGCAAACTGCGGAGACTGTCGTTACTTCCGTTGATTTGCCACGTGAGGAACTCAAGGGACGAATTATTGGCAGAGAAGGCCGCAATATTCGAGTGTTTGAGCAAGTCACGGGCGTAAACGTGATTATTGACGACACTCCAGGGGTAGTGCTGCTCAGTTGTTTTGATCCGGTTCGTCGCCAAGCGGCCAGATTAACTTTGACCGAGTTAATTGATGACGGGCGAATAAATCCGGCACGTATCGAAGAAATACATGCTCGCTCTCAAGCAACAGTTGCAGAGGAGTGCCGTCGGGCAGGCGTAGAGGCTTTAGAAGATATCGGCATCAATGATGTAGCTGAGCCGTTGTTGGCTGTTATAGGTTCTTTGCAATATCGGACGAGCTACGGCCAAAATGTGTTAAGCCATATGTGTGAGTGTGCTCGATTAGCCGGATCAATGGCTGCAGAATTAGGTCTTAATGCTAAAAGTTGTAAACGAGCCGCATTCATGCACGATATCGGCAAGGCTCTAGTGACTGCCGGAGATGGATCGCACGCCTTAGAGGGTGCTGAATTAGCTGCCAAGCATGGGGAGTCGCCTGAAGTAGTTAACGCCATCGCTTCGCACCATGGCGAGGTGGAAGCCAACTGTGTAGAGGCTGTTATCACCCAGGCTGCGGATACGATTTCTAGTTCTAGGCCTGGTGCGCGTCGGGAATCTTTGGAAGCATACGTCAAAAGGCTAGAAAGCATTGAAGAAATCGGGCTAGCTCATAGCGGGGTTGATCGAGTTTATGCTATGCAATCCGGCCGAGAAGTTCGGGTGGTTGTTTTGCCTGAGCGAATCAGTGACGATGAGACGCAAGTCTTAGCGGCAGATATTGCTGCTGAAATCCAAGACAAATTGGCTTATCCAGGCAATGTCAAGGTTACGGTGGTTAGAGAATCGCGAGCCACTGCCATAGCGCATTAACTCTTATCCTTAATCGGCTAAACTGTGTTCCCTCATGTCTAACTCAGTTTTTTCGCTTGACCGCCCACGCACCTATCAGGTCATCACCTATGGGTGCCAGATGAATGCCCATGATTCCGAAAGAATCTGTGGCCTGCTTGAAGAGGCTGGGCTGGTAAGAAGCCAGCCTAGCCCTGGCGTATTGGCTGATGCTGATGTGGTGGTATTCAACACCTGTGCAGTCAGGGAAAATGCCGATAACCGCTTATATGGCAATCTTGGCCACCTTAAAAGTGTTAAAGAAACCCGTCCAGGTGGCATGCAGATTGCTGTCGGTGGATGCATGGCTCAAAAAGATAAAGATCTGATTCTTAAAAAGGCTCCCTGGGTGGACGTGGTTTTTGGCACCAATAATTTAGGTTCACTGCCTGGGTTGCTAGAGCGAGCCAGAGCCAATAACGCTGCCCAGATTGAAATTGAAGAAGCCTTACAGACTTTCCCGTCAAACCTACCAACCAGGCGCGAGTCTGCTTATTCGGCTTGGGTATCAATTTCAGTCGGGTGTAATAACACCTGCACCTTCTGCATCGTGCCGTCGCTGCGCGGAAAAGAGACGGACCGCCGGCCAGGTGAGATTTTGGCTGAAATCGAAATGCTAGTTGATCAAGGGGTGCAAGAAATTACCCTGCTAGGTCAAAACGTCAATACCTATGGGGTCGAATTCGGGGATCGGCAAGCATTCGCTAAATTGTTGCGAGCCTGCGGCCAAATATCAGGTTTGCGTAGGGTGCGTTTCACTAGTCCCCACCCGGCGTCTTTCACCAGTGACGTAATAGCTGCAATGGCTGAGACGCCAAACGTTATGCCGTCGTTACACATGCCGCTCCAGTCTGGTTCTGACAAGGTACTTCGTGAAATGCGTCGCAGTTATAGATCGAAGAAATTCTTACGCATTTTGGATGAGGTGCGTGAGAAGTTGCCGAAGGCGGCAATAACTACCGACATTATTGTTGGTTTCCCTGGTGAAACTGATGAAGATTTTGAAGAGACTATGCGCCTGGTACAGCAAGCGAGATTCGCTGGTGTTTACACCTTCCAGTACTCGATTCGTCCAGGAACTCCTGCTGGCGAAATGCCTAACCAGGTGCCAGCTGATGTCGTCCAAGCTCGCTATGAACGGCTAGTTGAATTAGTTGATCAAATCGCTTGGGAAGAAAATCAGAAACTTGAAGGTCAATTAGTCGAGGTGATGTTCGCCACGGGTGAGGGGCGAAAAGATGATCAACGTTCCAGAATTTCTGGGCGTTGCCCGGATAATCGGTTAGTCCACGTGTCTGTTCCTGACGGTGACCCTCCCATGCCGCGTCCGGGCGACATAGGTTGGGTTCGTATTACTCACGCTGCACCACACCACTTAGTTGCAGATTCGCCGATTATTCGACTAGAGCGAACGGCAGGTGGTGACGCTTGGCAGGCGCTTAATACGCCTTCTGGTGGTCAGGTGAGTATGGGGATCCCGAAACTGGTTCGTTGATGAATCCGCTAATTGTTCTAAACGGGCCGACCGCCTCGGGCAAAACTCGATTGGCGGTCGATCTTGCGCATAAATTAGGTCGGCGTGCTGAAATCGTTAATGGCGACGCTATGTTGATTTATCGCGGTATGGATATCGGGTCAGCCAAGCCCTCACTGGCTGAACGTGGTGGAGTTCCCCATCATTTGATTGATGTTTTAGATATTACCCAGACGGCTTCAGTTGCAGACTTTCAGTCAATGGCCCGTCTGAAAATAGCCGAGATTAGATCCAGAGACGGGATCCCAATTTTGGTTGGTGGGTCGAATCTTTACGTTCGTGCTGTGGTAGATGAATTCGACTTTCCTGGCACTGACCCGATTATTCGCCAACGGTGGGGTAGTCAGCTAGAGCGAATAGGCTCACGTGCCTTGCACGAGATATTAGCGTCCAAAGCACCCGCTGCTGCTAAAGAAATCGAACCGGGCAACGGGCGACGCATAGTTCGAGCTTTAGAAATTTTTGAGCTAACCGGACGGGTGAGCGGTAAATTGCCTGAGCTTCGCTATGCCTTAGAGGATGTGCACCAATTTGGGCTACGACTGTCGCGACAGGCTCTAGATCAGCGGATAGCTGAGCGAGTCGATAACATGTGGTCAGCTGGCCTAGTCGCAGAGGTGACCCATCTTGCCGAGCTAGGCTTGCGTGACGGTCTGACCGCCTCTAGAGGGTTGGGCTACCGTCAGGTGTTGGCTTACCTCGATGGTGAAATAACCGAAGCGCAAGCCAAACAGCAAACTATCGACGCTACTAGGCGTTTTTCTCGCAAACAATTGGGTTGGTTTCGTCGAGACCCAAGAATAAGTTGGCTTTATGCGGGAGATCCGGAAAATCCGACAAAGATCATTAGATCTCTAGGGTTGAGCTAATAATTTTGTCACCGAGCCAAGCTAGGCTTGGACGCAATGAATACTTCGACAAACGATGGGCTTGGATCGCAAACCTTAGGCGATGAATACTCGGACGAGAAGCTAATTCCTGGTGAGTTGGATTTGGCTGAGCGATTATCACTGCGCCGTGTTGCTGGGCTATCAACTGAGCTGTCTGATGTTGGTGATGTGGAATATCGTCAACTTCGTCTAGAGCGGGTTGTGCTGGTTTCGGTTTGGGATGTGGGCAGTGCAGAAGCAGCAAAGAACTCCTTGTTTGAGTTAAAGGCGTTAGCTCAAACTGCGGGCTGCCAAATCCTGGATGGGCTTATGCAGCGTCGCAATCATCCAGACCCTGCCACTTATATTGGGGCTGGCAAAGTCGATGAATTACGTCAAGTAGTTTTAGCCACTGGCGCTGATACAGTCATTTGTGATGGCGAGCTTAGCCCGGCGCAACTGCGCAATCTGGAAGATCGAGTGGGGGTGAAAGTCGTTGATAGGACGGCTTTAATCCTAGACATTTTTGCTCAACACGCTAAAAGTGTGGAAGGTAAAACACAGGTTGAATTAGCGCAATTGAATTATTTGAAGCAACGCCTACGCGGTTGGGGTGATTCGCTCTCACGCCAGGTTGGTGGGCGAGCTGCTGGCGGGGTAGGCATTGGTGGACGTGGGCCAGGTGAAACGAAAATCGAAACTGATCGCCGACGCATCAATACTCGGATAGCCATTTTGCGGCGTAAACTGCGCCAATTAGATCAAACACGAGCCCTGAAGCGAGCTGATAGGCACCGAAATCAAGTGCCTTCAGTAGCCATCGTCGGTTATACGAATGCTGGTAAATCGTCGCTGCTAAATCGGTTAACTGATGCAGGAGTCTTGGTTGAAGATGCCCTCTTCGCAACTTTAGATCCGACCACCAGGCGTTCCTTAACGAGTGACGGACGTGTATATACGTTGACCGATACTGTCGGTTTCGTCCGTCATCTGCCAACTGATTTGGTAGAAGCGTTTAGATCTACCCTAGAAGAGACGAATCAAGCCGATTTGTTATTGCATGTTGTTGATGGGTGCGACGCTGACCCAGCCGGGCAGGTAGCAGCCGTTAACCAAGTGTTAGCTGATATTGGTGCAGAAAATATTGCTCAACAGCTAGTCATAAACAAGGTTGACTTGGTTGATAACGATCAATTAATAATCTTGCGCCACCTCTACCCGCAGGCAATTTTCTGTTCTGCCGCTACTGGGGAGGGTATAGACAAACTGCGCTCTTGTATTCAAGAGCGCCTACCTTCACCTGCGGTAGAAGTTGATCTAGTTATTCCTTGGGATCGCGGAGATTTGGTAGACCAAGTGCATAAACACGGAGAGCTTTTAGATAGCAGTTTTTTGTCTTCTGGAACCAAAGTTCATGCCCTAGTAAATCCTGGATTAGCAGCAGAATTAGCTAAGGTGTG
The DNA here is from genome assembly GCF_900155645.1 of Vaginimicrobium propionicum. GTDB lineage: Bacteria > Actinomycetota > Actinomycetes > Propionibacteriales > Propionibacteriaceae > Vaginimicrobium > Vaginimicrobium propionicum. Next base: position 211,832 of record NZ_LT706985.1, read on the forward strand.
TGGACATGAGTAGCCTCGAATATCGGGCAGCTCTTGAGCTTGCGGTGGCTAAACTTAGGGGGGAATCTCGTTCTGGTCAGCTGGAAATGGCTGATGCGGTCGCCAAAACTTTGGAAGCTGGCGAGCACTTATTGGTTCAAGCAGGTACAGGCACTGGGAAATCGCTGGCATATCTAGCCCCGGCATTGCTGTGGGCTATTGACAGTGGACAACAGGTTATTGTCGCCACCGCAACCTTGGCTTTGCAAACTCAATTAGCTACTAAAGATGTGCCGGTAATCGTTGAGGCTATTGCCAAGATAAGTGGCGAAAATCCAAAGGTTGCTTTACTAAAAGGGCGATCAAATTACGCCTGTTTACTACGTGCCTACCAAAACATTGCCCAAGACCAGGATGCATTGATTGGTGCCCAGCCAGGCGGAGCTTATTCGACAGGAGCCCAAGTTGTTTCATTGCGTGGGTGGGTGGATGAGCAACGAGAAAACGGTGGCACCGGAGATCGCGACGAAGCCCCTAGCCATAATGATCAAGCCTGGGCGCAAGTGTCGGTTTCTGGACGTGAATGCGTAGGCGGGGCGTCTTGTCCGTTCAGTGAGGAATGTTTTTCGCAGCGAGCTAAAAAAATTGCTAGTCAGGCGGATCTGGTTATAACGAACCATGCTTTATTGGCGATAGACGCCATGAACGAGAACAACATTTTGCCTGACCATGGTGCAGTAATTATCGATGAAGCCCATGATCTGACCAATAGGTTTACCTCAGCGGCTAGCGCCGAGTTTAATTCGCAAGCCCTTATTAGGCTAAGTAGGCGGGTAAAACCCCACGTCAGCGATGAGTTGTGTGAACAATTATTAGAGTGTGCAGACAGCATAGAGTCGGCTCTTGACGCCAGTGTTCCTGGGCGGATAACCAATGAGACGGCTAGCCCGATAATTGCTGTAAAGACTACGTGTAAAGTGCTGCGCGATTTAGTTAGTGCATTGAGAAATTCTTCTGGTGCTGATATTCCACCTGAGCGTATTCAGGCGGCTGGTTTGGCTGATGAGCTACTTGGTGTGGCTACCCGGATTAGCGATTTAAGTACCAATGACGTGGTTTGGGTCAGCGCCTCCGAGCGTTTCGGGTCTAGCCTGAATATTGCTCCATTGTCAGTTGCCGATTTGATCCGAGAAAACGTTTTTGCTCAAACTGCCACTATTTTGACTTCTGCAACGCTGACTATTGGTGGCGATTTCAAAGCAATAGCCGGAAGTATTGGTCTGAAACTAAATGATGAAATGGCCTGGCGTGGTCTAGATGTTGGTTCTCCGTTCGATTATCCGAGTCAGGGGATTCTTTATGTAGGTGCCGACTTGCCTAAACCTGGTCGTGACGGGCTTCCAGATGAGATATTGGCTCGGGTAGCTGAGTTGGTTTGGGCTGCAGACGGACGTACTCTGGGGCTTTTTTCTTCTGCGGCGGCAGCCAAACAGGCTGGTGAATATGTACGTAACGAATTGCCGCAGATGAGCATTCTTTGCCAAGGTGAAGCTCAACTAGCGGATTTGACCAGGCAATTTGTGTCAGATCCACGCTCTTGTCTATTTGGAACACTAAGTCTTTGGCAAGGCATAGATGCCCCAGGAGATACTTGTCAATTGGTCATCATTGACCGTATTCCATTTCCTCGCCCCGACGACCCATTGGTTAGGGCACGTCAAGATAAAGTTCAACGTGGCGGCGGAAATGGGTTTATGCAGATAGCCGCAACCCACGCGGGGCTATTGTTGGCTCAAGGCGCTGGCAGACTAATTCGTTCAAAAAATGATCGTGGAGTAGTGGCTATTTTAGATTCCAGAATCCATAGTCAAGGTTACGGACGGTTCTTATTGAGATCGCTACCACCTTTATGGCAAACAACCGATCTTGAGACCGTAGTTGGCGCCTTAAAACGGTTAACAGCCTAGAGTCTACGTAAAACGGTAACCACTTTGCCGAGAATTGTTGCATTATTACCGTTAATGGGCTGGTAGTTGGGATTATGTGGCAGTAGCCAAATTTGGTCAGCTGTTTTCTTGAAGGTTTTTACGGTGGCTTCGCCGTCAATCATGGCAGCAACAATTTCACCGTTCTCGGCTTGTGGTTGACGCCGTACGACCACGTAGTCGCCGTCGCAGATTGCGGCCTCAATCATGGAGTCTCCGCGCACTTCAAGCATAAATACCTCGCCGTGGCCGACTAACTGCTGTGGTAAATCAAAGACGTCCTCTTCATGCTGTTGGGCGAAAATCGGTGCGCCGGCTGCGATTCGCCCGATTAGCGGCACGCTTACTGAATTAATGTCATCCTTGATGCTCTCTCGCATGGATGGCGGTAAATGCACCTCTAAGGCTCGCGAGCGATTTGGTTGCCGGCGAATGTAGCCAAGTTTCTCCAAAACATTTAATTGGTGAGCAACACTCGATGGGCTTGCTAAACCGGCTGCTCGCCCCATCTCTCTAATGGATGGGGGATAGCCATTCGCCTCAATCGATTCAGAAATGACCTCCAACAATAGTCGCTGACGAGCTGTTAATCCGTCGGCGTCTGAGCCACTTGTTTCGGCTGAATCTTTGCCCAGTGCTTTAGCCAAAGCTTTTCCGCTAGGGCGTCCGACACGCCCGGTGGATTCGGGTCGCTTAGGAGTCTTTGTCATGAAACAAAATTATCGAATAGCGTCGCTCAATTCAAACACCTGTTCGAGTGTGGCGAAAAATTGTCACACCCTAGTGTTTAACTTTTTCTCGTCAGGTTGAAAGAGAGCCATGACTGGTCTAACCTATAAATCGAACAGTAGTTCTATAACGTGTTGTAGTTCGACTGACCGGAAGGAGCCGAAAATGAGTGCACAAACTGTAAGTCGATCGTCAGTAATCATCAAGAAGGCAACGACTAGGTCTACGCGTGGCTCGTGGCATTCGTTGATGCGTCAGCCAGCTTTTCCTGGTTCGCGTCCCAAGGCCGTTTCGGCACCGTCCAGGAAATCTGTCCCAATGGAGTTGGCTGTAAATAAGCCTACTGGTGATCTGAGTGAGCGGTTTTTGGCCGCGGTGGCATTGGTTTTTATGGCTGCTGTTGTTATGGGGGTGTGCGTCATTGGGGTTCAATTTTTTCTAATAAGCAGTCCAGAGGTTGGGCAAAACGTTAGTGACTTGGCTGTTGCTGTTGCTCAAAAATGATGGCGGTAAATGCCAAAGCGGTGTTGCTTTTTTGTTTCCGCTAATCTGACTGGTTTTCTATTGTTTTGTGAGGCGATAAAAAAGATCGGTGCGCCTAAGCGCACCGATCTGAAAATAATAATTAAATAGTGGTTCTAATTAATACTGGTATGGCTGACCAGAGCCGCCCACTATAGGATCATCAACAACCACCACGGTATTGCAGATCTTGTCGGCTAAAGTTTGACGCTTTTGATCCCAAAGCGGGAATAGCCAGCCAACGTAGCAAATGATGGAGTCAATAAGGTGTGCAATCCAGCGCAGTACAGACTTTCCAAACCCGATCACCTGGCCAGTGTTGGCGTCAATCAGCCTGGTGTGAGCGATCCGGCGTCCAAAAGATTGTCCGGTGGTGCCGCCGAGGTAGCCCGTGTTATAAATCATGAAGCCTAGAGCGGCTATGGCGAGGATGTCTGAAACAATATTGGAGCTCGAGGTGGAGCCAGTGAAGATTCCCGTTAAGATACTCACCACCAAAGATGGGGCGACGTAGTCAACAAGTCCACCTAATGCACGCTTGGGCCAGTCTGCTAGGGGTAGGGCTTGGCCGTAGTTCGCGTTGGGGGTTGGCTGGCTGAGATATTGATTGGCCGCATTAGGGTCATATCCATATGGCTGGTTATATTCGCTATTGCGCTGGCTGTTGTATGCGTCGTTTGGCTGGCCGTAAGTAGCTGCCGGGTTGGGGTAACTTTGTGAAGTCTGATCGAAAGACGGTTGGCCGTAGGGATTTGTCTGTTCCCCATTTGTTCCTTGCGGCTGATTGCTCGGATTTTCGTATTGCCCGTAGGGGTTTTCAAATTGTGGGACAGTTGGCTGATTAGCCTCATTGGTTGAGTTTTGTCTCTGGTCTAGGTTCTCGTTGTTTCCAATGGGCTGGCCTGCAGGATCCTGAGGCGAATTCCAGTTTTCGTTGCTCACTTAGATGCTCCGATCAATTTTTAGGGTATCTACAAATATTTTAGCTATTAAGAATCTTAGGGCTTGGCTGGGTCATGAATGAACTAGCCATATTATATTAACGTGGCGAGGGTTTATCGAACGGCGTTTGGTGGTTTTGTGCTCGCCGGTTGTCTAGTTCTTGGTGCCTATTGTCTAGGTCTTTCTTTTCCGTGCCCATTTTTAAGGTTAACTGGCTGGCGATGCCCGTTGTGTGGTTCAACTCGGGCAGCCCTCAGCCTGCTTAAAGGCGATATTAGTCAGGCCTTTGCTTACAATCAGTTGTTATGTCTAGGGACAGTTTTGTGGTTACTGTGGCTAGTGGGGCTCAAATTCTGCCCAGATAAACTGCCAAAACTTAAACAGAATACCTGGTATGTGTTTATTGGCGTCATCGCCCTGGTGTTTACGGTAATCAGGAATTTTTAGCTTGCCAGACATGGTTGTTTTCTGATCACGTCGCGTTTTTCTTTCCTGGCAAATCGTGTATGATGATGCCCACATCTAGTAGTTACAGAGATGTAATTCATCTATGGGTTGTGGTTTAGCGAGTTTTGAGCCATAATTTTTGAGACGTTTTAGGAGGTGTCTTTGGGTGAATTGTCCATACTGCCACCACCCGGAATCACGCGTCCTTGATTCGCGCGTGGTAGAGGACGGTTTGTCTATTAGACGCCGCCGGGCTTGCCAGGAGTGCGGTAAGCGTTTCACTACTATCGAGAGAATCCAGCTAGTGATCGTCAAACGTAGTGGGGTCATTGAGCCGTTCAACCGCGAAAAGGTTATTGACGGTGTCCGTAAAGCGTGCAAAGGTCGGCCGGTCGGTGAGGAGCAACTTGCTAAGCTCGGCCAAACCGTCGAAGAGACTATTCGCTCCACTGGCCAGTCAGAAGTTCCCAGCGGTCAAGTGGGGCTGGCGATTCTTCGCCCGCTTAGCAAACTTGATCCAGTGGCTTATCTGAGGTTTGCCAGCGTATACAAGAACTATCAAAGCCTTGATGATTTCTCTAAAGAAATTGATCGAATGAAAACAGAAATAATCGCCGATCTCGCTCAGAGCTCGGTGCCGTCAGTTAACCAGCCGAAAGAAGAAAAGTAATGACCGACACCTCTACCGATCAGGTCGACCGTAGTAGCGCACCTGGCTTAACCGTTAAGCGCGCTTTCGCTACGCCTGGAGTTCACCCCTACGATGAGGTGACTTGGCAGAAACGCGATGTCGTCCAGACTAACTGGAAGACAGGTGAGGTGGTTTTCAGCCAGCCCGGAGTGGAATTTCCCGATTTCTGGAGCCAAAACGCCTCAACTATCGTCACCACGAAGTATTTTCGCGGGGCGCTAGGCAGCCCACAACGTGAATCCAGTCTGAAAACGTTGATTGATCGGGTGGTAAATAAATATCGCGAAACTGGCGAAAAAGCCGGATACTTCAACACTCATGAAGATGCAGAAGCTTTCGCTGATGATTTAACTTGGTTGTTGGTTCATCAATATTTCAGCTTCAATTCGCCGGTTTGGTTTAACGTTGGGACATCTGCAAAACAGCAAGTAAGTGCCTGTTTTATCTTGTCGGTAGAGGATTCAATGGAATCAATCCTCAATTGGTATCGCGAAGAAGGCATGATCTTCAAGGGTGGGTCTGGTGCTGGAATTAACTTGTCGAAGATTCGTTCTTCCCATGAATTGCTGCGTTCTTCAGGCGGCACTGCCTCCGGTCCGGTCAGTTTTATGCGTGGGGCAGATGCGTCGGCAGGAACTATCAAATCCGGTGGCGCTACTAGGCGTGCTGCCAAGATGGTTGTGTTGGATATTGACCATCCAGATATCGAAGAGTTTATCGAGACTAAATCTCGCGAGGAAGATAAGATTCGCGCGCTAAGGGACGCCGGATTTGACATGGATCTGGGTGGTAAAGATTTCTTTTCTGTTCAGTATCAAAATGCCAATAATTCTGTGCGGGTTACCGATGACTTTATGGATGCGGTAGTAAACCGCACTAAGTTTGGTTTGACGGCGCGCACTAACGGTGAAGTTGTAGAAGAAGTTGATGCTCGCGAACTTTTCCAAAAGATAGCTAAAGCTGCTTGGGAGTGCGCAGATCCTGGCGTTCAGTACGATACGACGATTAACCGCTGGCATACCACCCCAAACTCGGGTCGTATTAATGCCTCCAACCCCTGCTCGGAATATATGAGCTTGGATAATTCTTCATGCAACCTTGCCAGCTTGAATCTGCTGAAATTCTTACGTGAAGATGATGAAACGTTTGAAATTGAGCGTTTCATAAAGGCTGTCGAATTAATCATCACTGCGATGGATATTTCGATTATTTTTGCTGATTTCCCGACTGAGCCGATCGCTCAAACTACCCGTGATTTCCGGCAATTAGGCATTGGCTACGCCAACTTGGGCGCCCTGCTAATGGCCTTGGGTAAAGGCTATGATTCCGAGGGCGGGCGTGCTATTGCGGCTGCTATCACTTCGTTGATGACAGGCACCGCCTATCGGCGCTCGGCCGAGTTAGCTGAAATTGTTGGAGCTTATAAAGGTTACGAAATCAACTCCGAAGCGCACAATCATGTGATGGAGATGCATCGTGAGGCTAATCAGGCCATAACGACTTTGACGAAGCTGGATGAAGATATTCGTAAGGCGGCCACTGGCCAATGGAATAAGGTTTGTGAAGCCGGGCCGGTAATCGGATTCCGCAACGCTCAAGTATCCGTTCTAGCTCCCACCGGCACTATCGGATTCATGATGGATTGCGATACTACCGGCATCGAACCAGATTTCTCGCTCGTCAAATTCAAGAAATTGGTTGGCGGTGGCTCTATGCAAATCGTAAACCAAACAGTGCCTAGGGCATTGAAGAATTTGGGTTACGACAAGGAAGTATCTGACGAAATCGTCAAATATATTGCAGAAAAAGGCAATGTGATTGATGCTCCTGGCTTAAAGACGGAACATTATGAAGTTTTTGATACTGCCATGGGTGTGCGTTCTATTGAGCCGATGGGCCATGTCAGGATGATGGCTGCGGTCCAGCCGTTCCTTTCTGGTGCAATATCTAAAACCGTTAACCTGCCAGAAAGTGCGACGGTCGCTGACATTGCTGAGGTATATCTACAGGGCTGGAAACTTGGGTTGAAAGCCATTGCTGTTTATCGGGATAACTGCAAGGTATCTCAACCGTTGGCGGTAGCCAAGACTGAGGATAAAAAATCTGGCGCCGAGGTTAAAACTGAGGTTCGGGTGGAGTACCGTCCCAGACGGCGTCGTTTGCCGAAGTCCAGAATGGGACGAACCACCTCTTTCGCTGTAGGTGGTGCAGAAGGATATATGACATCGGGCGCCTACAATGATGGACGATTAGGCGAGGTTTTCCTGAAACTTGGCAAACAAGGCTCCACCCTTTCTGGTGTGATGGACGCGTTCTCGATTGCAGTTTCTATCGGGTTGCAGTATGGGGTGCCGTTGACGACCTTCGTCCAGAAATTCACGAACCTGAAATTTGAGCCAGCCGGTATGACCGATGACCCAGATATTCGTATCGCTCAATCGGTTATGGACTTCATCTTCCGTAGGCTAGCGCTGGATTATTTAGATTTCGATGAACGGTCTGAGCTTGGAATTTACACTTCGGCTGAGCGCGCTCACTATGTTGAGACTGGCTCTTATCTTTCTGAGGAAGAAGAGGCCGAGCTGCCTGAATATCAGCAGCTAAAGAATGACGCTGGTGACAACATGCGTTTCGATGATGCAGGTCCAGTTCAACCCAGCTTGATTTCAGCCACGCCAACTTCCGGCAATGCTCACACCACCTCAGAACTGATGGAAGCTATGACCGGTATGGCCTTCGATGCACCATTGTGCATGACCTGCGGGACGAAAATGCGGCCTTCAGGCTCGTGCTATGTCTGTGAAGGTTGTGGCTCGACCAGCGGTTGCAGCTAAAACTGGCATAAAAATAGTGCGGGCATCCGGTTGGTTGTCCGCACTATTTCTATTGATAACGGTTATTTCTTTGGCCGCTCAGACTCAAGTCTGAATAGCACCTCACCAGCGTCGTGGACGACGTAGTAATCCGGGTTTTTCATTAGCTCGGGAATGGTCTTGGGGTCGCGATAGCCGAGATTAATTGATTCGCATACTTCCTTTGGGATTTGAGTGGCCAAAGTGACCTGCAAGCGGCACTTTTCTTCGCCGGTTTCGGCATTATAGGTGCCAGCTCCACGTAAGTGGGTTGAGTGGGCTAGTACACCCCATGGTTCGTCCTTAAACTTGTCCCATTGGCCAACGAAATAGTCGCGGCAGTGATAGCCAATACGATAAATCTGTTCGTGAGCTTCGGAAACCTCAGTGATATGCGGGGCATAGATAATCACCTCGCCACCGTCAGCTACTGCCGGTTCCGTCTTATAGAAGCCCTTGGCGGCCGTCCAGATGTCGTGATAACGCTCTGGAATTTCAGAGATAACATTCTTCAGTGGCTCGGCAACATATCTGATGTGAGTTTGGGCGGTGACCTGCGCTTGGTCTGCCCAAGCATCTTCGGGGCTGCCGAAAGCTACCGACTCCAGATAGGATTCATGGGCTTTAACTACAAAAGCCAGGCAATATTTTTCGCCTGGAATCATTGAGGCGCCCTCATTGATCATCGCGCGGACTGGAGTCACGCCTGGGGTACCGATCATTTTTGCTGACGTAATCAATGCGCCTACCCAGTGGGTTAAATTAATTAACTCTTCTTTGGCGCAGCCGGGAATAAAGTATTTATTTCCGCCAGAGATACCAACGACCTCGTGCGGCAAGATTGGGCCGATGATGATTTTCACGTCCGCTTCCACCACACGGCGGTTAATCAACACGTCCGAGCCGAGCTTTAGGCGTTTGCCAGACAATTCGTAAATTCGTTCGGCAGGGATCTCTCCCACACTGACTAGCTCATCATCGTCTTTCCATAGGTGATTGACGATTTCCATGCCAGGGTACACCTCATCGAGATTGGCTTTGGCGTCGCCGGCGGTCCAAAGCGCGATCTCATCGGGTTCCATATATTCGTGAGTGCCTAGGGCGATCACCGTGGATAGTTTGCCGACCCTATCAATAAGGTGTTTATAGGCAACTTTAAGGATTGCTGCTAGTGGGCAGCTTCGGGTGTCATCCGGAATGATTAAGACAACGTTTTTCCCGGCTACATCGATTTTAGAAAATGCTTCGCCAACAAATCCGTCGAATTCTTCCGGCGTAATTTTGTAGCCAGGCTCACCTAGGCTAGTTAGCTCAATAGTCATGATTTCTCTCCTGATGATGGCTGAAATCCACCTAACGCGCTTAAGTCTATGCAAAACAATCAGACTTTAGGCGTTAGAACATAGTTTCCGATCAATCATTGGCAACCGCCAACAAAGACGTAGACAACCCGGAAGAATAGGTACATGCCTAAACTGACTCTCAATGACGATCGACTTTTTCCGGCTGAACCTAGTCAACGTGAGTTGACTAGAAAGATCTACGCTCAAACCCGTGATTTACCCATCATTTCCCCGCACGGTCATGTGCCGCCCGCCTGGTTTAGCGAAAATACCTCTTTCGGGAATCCAACGCAGTTGCTGTTAACCCCTGACCACTATGTCAACCGTATTTTGCACGCCAACGGTGTCGAATTGTGTGATCTAGGTGTGCCCGGCAAGACGATGGACGAAGCTGGGAACCGAAAAGCTTGGCGGCTATTCTGCCAGCATTGGACTGACTTCAACGGCACTGCAATGCGCTACTGGATGGTCGACCAATTGGCCGGTATTTTCGGTGTCACTCAGCGTCCTAGCGCTGAGACTGCCGATGAGATTTATGACCAAATTCAAGCCTGGATTGATGACCCTAATCACCGTCCACGTGAATTGATGGATAAATTCAATATTGAGTTCATCGCTACTACTGATGACCCATGCGACGATTTAGAAGACCATCGTAAAATACACCAGAACCAGGCTTTCAGCTCAAAACACCGGGTAGTGCCAACCTTCCGTCCAGATAAATATTTAGAGCCAGGACGCTCAGACTGGAACGATCTAGTCGACAGTTTAGGTGAGGTTTCTGGAGTAAACGTCGACACTCTGTCCGGCTATACCGAGGCAATGGAAAATAGACGAGCTTACTTCAAGGCGAATGGGGCTATTAGCACCGACCATTCTCATGCCGATTTAGACACTAGTGCCCCCGACCAGGCTGAGGCTGCCAAGCTATATGAATTAGCTCGAACCGGTAAAATAAGCCAAGCCCAAGCTGACCAGTTACGTAAATATTTTGTGTTAGATCAAATCCGGATGGCCACCGAGGATGGGTTGACTATGACCCTCCATCCGGCGGTATTCCGCAATCACGACCAAGAAGCCTTCTCAACCTATGGTGCTGATGTTGGCGGCGATATCCCTTATGCCCTCGAGGTGACTAAGGCTCTGCGTCCAGCATTGAATAAGTTCGGCAATCATCCCAACCTCAAGTTGGTGGTATTTACCCTTGATGAGGACGTTTTCAGTCGCGAAATTGCCCCGTTGGCTGGCTATTATCGTTCGCTCTATATTGGGGTTCCGTGGTGGTTTATCGACGCTCCGGAGTCGATTCTGCGTTACAAGCAGTCGATTACTGAGATGGCCGGATTTAGCCGCACATCCGGAATGATAGATGACACTCGCGCATTCTGTTCTATACCCGCCCGGCACGACATGTCCCGGCGTCTAGACGCGGTGCACTTAGCCAAGTTGGTTGCTGTTCACCGTCTAGACCTTGACGAAGCTATCGACCAAGCCATCAGGCTGGTTGTTGACCAACCAAAGAAGGTGTTTAACCTGTGAGTAGATTAAATCGTAACGAAAATGGCCGTAAAGCCGCCCCGATTCGCATAATTCACTTGGGTATCGGTAATTTCACCAGAGCCCACCAAGCCTGGTACACCGAACACGCTAGTGATGCTGATGAGTGGGGCATTGCCGGTTTCGCTGGACGTACCACCCTTGAGCCTCGCGAATCCCCGCGCGATGACGCACTCGACGCCCAAGAAGGGCTATATCAGTTATGCATTCAGCACCCGGATGGTGACAAGGTTGAGGTTATTTCTTCCGTGTCGCACACTTTCCGTTCCCATGAGCATGATGCTTGGACGCGGATGTTTAGCGATCCGAATGTCGTTATCGTTACCTCAACCATCACCGAGGCTGGTTACTGCCGCGACAAGGACGGCAACCTGGATACGGCCAATGAGAATGTTGCCAAAGATATCGAGTTGCTGAAGTCTGGTGATCTGGATTCGCCAGTATTCTCTGGACCTGGCAAATTCGTTCGCGGCCTTCTGGCTAGGCGCAAAGCCAATGCTGGCCCCATCACCTTCGTGCCTTGCGATAACGTGCCAGAAAACGGCGAAATGGCGGAGCGAATCATCCGTCAAGCCGCTGAAAAAGTTGATCCCAGCCTGGTTGATTGGATTAATGAAAATGTCGGTTTCGTCACCACAATGGTTGACCGGATCACCCCGCGTGCCACTGATGAAGACCGTGATCGGGTTGCTGAAGAAACGGGCATCCGTGATGAGGGTCTAGTCGTTACCGAGCCGTTCGCGGAATGGGTGTTAGCTGGTGAGTTTAAGGCCGGTCGTCCCAAGTGGGAAGCTGTGGGAGCGAAATTTGTTGACGATATCCTCCCACATGAGATGCGTAAGCTCTATCTGCTTAACGGCTCGCATTCCTTGATGGCCTATGCTGCGTCAATTCTTGGCCACGAAACTGTTTATGACGCTATTAGTGATGAAAAGGTCGCCGGCTGGGTCAATGAATGGTGGGATAATGCTGCCGAAATATTGCCGCTACCAGCTAGCGAGATTAATGAATATCGTGCAGCTTTACTTGAGCGCTATCGCAACCCAAGAATTAAACATTTGCTCGCGCAGATTGCCAATGATGGTACTCAAAAGTTGCCCATTCGTATCGTCCCGACGATTCAGCATTTCGCTAAAGAAGGCAAGGTTGCTTTGGGTGCCACAAGGGCAGTAGCTGCGTGGACTCTACACTTGCGTGGCATTGGCGCGCCCATCGGTGACGCTGGTGCTGACGAGTTGAAGCCGTTGGTTGCTGGTAGTTTGGAGGATTCTGTAAAGAATGTTCTGAAATGGCTGAAGATTTCCGATGCCGAAGTAGTTAAGGCGGTGTTAGCTCAAGCTCAGGAGCTGATTTCCTTAGCCAAATAGCAATAACCAATAAAAGTTGCCCCGACCTCCACAGTAAGGTCGGGGCAACTTTTATTGAGTTGAATAACTCAGTAACCGATTGACTTTAAGTACTGCCTGGAGTCTTTTATGCAATCTAGTGGGTCACGACCATAGGTCAGATCCTGCTCGATGAAAAAGAAATCTGCGCCAGCTTTCTCGGCTGCTGGCAGTAATTTCGGCCAGTTCATATTGCCTTGGCCAACCTCAGCGAACTCAGAAATCGATAGGAAAAGGTTATATCCCTTCTCCATATCTCCTGAACTTAGCGCCTCAATGGCTTCGTTCGGTAGCGCGCCCACACGGAAATCTTTAACGTGGATTAGCTTGCAAACACCCGAGTACTGCTCCAGCATCTCAATTGGATCCATGCCGCCGCGCAACACCCAGTGCAGGTCAACCTCGAAGAATAGGTGAGGAGCTACCCTGCGCACGATGTCAAAGAGACGTTCGCCATCAAATTTAGCTAGGTCAACGTGGTGATTGTGGTAGCAGAGCGTGATGCCGTCTTTGGCTAGCCGTTCAGCATATGGTTCTACTTCGCCTGCCCAAGACTCGCAGGCTTGTTTTGACACCATCGCTGAGAATGGCATCATGCCAATACGGACATAGTTACAATCCAATCGGCGGCAGTCAGCCACGATTTTGTCGTAGTCGCCTTCTAGGGTGTCCCCGGTTGCGGTCGGCCCGGCATTCAAAGCCACCGACAAGGCACCAACTTTGACGCCTAATTCTTTGACGCCACGTTCTAGATCAGCAGTATTCTTCTCGTCCATCGGAATCTGCGATACCTCAACGGCGTGCAAATCCATGTCGGCAATCTTTTGCAGGACGGGGAACATGCCTTCTTTGGCAACCTGATCCTTAAGCATCATCATCTGTACACCAAGTACAGCCATATCTATTCCTTTCAGCCTTTAGTACGTCGGTTTAGGAGCGAGTCTCGAACTTGCCCTCGTCCTTGATACGCTTATTCAGCTCATCAAGGTAGCGATCCTCGTCGAAATTGGTGAGGTCAATTTCTTCCCCGGTCCAAGCGGAGAGTTGAATACCGTTGGCTAGTCGCACGCCATTGATACCGTCTGAGCCGGGAGCCAACAATTCGGTGCCATTCTTGACGGCAGCAGCAAAGTTCTCCATAACCTCGCAGTGCTGCTCACCCCACACAGAGCTGTATTCGCGTTCTTCAACATCCCAGAACTCAGAAACATCGAGTTGGCCGCTGAACAGTTTGCCAACCTCTTCCATGCCCATATTCTTAGACAGTTCCTGTTCGGCTTGCTTGAGCCTCCAGATGGTGACCTTCTTGGAGTTGTCAACAACGATTTTGCCCTTGTCGCAAAGGATTTCGAGGCGGTCAGTGCCCGGCATATCGTGGGTGCAAGTGATAAAGGTGCCGGTGGCGCCATTGCCGAAATCGACCAGGGCGTTGACCTCATCTTCGGTAGCGATATCGCGCCGGAAACCGAATTGGCACTTGGCGAATACACTCTTAGGGATGCCGCAAATCCACTGCCACAGGTCAAGCTGGTGCGGTGCCTGGTTTACCAAAACGCCACCGCCTTCACCGCCCCAGGTGGCGCGCCACTCAGACTGGTCGTAATAGCCTTGGGGACGCCACCAGTTAGTGATAATCCACGAGGTGTGCCGCAGCTGACCCAATTCGCCGGAATCGAGTAGCGCCTTAATATCCTTATAAAGCTGGTTGGTGCGTTGGTTGAAGAACACGCCAAAAACCAGATTCGGCTTCGTCTTAGCGAAGTCGATGACCCGTTGGGCTTGCTTGGTGTAGACAGCTAGCGGCTTTTCTAATAGCGTGTGTACGCCGTGCTCTAGTGCGTAGATACCCATTTCTGGATGCAGATAGTGGGGGACGGTGGTGACGACAGCGTCTACCTTGCCCGAATCAATCATTTCTTTGTAATCAGTGAAGAACGGCACGCCTAATTTGTCGGCGTCCGCTTTCTTTTCTTCGAGAATGTCACAGATAGCCGCAACCTCGACGTTGGGGGTGCGTCCGTCAGCAATGAATCCGGCATAGGCACCGCCTTCAGCGCCTAGCCCGATAATGCCTAACCGTAATTTGTCACTCAATTTATTGCCTCCTTGGTTAATTGTGATTGGTAAATGCTGGTGATTGGTCGTAAATTTTCTTCAAAATTTGCAAAGTTTTCATTGATTCTGCCGGGGTTATCCAGAAAGGCTCAGTATCGTCTAGCTTCTGGTAGAAATCTTCAATCAGTAATTGATGTGAAACACCCCAGTAGGTGCGGCCAACACTGGGAGCTTTTCGCTCTTGCCAGTGCTTTTGGCTGCCATCGGCAAACCACACCGTCAACCCGTCGCGAATCAGTGCTCGGCCAAGACTGCCGACCACTTCAACTTCTACCGGATGGTTATATGGCATGGTCAGCGAGGCGAAGAACGAGGTTTGGGTGCCCGATTCATTGGTGAACATAGCTTGGACGCTGTCTTCAACCTCGATGACGTCGCCGAACTTCATGGCGTTGGCTTGCCCTTTTACGTCGATAACTGGCCCCATTAACCATTGCGCCAAATCAATCGTGTGATATGCCTGGTTAATCATTAGGCCACCACCAGAGCCTTCCCAGGTTCCCCGCCAAGGTTTCGCGTGGTAATAGTCGGGCGTGCGTGTCCACATTACTTGGGCAGATCCACCTTGGATCTCGCCTAAGACTCCTTCGTCCAGTAATCGTCGTAAGCGTTGGGATGAGACGTTATAGCGATTCTGCAGGCATATGCCAATCTTCGAGGTGGCTTTCGCTGCTGCGTCAATAATTCGCTGGCCGTCAGCGATGGTGTGCGCTAGGGGCTTCTCTAGGATGACGTTTTTGCCGGCTTCTAAAGCTGCTATCGCACAGTCAGCATGGGCAAAATGTGGGGTGGTGATGTGGACAACATCGCAATCGGTTGACTCCAGCAATTTAGCTATGGAATCAAATCCAACTACGCCAGTTTGGTGCTCAGCTAAGGCAAGCTGGGCAGGGTCGTTATCGCAAACCGCCACCAACTCGATGTCGTCTAGGGCGTTGATTGCTTCCAGATGTACCTGGTAGACGTCCCCGCAGCCAACAATGGCTGCTTTTTTTACTGCCATTGAATGTCCTGCTCTTTAAATATGCCGGTCAGCGCGTTATATGCCTTTGTCCAAAGTTCCGGCCCACATAGCCCGCCGAAAGCGTCGAATTGCCCGAGGTGAGGCTCAATGGAGAAGAAGCCGGAGAAACCGTCCTTGTTGAGTTCGGCTACGACTTCGCGCACTTGACCGTCGCCTTCCCCGCATGGCACGACCTCTTCGACACCTAGCTTCATAGTGTCAGCCAAGGCATCCTTGCAGTGGATGTAGTCGGTGTATTGGCGCACCTTTGGATAAGCCTCATCGAATGGCTTGACGTGACACTGGACGTAGTTAGCCGGGTCAAAAATGCCTCGGTAGTGCGGCGAATCAATCGTCTGAATCAAGTCAACGACCCGCTCGGGGGTGTCCCCGTAGATACCTTTCTCATTCTCGTGCAGCATGGTGACGCCGCCAGCCTCAGCAAGCTCAACAAATTTACGAGTTCTAGCCATCACTTCGTCACGGTATTTGGCTGGGTCTTCGCCCTCAGGCATGAAGAACGAGAACATGCGGATGTACTTTGTGCCGAAAAATTTCGCTACCTCAACAGCGTGGGCGGCTCTGGCCAAATGTTTGTCGAATGGGTCAGTGATATTTATCTTGCCGATATCCGAACCTACCGCCGAGAGTTTGATACCGGCTTTATCCAACATGGACTTGGCTTTGGCTAGCTGCTCGTCGGTGAGGTCGAGGACTTTAATATCCCAGGCGCTGCGGAACTCAACATGCGATATTTCCAGCTTCTTTAGCAGGTCAATCTGTTCGGCTAGGTCGTGCGATATTTCGTCGGCGAAACCAGTAAGAGTAAACAATGTATAACCTCCTGCTTATGTCTCATAGTCGGCCAAATTACGTACCAGGCGAGACGCATTCTTGATATAAGTAAGCCTAGTCGGGTGCCTCTAAGGGGTGGGCTGAATAAGATAATTTCATCAGCGAGCCGCTTAGCTAAAGAATGACTCAAATTCAAGAAAATAAAACACCCAAAATGCTAAACTTTTTTCTTTCGTTTGAAAATCTATCGTTGGTGCTTAAGACGGGATTGTGGTTGCCGTTATTTGTCTATAAATAAACTTTGGGAGCCGCGTCGAAACGCAGCTCCCAAAGAATTAGGAATAATTAGTTGATTACTTCTTAGCTAGTGGATCCTCAGCGTGAACCTCACCCTTGCGGCGGGCGCGCAGGATAGCGGTGTTGGTCAGCACTGCCTGCTTCTTTAGCGGGTAGAGGAATAACAGCACGATGGCGACTAGTAGGCAGAAAACGCCTGGCAGGACGTTGGTCAGCATGTAGATTCCGTCGATGGCTGACTGCGACTGAGCCTCGCCCGCCTTAGCGGCAGCGGAATCAAAACCAACCATGGTTAGCGCATGACCGGTCAAGAAGCCAGCGAATGCCTGACCGAGTTTACGAGCCCAGGAGTAGATGGCATAAGTTGTGCCATCATCACGGTATCCGCTGCGTACTTCCTGATAGTCAATAACGTCAGTAATGAATGCCCAAATCAGGAAGTTGAAGATAGCAATGCAGAACATGGCCACACCGTAGAAGATGATCCACACCCAAGCATTCTGAATTTTCAGGAAGTAGGCAATCAACAGCACTGCGCCGCCGATGAACATCGCTACCACACCGGTTTCAGCCTTGCCGAAGCGTTTGCCCCACATTGGTGCCAACACAATCAAGGCGAAAGCTGGAATTAGCGCAACCATCGAAGCTGGGGACTGCAGTTGGCCGTTGCCGAAGTAAGACAACAAGATGTAGGGCAGGATACCGCCGAGGAACATCATGCCAATTAGCAAGCACAAGGCCGCCAAAACGATAGTTAGCAGTGCTTTGTTGGTGAACAGTGAGCTGAGCATCTTGCCAATAGACTCGCCCTTTTGCTTGTCTTCACCTTCGGCTGGGGTAGCCACCACGCGCTCTTCCACGTTCATGTAGCACAGTGAGTAGCAGATGACTGCGGCCACCGCGCAAGCTATAGCTGCGATGGTCATCCTCGGCCCGCTAAGGTTTGAGACACCCTCAAGCGTCTTAGTGTAGACGAATATCGGCACCACGGCGTTCAAAAGCAGGTTTGCTAGGTTGGCGCCAGTTGAGCGGAATACTGAAAGCTGTGCACGGTCATCAGGGTTGTCAGAGACCACCGACGCCATTGAGCCATAGGGAATGTTGATTGCCGTGTAGCAGAGGGATCCCCACAGGAAGTAGGTGCAGCACATCCACACCAGGCGGCTGCTGTAGGATTCCCAATCAGCGACGAAAGACATGTACATCAAGGCGGAAGCGACCGCTACTGGAATAGCGACAATTTTAATCCAGCGCTTGAATTTGGTGCCGCCTTTCTTGATGGGAATTCGGTCGACCAGGATCCCCATGCCAACGTCAGTGAAAGCGTCAAGGCACCGTGCCACAAGGAAGAGGGTGCCTACGTGAGCGGCCTTGATGCCGACCACATTGGTATAGAACACCATGAAAAACGTAGATTGGAGAATGAAGGTGAAGTCGTTACCAAAATCACCAAACATGTAGCCGATCTTGTCGCGCATCGAGAACGGTCGTACTTGCCGTTTCGATTCTGTCGGCGTTGAAGACATATTAGCTCCTGACACGTCCATGATTAAGCTGTCATTTGGCAGCTCAACCGTTAGGGAAATTACTTAAAACACCCTAATGGACGCTGTTGAGCTTGGCTAGAAGTTAAACAATTTTTCTATAAGTTGCCTGAAATTAAGATTGGTTATTTCTGCTTCTGCAAAGAAAGCATTTGAAACGAAAAAAATGGTAAAATCATAGTCAAAAACTAGCGGCGATAAGTTATTTCACCATTTTTAATCGTCAACGTTATGGGGTCGGGTAGCTCAAGTCCGGTATATGGATTATTTATGCCTTTTGAAACCGAATTAGCAGACTCCACAAGGCAACGCCTATCTGGGTCAATTAACACCAAATTGGCTGGTTGGCCGACGGCGATTTCATGTCCTTGACCCGTTGCTTTGCCAAGATAAGCCGGCTGGTAACTCATCACGTCTACAAGCCGATCCCAACCCATCAGACCTGGTTTAATCATCGTCTCAATAACTACCGCCAAGGCTTGTTCTAGGCCGGTCATTCCCGGTTTAGCTAAAGGGAATGGTTGATTCTTTGAGGCTTGTGAATGGGGTGCGTGATCCGTGCCAACAATGTCGATGGTGCCGTCAGCTAACCCTGCGCGCACTGCCTCTACGTCTTCATAGCCTCTCAGTGGAGGATTAACCTTGAACCGTGTATCTAGGCTGGTCAGCTTATCGCTGGTAAGCAGTAAGTGATGGGGAGTAACTTCAGCGCTGATTCTTATCCCGCGAGCCTTCGCCCACCGCACCACCTCAACTGATTGGGCGGTGGACACGTGGCAGGCATGTACTCGTGCGCCGGTTAATTCGGCGAGCATAGCGTCACGGGCGATAATGATGGCTTCTGCTGGCCAAGGCCAACCGGCTAACCCTAGCTGTTTGGCGATAGAGGCCTCATCGGCACAAGCTGTGGCAGTGGCGAGATTGTGGTCTTGGCAGTGTTGGGCAATTAATACGTTATTTCTTGCTGCAGCCTCCAGAGCCTGTCGCATAATATTGGCATCCATGACGCAACGGCCGTCATCGCTAAAAACATTGACGCCAGCTTCTGCTAGCGCGTCGATATCGGTTAGTTTTTCACCCGCCAGCCCTTCGGTAATGGCTGCAATCACTTCGACTTGAGCCGAGGTGCCGGTGGCTTTTTCGCGAATCTTTTGCACTTTGGCTACGGAATCTGTAACCGGATCGGTATTAGCCATAGCAAATACGCAGGTGTAGCCACCGTGAGCTGCCGCAGCGGTACCGCTAGCGATAGTTTCTGATTCTTCGCCACCTGGCTCGCGCAAATGGGTGTGCAAATCAACCAAGCCTGGCAAAACTAGTTGGCCGTTAGCGTCGATTACTTGGTTATCTGCTGGCAAGTAATCAACGAAGCGCGAGCCGGCGATGAAAATATCGCTCGAATGTCCATAAATATTGCGAGCTTTGCGAATAACTAGGCTCATGGCAGGCCTTTCAGTACGTAACTTGGGTCGCCTCAAGCCTAGCTAGACCTCAGCTATTTTTCGCGTCTAAGTGCTGGGCAGTGTTGGCTCGTTTTTGGTCAGCAATATTTTCAGTAACAGTTCGCAAGGCCTGCTCAGGTAGCTTGTGTTCGGCCAAGAACGCTTCAACTTTGCCGATCCAGGCATCATCGGCAAACGGTGTCGGCCACAAATAACGCAGCACCTGTTCGCGAATCGTTGCTCCGCGAGAAGACCAAACTGATTTCGGATCGCAAATCTGAGCCAAAATATCGAGATATTTATCTCGATAATCCGTGAGCATCTCTTCTTGGCCATAACGGAAGAAATTTGCTGTGATTTCTTCATTCGTGTGATTAGCCAAGTCACTTTCCATCACTAGCCGCCAGGCATCTGCCTTTGCGGCTGGAATATTTAGTGCAGCTTTAGCTCCAGCTGCCGATTGGGTGCCTTGAATAGTGTTGTCGCGAGCTAATTCAGCTTCGATGACGTCGATATCGATGGCACCAATTCTCGCTAACGAATTAATCGCCAGCCAACGGCGGTCGGAATCAATTACTAGACCCTGAGGTACTTCTTCGCCAGCCAACCAGGCTTTCAGCAATTCAGCTCCAGCCGGGGAGTCAATGCTGCGGATTAAAGCATCGGCATAACACAGTTGAATATCAGAGGCTGGCTGTGCCTTTTTCAGGTGCTCGGCAAATCCGGCCACCAAACTCGCGCGGTGAGTCTGGCGATTTTCGGGTGCAGCGAAAGAGGTTGCGGCTCGTGCTAGTTGATTAGTTAGATAGCGAATCGCTGAATCATCGTCTTCGCCCCAAAGGCCAGCTAGTACAGCATCGATATAGGTTTTTGATGGCAGTTCACCGTCCAGCCACGAGTTTGTCAAAGCTGTCCAAACCATTACCCGTCCCATCGGGTCAGGCATTTTGGCAATATTTCGCAGTGCAATTTCTTGACTGCGGGGGTCAAGACGTACCTTGACATAGCCAAGATCGCGGTCGTTAAGCAGCACTAGGTCGGGACGTTTAGTCGAAACCAGGGCGGCAATAGGGGTTGATTCGCCGTGCACATCAACCGGCATTGATTGGGCACACACCAGTTGCCCTTGTTCATCGAAGTTATAGCAACCGATAGCTATGGTATGGGTGCGCAAGGTTGGGTGTGCCTCATCAAAAGTCTGGACGATGTCGAAAGAGGTGATGACATCATCTTCATTAGTGCAAATCTGTGGGTAAAGCGTATTTACGCCAGCAGTTTGCAGCCACTGGCTAGTGAAACCGCTAAGGTCGCGCCCGCTCGCGTTTTCCAGAGCCTCCAAAAGATCATTGAAAACCGTATTGGAATAGGCATGGTCTACGAAGTACTGTCTAACGCCAGCTATGAACTTATCCTCACCAACATAGCTAACTAATTGTTTAAGGACGGATGCTCCTTTGGCGTAGGTGATGCCGTCAAAGTTTGCGTCTACGGCGTCCAGATCGACCATGTCGTTGGCTATCGGATGGGTGGTAGGCAATTGGTCGGCACGATAAGCCCAGGCCTTGCGGGCATTAGCGAATGTCACCCAAGGGTTGCGTCCGCCGTAGCGCTTAGCGATTTCTGCCTGGCAGAAATAGGCCGACCATTCAGCGAATGATTCATTTAACCAAATGTCATTCCACCATTTCATTGTTACTAAATCGCCGAACCACATATGAGCCAACTCATGCAAGATGGTGTTGTCGCGTGCGTCATAGCGATCAGCTCCCACCTTGGAGCGGAAAAGGTATTGGTCTCGGAATGTTACGCAACCAACATTTTCCATCGCGCCAAAATTGAATTCTGGAACGAATATTTGATCATATTTGTCGAAAGCGTATTCGCGATTCCATTTTTCTTCATAAACCTCGAATCCACGCTGGGCGGTTTGGCGGATTCGGTCAGCATCTAAGAATTCTGCCATTGACTCGCGGCAAACCACGGCAGCTGGAATCTCGCCTTTAACAGAGTGAATAGTGCCTGGAGATACGTGGTATTCGCCACACACCAAAGCTGTCAGATAGGTGGAAATTGGTGGGGTAGGTGCGAAATCCCATTTGGAGAATTCGTCATCAATCCTTTCAGGGGTTGGGGTAATCGAATTAGAGATAGCTACCCAATGGCTCGGGGCAATTAAGGTCAGCTGGAAACTCGCTTTTAGATCAGGTTGCTCAAAATTGGCGTACATCCGTCGAGCATCCGCCGATTCAAATTGTGAATACAAACTGATTTTAGAGTCAGCAGGATCAACAAAGCGGTGCAGACCTTCGCCAGTATGCGAATAACGCATTAGAGCAGAAATAGTTAAAGTATTTTCGCCAGGTTTTGGAGTAAACGGGAAACGGCTACCTTCGTAGTCATCAGTATTTAACGGTTGGCCATTTAACTGAGCATCAAGAACTTTATCTGCGATAACATCAATCCAAGTTGGCTGACCCGTAGCATCAAAGATAACTTTCGTGGTAGCAACGAAGTTTTTATCGGGATGAGCTAAAGCGGTGGTATCTGGGTAGCGACCGCTCAAATCAACCAGAACTTCATAGCTATGGGTAGATAGATTATTTGAACGGGTCTCCGCCTCAGCGCGGGTGATATTCTCGCTGCTCATTTTTGCCTTACTACTTCTAAAATCAGTCTATTTGGATGCAAAGCTGGAAAACTTAGCACACCCACATTAGCGCCGAGGACAATATTCGCCTAGCGCGGGTGAGTTCAACTCTTTTTGAGTATTTTCGCCAGCTCTCATCGTTATTGTGCAAAGTCTTGTGATAGATGGTTTGCTAGAAGCTATGACTACAAGAGTTGATTTCTGGTTCGATCCGCTTTGCCCCTGGGCGTGGATGACCTCACGCTGGATGTTAGAGGTCGAGAAAGTTCGTGATGTAAAAACTGTTTTTCACGTTATGAGTTTGGCGGTTTTGAATGAAGATAGCGATAGTGAATACGCCAAGAATTTAGCGAAAAATGGGCCTATCGGAGTGCGGGCCTGTATCGCCGTTGAAAAGAAATATGGCTCTGAGGATCTGGCAAAGTTTTATACCGCATTAGGTATTCGCTATCACCTAAATGGAGAAACAAAAGGGGATCCCAAGGTAATTGCTGCAGCACTTGATGATTGTGGATTTGATAATGAAATAGTTGATATAGCTCAAACTACTGCTCTCGATGATGAAGTTAGAGCTAGTCACCATGCGGGGATGGACCCTGTTGGCCAAGATGTCGGCACCCCGGTTTTACATATCAATGGCAAAGCAATGTTTGGCCCGGTAATTTCACCGGCACCAAAAGGCGAAAAAGCAGGTTTGCTTTTTGATGGCGTAAATCTGGTAACTGCTACTGATGGCTTTTTTGAACTTAAACGAGGACGCGACAGGGGTCCTATTTTTGATTAAGAACATATTTCGCTATTTGCTCTAAAATAGATATCCAGAGTTTGATTTGGAGGCTTGGGGATGTCCGTTGAGCCGCACCCGCGCGATTTGCCTCGTTGGGCGAAAGTCGACGATGTCGCGCTGACGCCCGGACGTGGGCAATATCCTGCCCCCAGGCGCGCTTTGTTGGCTCCACAATCGCAGACCTTCAATCTCAACGCATCCCCAAGGCGTGCGCTGATTGAACCGTCCCGTAAAATAATCAAGGTTCCCGAACTAAGCCCCGAACAATTACGAAATTTGCAGCGTGCCCGTCGAGGTGCACCGGTGAGAGCTTTCTTGGATCGGCTCTTTGATGGTTTCGACGCTCAGCGTGCCAGACGTGGTCTAGTTGATCCGGCTAGAGTAGTGGCGGCTCAGTTAATGAAATTATCTGAGCTTGACCCACGATGGGGTTTCGTCCAGGCATTGAGAATGGATGACGGCCATATCAACCTTGACCACTGGGTTGTCGGGCCGGGTGGGTTATACCTGTTGTCAACTAAAGTTCACCCCGGTTCGAGGCTTTATGTTGCTGGCGATAACTTTTTAGTTGACGGCAAAGACGCCCCATACGTTCCAAAAATGCGTGAAACAGCCTTGGAAAACGCTGAGGCGCTGGCGGCCAATATGCGTTGGGATTTAGACGTTATGGGGGTCATCGTTCCCCTAGATGATCGTCAGCTGACCGTCGATCTGCAGCCCTATGCTGTCCAAGTACTAGATGAAGACGGGTTAGTAGATTGGCTGGTTAATCGTCCGGACGAATTAACTAAGCGCCAGGTTCTAGCGGCCTATAACGCTGCTCGAAATAGTTCATCGTGGGGGCCAAAGTTTGGCGCTTAGCCCTCTCGGCTATGGCCGTTGTCAGGGTAAGCTTTGGCTAGTGCTCTGGCATTGAGACCAGCTTGAGCCAGCCAGGTAGTTGACGGTAGGGGAGTTTGTGGATAACCAAGCTAAACAACGCCACCAAAAGCTGGCGGCTCTAATCATTCAGGCGCAAAACGATTACTACGGCAAAGACCAACCCACCTTGTCTGATGCCGAATACGACTCGCTAATGCTTCAATTGCGCAATCTTGAAGAACAATTCCCTGAGCTTCGTAATCCAGACAGTCCAACTCAAACCGTTGGCCAATCTCACCAACCAACAACTTTTGCTCCGGTAACACATCTTGAGCGACTCTATTCACTCGACAATGTATTTAATCAAGATGAATTACGTGCTTGGCTAACAAAAACTGCAGATAGCGTCAAAGGTGATGTCACTTGGTTATGCGAATTGAAAATTGACGGGTTATCCGTTGATTTGGTGTATTCAGACGGCAAGCTTGTCTCCGGTGCCACGCGCGGCGACGGGATGGTTGGTGAAGATATCACCCCAAACGTGCGTACCATAAAGTCTATTCCGCAAGATTTAGGTTCAAAAGCACCCCAAACTCTTGAAGTTCGCGGCGAAGTGTTTATGCCGATAGCCGCGTTTGAGGCTTTGAATGCCAAGCGTTTGGACTTCAATGCCGAGATCGATTTGGCTAAAAAGCGACAAAAGTTAGGTACACGTACAACTAGACTGCCCGCAAAATTACATATTTTCGCCAATCCACGAAATGCAGCAGCAGGATCTTTGCGACAAAAAGATGCTTCAGTAACAGCTAGTAGATCCCTCGACATGCTAGTTCATGGTTTCGGGATTTACTCGGATAAGGCGCCCAAACGTCAATCTGCCGGTTATGAGCGTTTATCACAATGGGGGTTTCCAGTTTCGGCCAATATCAAAACCGTCAAAACTATCGATGAAGTAATGGCTTATGTCGATTACTACGGCAAGCATCGCCACGAACTGTCTCACGAGATTGATGGCATCGTCGTCAAGGTAGACGAGCGCGAGCTTCAGAATCAATTAGGCCAAACTAGTCGCGCGCCCAGATGGGCAATCGCCTATAAATTCCCACCTGACCAGGTAAATACGAAGTTGCTGGACATCAAATGCGGGGTGGGTCGGACAGGGCGAGTTACCCCTTATGCCGTCATGAATCCGGTCAAAGTGGCCGGATCAACGGTTAGCCAAGCGACTTTGCACAACGCCTACGAGATTCAGCGCAAGGGTTTGATGATCGGCGACACAGTGGTTTTACGTAAAGCCGGTGACGTTATTCCCGAGATATTGGGTTCAGTTATTGAATTGCGCGACGGGAGTCAGCGTGATTTTGTTATGCCTAGCCATTGCCCATCTTGCAACGCGGTTTTAGGGCCAGAAAAAGACTCTGACAAGGATATTAGGTGCCCGAATACGCGTGGATGTCGCGATCAGATTGTGGCCAGAATTGTTGGTGCAGGTTCGCGCGGTGCTCTCGATATTGAAGGTCTAGGAGAAAAAACTGCAGCGGTACTCATCGACGAACGCATTCTTAAAGACGAGACTGGTTTGTTTGAATTGAAACCTGAAGATTTGGTGAATTCTGAGTATTTTCTGCGTCAAGCCACTGCTGAAGAGGAAGCAGCACAGATGCTGCCAATTTTTAACGGTCAATTACTAAACGCTATGGGCGAGAAATTATTAGCCGGTTTGGAGTTAGCCAAGACGAAACCGCTGTGGCGGATACTGGTGGCATTATCTATTCGACACGTCGGTCCAAGTGCTGCTCGATCGCTAGCCAGAGATTTTGGTTCGGTGGAAGCCATAAGTAAAGCTACGCTGGCTCAATTAACCGCTACCGAAGATGTTGGCGAAGTTATCGGGCTAAGTATCCAAGATTGGTTTGCTGAGGATTGGCACCAGGAAATAATTCGCCGTTGGCAGGCGGCTGGCGTGGTGATGCATGAAGAATCAACCACCAACCAGCAAGCTCCGCAAACCCTGAGCGGGCTAACAATTGTAGTTACTGGACGGTTGGCCAACTTTTCACGGGAAGCTGCTCAGGAGACGATCAAAATGCATGGCGGTAAGGCTGCTAGTTCAGTATCGAAGAATACTGATTACGTCTTAGTTGGAGAAAACCCTGGTTCGAAGGCGCGTAAAGCAGAACAGCTGGGCATTGCGTTGCTTGACGAAGACGCATTCTTGACTTTGCTAAAGGGTGCTGGCTAGGCAAATCTTTGGCGTTACACATAAAAATCCTTAGGTCTGGAATAATTAACTTATGCGTGTTCACATTGCTACAGATCATGCAGCCTTTGAGCTGAAAGAATTTCTTGTCGCCGGGCTCCGCGACGCCGGATATGACGTCGTTGACCACGGTGCTAAAACCTATAACGATCAAGACGATTATCCCGACTTTGTTATCCCGGCGGCCGAGGCAGTGGTAGCCGAGCTAGATCAGGGTTCGTTGGGAATAGTTCTCGGCGGCTCGGGTAACGGCGAGCAAATCGCCGCTAACAAGGTGAAAGGCATTCGGGCTGCCTGGGCTGACACTATCGAGTTAGCCCAACTTGGACGCCAACACAACAACGCCAACGTGTTGTCTTTGGGTGGGAGAGTGGTTAGCAATGAATCAGGTTTGGAGATTGCCAAGGCTTTCTTAGAAACCAAGTTCACTGATAATGGACGCCATCTGCGCCGGATAAATAAGATACGCGACTACGAAAACCGCTAATTCAAACGTTGCCCATTCATTCGGGCAACCAACGAAGCTATTACCTGATTAGGTTTAAGATTTTTAATTTGATGCTCGGGCTCGGGAAGATTTAATTCTCGAGCCCGCAGCGCTCTATCGTAATCAACCATTTTGGTGATGCCGTCACGCCCCAATTCACGGGTCATTGCAGCTCTCCTCTTTGGCGATTGTTCCGATCATCTAGCCAACGGCTGAATCAGCTTTGGCATCATCCCTAGTTTGGGGCAAGTGGGCGGCTCGCGTCTAGGGACACGCTCACTTTTCCAAAACGTCAACAAGGAAAGAAAAGCAACCCCACCGGAGTTTGAAACACAACAGCCGAATCATCGGGCCATCCCTAACGCGAGCCTGGCAAACACAATAACACACCCGACGCCCGCCGGGGTTGGGGGTGAGGTTTTGGGTAAAAAATGGGTAAAAAAGTTTTGCCGCTAGATGCTGGTTTGTGCGTGAAAATCTTTACCCGGTAAAAAACGAAAACACCAGATTAACCCTCTAGACTCCCGATAACACCTCATCGGGTTGGGGGTAAAACACGTAGCCAAACAGCTAAAACTCGGAAAATCACCTGGTCGGGGCGGCGGGACTCGAACCCGCGATCTCCTGCTCCCAAAGCAGGCGCGCTAGCCACTACGCTACGCCCCGTTACTGGTTGATCTTAGCCAACCCGAGCGGACGACGGGAATCGAACCCGCGTTGCCAGTTTGGAAGACTGGGGCTCTACCATTGAGCTACGTCCGCGCGTCACTATTAGGCAACTCGGCTATGCTAGCCGATTCTGGGGCTAAATGCGCAACTGGCTAGCAAATGTGATGCTATCCACGGTTAGGGACTCGTTAAGGTCTAGGAGTAATGATCTGTTGGGGAACAGTATGTGCCCATCAATGCAACTAGGCTTTTGCTAGTACTCGAATAGAAGGCGGATGATAATGCCGTACCAACCTACCCAAAAAGAGCAGAATTTCTTTCTCGATGTTATCGAGGTCTCACAGGTGGCTAGCCACATGAGGCGAGTGAAGTTTCAGGCCAAAGACCTACTGGCGCAAACCCCAGTAACGAATTCGTCGCCGATATCATGTTGGTTCTCCGATGAATATGACGAATATATGCGTAGCTATACCATCGTCAATATCGACCGAGATAACGCCACATTGGAAATGTATTTTCTACTTCACCCAGGGCAGGGGCCGGCAACCAATTGGGCACGCAATGTAAAAGTTGGTGACGAGTTATATGTCACTTACTACGGTTCTAAAGGGTTCCAATTGCCTAGCCCAGCACCTAAAGGAATACTTTTTATTGCCGACGGTGCCGGTGTGGCATATGTGAATGCTGCCGCAGAAATGATTCCCGAAGATATGGGTCTTAAAATCATCTTGGTACGTCATAATCCTCAAGATGATGACGTACCCACAATTAGATCTTCGACCTGGGTTGATGCAAACCAGCTCGAGGAAGAATTAGCTGGCAATGATTGGTCAGATTGGGCGGCAGACATTATTTGTGAGGCGGGGGTTGCACAGCAAGCGCGTAAAATTTTGAGCGAAAAATTGCCTCGTGAGCGGCTTCATTTACATGCATATTGGACGATTTGCGGGTCTATGGGAACCTCGAAATGAAAATACTGTTTGGCCAGCGTAGTCTTGGCTAGATATTATTCAACGGTTGCAGCAAGATAAGTTGCGTAAAGACAAGTCAATGAATATCAGGAGACCAAGTGCCAAGCGCTGTCGAGCAGATTAACCCGACAAGGGTAAAGCTAACTATTGAGGTACCTTTCGCTGAGCTGGAGCCAGCGATTGACCAGGCTTATAAGCAGATCGCGAATCAGGTTAACCTGCCTGGATTCCGTAAAGGTAAAGTTCCTCCGCGCCTTATCGATCAGCGTTTTGGTCGTGGCGTGGTATTGCAAGAAGCCATAAATGACTATTTGCCAACCGCCTACGCCTCAGCTGTCAAGGACAATGAGATCCACCCACTAGGTCAGCCAGAGATTGACATTACTGAGCTGGATGATGGCAATAAGGTGATTTTCAGCGCCGAGGTGGATGTGCGTCCAGAATTCGAGTTGCCGAATTTCTCAGAAATCTTTGTGGAGGTGCCAGCAGTCAAGGTGGACGATGAGGTCGTCAACCAGCGTGTTGAACTGCTACGCACCCAATTTGCTGACTTAAACGAGGTAGACCGGGCTGGTAGCAAGGGTGATGTTGCGGTATTTAACCTAACTGCCACCAAAGACGGTAACCCCCTTGAGGATGCTGAAGCCAAGGATATGCAGTACCGCATTGGTGACGGCGGCATGATTGATGGCCTAGATGAGGCCCTAGAAGGTATGAAGGCTGGAGACTCGAAGTCGTTTTCCACCAAACTCGTCGGTGGCTCGCTGAAGGATGTTCAAGCTGAGGTTGAAGTTGAGGTTTCCAAGGTGATGGAGCAGAAACTACCTGAGCTAAACGATGACTTCTCCCAATTAGTCTCCGAATTCGACACCGTAGATGAAATGATTGATGACTTGCGTGAAAATCTGGTGCGCATGTCACGACTACAGCAAGCTAATGCAGCCCGCGAGCTTGTTCTAGAAGAGGTTGTAAAGAAGGTCGAATTCGAATTACCGGCCAAGCTACTCGAAGACGAAAAGAAGGCTCGCCATGAAGCCATCGAGAATCAACTCAAGCAGGCAGGATTGACCGTAGAAGAATACCTGAAGAACAATCCTGAAGAAGGTGAAGATCCGGACGCCTTCTGGACGCTCATTGACAAGCGCGCCGACGAAGGTTTGCGCGCCCAAATCATTTTGGATCAGGTGGCTGACACTTCTGAGATACCAGTGTCTCAGGAAGAGTTGACGGCTTTGATTATCCAGAAAGCTCAGCAGTCTGGGCGTAGCGCCGAAGAAGAAATGAGCCACATGTTGGAACACAACCACATGGGCGAATGGATGGGCGAGGTGCGCCGCGGCAAGGCTTTGGGTCAGATCGTTGCCGAGGCGAATATTGCCGATGATTCTGGCGCGAAACTTGCTTTAGACAAGCTAAATAGCGATGGCACTATCGCCGAGGAAGATTCAGCTGAAAAAGAAGACCCTGAAACAGCTGACCAGGCAGAGGCTGCTGATAGCGAAGAAGAAAGCGATAGCAACGCTTAATCAAAACGATTGAAAATCATGGAGCCAAGAAACGACCAGCAACCTGGCAGTCATGGACTGCCTAGGTTGGTGGTCGTTTTGCTTGGTTTAGCTGGAGCGCTCATCACTTTGGCGCTGATGCATGAATATGCTTCAATAATTGGCCCGCTGCTACTGGCCTTAAATCTGCTGATTACTGCTTATCCAGTGCATTATTGGCTGGTTAAGAAAGGCACCCCAGCTTGGTTGGCCGCCATTGTCATGATGTTAGGTGTTTACGCCGTCCTGGTTGCGATGGTTGCAGGTTTAGCTTGGTCGGTCGCTGAAATGGTTAACGTCCTACCGAATTATGCTGCCGAATGGAATAGCCTTTATCACTCCACTCTTGACTTGGCTGAGCGTGTAGGTTTCGATGCTTCTCAGTTAGCGAATCTATTTAGTGCTATTGACCCAAACTCGATTATCAGTGCTGCAGGTTCCATCTTTTCTGGTGCGTCCGGATTTATGGGCATGTTGATAATTATCGTCATGGCGATTTTCTTTATGGCGATGGACGCCACCGGGTTTTCCTCAAGAATGCGCTGGCTAAACAGAATTAGACCAAACACTAGTGCTGCGCTTGTCCAATTTGCTCAAGGGGTACGTCGCTATTGGCTTGTGACTACGATCTTTGGTTTGATAGTCGCCATTTTAGACGGCATCGCCTTGCAGATAATGGATGTGCCTTTGGTATTGGTTTGGGCATTATTTAGTTTCTTAACTAACTACATTCCAAATATTGGCTTTGTTATCGGCTTATTGCCGCCAGCCCTAGTAGCGTTATTCGCTAATGGGTGGCAGACAGCTGTAGCGGTAATAGTTGTTTATTCGGTATTGAATTTTGTTGTTCAATCGTTGATCCAACCAAGATTTACTGGCGAATCGGTTGGTGTAACCCCGACAGTGTCATTCATATCCTTGCTGTTGTGGTCTGTAGTGCTCGGCGGTATTGGCTCCTTGCTGGCCTTGCCAATGACTTTGTTAGTCAAGGCTCTATTGATCGATATTGACCCCAAATCTAGGTGGGCAGGATTATTGATTAATTCTAGAGCCGAAGACGCTTTAGAGCCTGGCGACCTATAGCCTTTAGCCAGGGAGGCTGTTATGGATCCAATTAGCGAGAGTATTTCGCTTAATGAGCAGCTACGCAAAGTGCAGGCGAAGAATAATCGTGCTTTTCAACCAGATATTGGGGGAGCGACCAGGGTTGAGCGCCACATTGTCAAGTCTGCCCCCAATGCCAGCGGGTTAAAACTCTTAGCCGAGCAGCGTGAGTGGGATCTTTCTCATTCCAAAGATCCCTCAGATGTTCCCCAAGGACCCTACTGGGGTGCCCCACCGCACTTGCCCCGTTTTGTGACCATACTTTTGGCTATATTGGGTGCCGCTGGGCTGATCTTTTTGCTGAAATCCTTGTCGTGGTTGTTAGCTCCAACATTCTTGGCCTTAAATCTGGTTATAGCGGTGTATCCCGTTCAATCTTCGCTGCGCCGTCATGGTTGGCCAAGTTGGCTAGCGGTTTTATTGACAGCCTTAACTTTACTGGCGTTAATTAGTGCAATCGTGGTGATGGGCATTTGGGCGGTTACCAGCGTCGTCAACGAAGCCCCACAATATGCTAAAGCCGTTGTCGGGGTATATAACGACATTTATCAGTGGCTAATTAACCAAGGCCTAGATGAGCAAACGCTACGAAAGCTGTATAACGAATTCGATCCAAAAAGTCTTTTGGGTGCGCTGCCGACTCTTTTCTCTGGAGTTTCGGGTTTAGTTTCCTTGGTGACTGTAGTGGCATCCATGTTGATTATGATGATGATTGACGTTGGCGGCTGGGCGAACCGGATTGCTATTGCCGGAGCGTCACATCCCAGGATAGTTGCCGCGATGCGCATGTTTAGCGGGGGAATACGTAAATATTGGTTGGTTTCAAGCGGGTTTGGCCTAGTGATGGCCACCTTGAATTATGTTGAGTTGCGCATAGTCTCAGCTCCGTTGCCGTTTGTGTGGGCGATGTTGACCTTCTTCACCACCTTTATTCCGTCGGTAGGTTTCTTCTTTGCCATGGTGCCGCCAGTGTTAGTTACTGGCTTGATGCTTGACTGGAAATCAGCGCTTATTTTGTTGGCGATGTATCTAGTTACTACCTGGGTTGTTCAAGGAGTTTTCCAGCCTTTGATGACAGGCGATGCAGTGGGAGTCAACGCCACAGTGGCTTTAGTGTCGTTGCTTTTTTGGGCGTGGGTATTTGGTCCATTAGGTGCCCTAATCGCATTGCCATGCACTCTATTAACCAAAGCGTTGCTCGTGGATGCAGATCCCAAAGCGCGCTGGGTCAACTCTTTTATCTCAAATAAAGCTGAAGTACGCGGTGCAGCCTCACAGTCCTAGCCACTATTGGGCGGGTTTTTAGACAGTAGTTTGGGTGGCCAGGTAGGTTTTTAGTTGTGAATGAACGAGAAGATTCCCGCTTTGCGCGGATGGCGGTAGCTCCTGGCAGCGCCGGAATGACTGATAACGTCTATCAGTCCTTACTTGCCAACCGCATTGTTTTCTTGCGCGGCGAGGTAAAGGAAGAAAACTCCAACGCCATCGCGGCTCAGTTATTGCTGCTGAATGCTGAGGATCCTAACCGCGATATTTACTTCTACATTAATTCCCCTGGTGGGTCTGTCTATGACGGCATGGCCATCTACGACACTATGCAGTGGATTTCTAATGATGTAGTGACTGTAGCTATGGGCATGGCTGCGTCAATGGGTCAGTTCTTATTGAGTGCAGGCACCAAAGGTAAGCGTTACGCCTTGCCACACGCTCGTATCTTGATGCACCAGCCTTCTGGCGGCATAGGCGGAACCGCTTCCGACATTAAGATTCAGGCAGAACAAAGCCTCTACATCAAGCAAGAGCTATCCGAATTAAATGCTTTGCATACCGGACGTGACGTTGAGCAAATCATTGCCGATTCAGATCGCGATAGGTGGTTTACCGCTCAACAGGCCTTGGAGTATGGCTTTATCGACCACGTCATCGATAAGGCTAGCCAGATCTCTAATTCTGACGCACCTAATCAGTGAGGATAGCCGTGAACTTTGAAACGATACCGGGCACGAATTTGCCGAAGGCAGCGGTTAGCCCAGATTATCTGCCTCGCATGGATTACATCATTCCGCAGTGGGAGGAGCGCACCAGTTATGGAGTGCGTCGCGTAGACCCATACACCAAACTCTTCGAGGAGCGCATTATCTTCCTCGGCACTCCAGTTAGCGACGAGATCGCCAACGCGGTGATGGCGCAGATGTTATGTCTGCAATCTATGGATGCAGATCGTCAAATCTCTATGTACATCAACTCACCGGGAGGCTCTTTTACAGCCTTGACGGCGATCTACGACACCATGGAATACATCAAACCTGACGTTCAGACGATTTGTTTAGGACAAGCCGCCTCTGCAGCTGCAGTGCTTTTGGCTGCCGGAACGAAAGGTAAGAGGTTGGCTCTTCCGAATTCACGGATTCTAATCCATCAGCCTGCTTTGGGTGGGCAGGGTACTTACGGGCAGTCGTCAGATCTTGAGATTGCAGCCAACGAGATTTTGCGGATCCGTTCTCTGATGGAGCAAATGTTGGCTGACAAGACAGGCCAGCCAGTTGAAAAAATTAGCCACGACGTCGAGCGTGACAAGTATTTAACTGCCCAAGAAGCTGTTGAATATGGCATTATCGACGAGGTTTTAACCTCACTTAATGACAAGAAATAGCTCTATCTAAGCGGCGGGTCTAAACGTCTAGTCCAGGCTAGAACGCCAAGACTCGCCGTTTTAGTTTGTCGTTGCTAAGAAATGTCACCAGCTCAGGTTAGGGTGATGGTCATCAACTTTTTTAGGAGGCTTGCTGATGGCTCGCATAGGTGAGAGCGGGGATCTGTTCAAGTGCTCGTTCTGTGGCAAGACCCAAAAGCAAGTCAATAAATTGATTGCTGGTCCTGGCGTCTATATCTGCGATGAGTGCATCGACCTATGTAACGAGATCATTGATGAAGAGCTGCATGCTTCATCTAAACTAAGTGCCCCTGACGAGCTGCCCAAACCGCAAGAGATTTGTGAATTCCTAGATCAATACATTGTTGGTCAACAGTCGGCTAAACGTACCTTGTCGGTGGCTGTATATAACCATTACAAGCGTCTTCACGCTACCAGCAGCAACGACGATGTTGAGTTAGCTAAATCTAATATTTTGTTACTGGGGCCTACAGG
Organism: Vaginimicrobium propionicum; assembly: GCF_900155645.1. Lineage (GTDB taxonomy): Bacteria > Actinomycetota > Actinomycetes > Propionibacteriales > Propionibacteriaceae > Vaginimicrobium > Vaginimicrobium propionicum. Next base: position 245,938 of record NZ_LT706985.1, read on the forward strand.
TTGTGGCAAGACATATTTGGCTCAAACTTTGGCGCGTATCCTTAATGTGCCTTTCGCAATGTGCGACGCCACCGCATTAACAGAGGCCGGCTATGTCGGTGAGGACGTTGAAAACATTTTAGTCAAGCTGCTTCAAGATTGTGATTACGATGTTGAGCGTGCAGAGACCGGAATTATCTATATAGACGAAATTGATAAGGTTTCTCGCAAAGCAGATAACCCCTCAATTACCCGTGATGTGTCTGGTGAAGGCGTCCAGCAGGCACTATTAAAAATTTTAGAGGGTACGGTAGCCTCCGTCCCGCCTCAGGGTGGACGCAAACATCCCAATCAAGACTTTATTCAATTAGATACCACCGGTATTTTATTTATCGTCGGTGGGGCATTCGCTGGTCTAGAAGAAATAATCAACCACAGGGTTGGTACTCGTCCTCTAGGTTTTGCCGTCGAGGACGTAGCCAGCGAGGTAAACGAATTAGATCCGTTCGAGAAAGTCATCCCAGAGGATCTACATAAATACGGCTTAATTCCAGAATTTATTGGCAGAGTGCCGATGATAGCTACCGTCCCCAAGCTCGATCAGCTTGCGTTAGAACGCATTCTGGTAGAGCCAAAGAATGCTTTGATTAAGCAATTTTGTAAGTTATTTGAGCTTGACGATGTGGAGCTGAAGTTCACAAATGGCGCAGTCACAGCGATTGCTGAGAAGGCGCTGGCTCGCGGAATTGGGGCGCGTGGTTTGCGATCGATTCTTGAAGAATTATTGCGCGACACCATGTACGAGGTGCCCTCTAATAGCGAGGTTGGTCAAGTCATCATTGACGAAGACGTTGTACGTGGAGCTAAAAAACCGTTACTAGTGGCTCGCGATGAATTGGAGTCCCAGGCAGAACTGTCCGCATAACGGCTAGGCTTGACATTGTGAGATACCGTTCGACGAGAGCCAGTAAGGACGCCGATTTACAAACTTTCTGCGATATTCTACTTGGCGGTCTAGCCCCCGATGGTGGGCTATATATGCCAGTCTCCTACCCGCAGATCAGCCAGTACCTGCCCAAATGGCGTCAAGTATTGACTGATGAAGGCTATAGTGCGCTGGCTTTCGAAGTGCTACGACTCTTCATCGACGATATTGCGCCTACAGATTTACGCGCTATTTGTGATCGCGCCTATAACTATCCAAAGTTTTCTGACCCCAATATAGTCTCGGCTGAACAGATCGGCACTGGACGTATCTGGGTCGGCCACATCTCGAACGGGCCAACAGCAGCGTTCAAAGATATGGCAATGCAGCTGTTAGGTGAATTATTTGAGTACGAGCTAGCCAGGCGCGATTCTAGGCTAACTATTGTGGGAGCGACAAGCGGTGACACTGGCAGTTCAGCCGAATACGCGCTGCGTGGCAGGCCAGGAATAAAAGTTGTCATGCTTACTCCGGCAGGACGTATGACGCCCTTCCAGCGCGCTCAGATGTACACCTTGGATGACGAAAATATCGTAAACATTGCCCTAGACGGTGTCTTTGATGACTGTCAAGACCTAGTCAAAGCATTGAATCTGGATGCCGAGTTCAAAGCAAAATATGCTATTGGCGCGGTTAACTCGATTAACTGGGCCAGGCTTGCTGCCCAGGTCGTTTATTACGTCGCATTGTGGCTAAAAGTCAGCCAATCTGATGACGAAGTGGTTAACTTTGCTGTTCCTAGCGGTAATTTTGGCAATATTTGTGCTGGCCATATCGCCCGTCAAATGGGTTTGCCGATTGGTCGCTTAATCCTTGCCACCAACGAGAACGATGTTCTTGATGAGTTTTTCCATACCGGCAACTATCGGGTGCGTCCTAGCGACGAGGTGCTAGCAACCAGTTCGCCGTCAATGGACATTTCCAAGGCATCAAATTTTGAGCGTTTCATCTTTGACCTGCTAGACCACGACGCTGCTCGAGTAGCCGACCTGTTTGGGCGTCAAATACCTGAACAAGGACGTTTTACCTTGGCGCATACGCCAGAGTTCGATCAGGCAGCCAGCCGTTTTGGGTTCCTGTCGGGAGCCTCAGATCACCAGCTTAGAATTATCACTATCGCTGGTCTATATAAATCACTAGGTATATTGGTAGACCCGCACACGGCAGACGGTATCCACGTCGCTACCGATATGTTGGGCGAAGTAGAGGGCAAGATAATTGCTTTAGAAACTGCGCTGCCAGTTAAATTTGCTGACACTATCTTCGAAGCAACCGAAACTTACCCACAGGTGCCTGAGCGTTTTCGGGGGATAGAGGATAAGCCAGCCCACGCTATTGAATTACCGAATGACCTAGAAGCCTTAAAAGCAATTATTATTTCTGCCTACAACAAGGCCTAACACGGGCTGGCAGTAGGTAAGAAACGCTAAACATTGCCTAGGTGTAGACCGGTAAAGCCAACACCTAGGCAATGCTTTCTGTTATTCAGTGACTAATTCGGCTTTTACGTTGAGGTGTTCGCCCTCGGTGACATACTCGATCTCACCGTCGATGTGGCCAACCTTGCGTAAATCTGCCTCAACAGTTTTCAACAGATCCAGGTCGCTTTGTGCGCCGCTAATCGTAACGTGAGCCAATGGAGTCTTTTGAGAAACTTTCGCTTGCGATTTAACCCCGCGCAACCCAATCAACGTTGCCGATACTGCCGCTAGCAAAGCCGAATCACCACCACTAGGCAGTTCGTCGGTGTTTGGCCAGTCAGCCAGGTGAATTGAACCTTCTTGCCACCAACTCCAAACCTCTTCGGTGACGAAAGGTAGGAACGGGGCAAATAGCCTGAGCATGGTACTCAAAGCTAACTGCAAGCTGGCGTGCGCTGAATCTGCTCCAGCCTGACCGAGCGCGCCGTGAGAGCGTTCTTTTACCGTTTCTAGGTAGTCATCGCAGAAAGTCCAGAAGAACTGTTCGGTAGCTTCCAGAGCGTCGGTGTATTGATATTTCTCGAATGCTTCGGTGGCGGTTTCAACCACTTTGGCAAGCTCAGCTAACATCGACAAATCCAACGGGTCAGTGATTAGCTCATAGTCAACTGGCGATTGACCCATTAAAGCGAACTTCGATGCATTCAAGATTTTCACCGCAAGACGCCGACCAACTTTCATCTGGCCCTCATCAAACGGGGAATCCATGCCTGGACGAGCCATGGCTGCTCGCCAACGCACCGCGTCTGAACCGAAGCGTTCAAGAATCTCGGTGGGCACTACCACATTGCCTTTAGATTTAGACATCTTCTTTCGGTCTGGATCCATGACGAATCCTGACAGGGTAGTGGTGTGCCAGGGCAGCTTATTTTCTTCTAGATGGCTACGCAGCACCCTAGTGAACAGCCAGGTACGAATAATGTCGTGGGCTTGGGGGGCCATATCCATCGGATAGGTGAGTCTATATAGCTCGTCATCGCTGCCCCAACCGCAAGCAATTTGTGGGGTTAACGAGCTAGTCGCCCACGTATCCATGACGTCTGGGTCACCAATAAAGCCCCCAGCTGCGCCTCGCTGGCTCTCGTCAAATCCGGGCGGGCATTCAGATTGTGGGTCAACAGGTAGCTGATTCTCCTCCGGTAACAACAGCTCATCAAGAATTGGCTGGCCGTCGGCGTCCAAGCGATACCACAATGGGAATGGGATACCGAAAAACCGCTGCCTAGAAATCAACCAATCGCCGCTCAGACCGTTAACCCAATCCTCGTAACGGTGGCGCATGAAATCAGGCACCCAATGCAGTTGACGACCACGCTCTAACATGGCATTTTTTAGCTGGGCATCACGTCCGCCGTTAGTGAAATACCACTGCCTAGTCGAGACGATTTCTAGGGGCTTGTCCCCGCGCTCATAGAAATTAGCTTTGCGCTGGGTCGGTTCCGGTTCTCCAAGCAGATCGCCGGTTTCACGCAACAAATCAACCATTTCCTTACGTGCGCTGAAGGTAGTTTTTCCCGCTAAACGTTCGTAAGGGGATTTGTTTACCAGCCATTCTGGGGTTTCAGTAATCATGCGGCCATTGCGTTGAATGATTACGCGGGTTGGTAGCTGTAACTCTCGCCACCAAGTGACGTCGGTTAAATCTCCGAAAGTACAGCACATCGCGATACCAGAACCTTTGTCAGGCTCCGCGTCACGGTGAGCTAGCACTGGCACCTCAACACCAAATACTGGAGTAGTTACGGTAGTGCCGAATAACGGCTGGTAGCGCTCATCATCGGGGTGAGCAATTAACGCACCGCAGGCAGCCAATAATTCTGGTCGGGTCGTGTCGATTTCGACGATGCCGCCGTCAGCCTTGTGGAAAGCCAGCTTGTGATAAAAACCGGGATAGTCGCGCGCCTCTAATTCGGCTTGGGCAACTGCAGTTTGAAAGGTGACATCCCACATAGTTGGTGCTTGGGCAAGATAAGCCTCGCCACGAGCTAGGTTACGCAAGAAAGCTCGTTGTGCTACTCGTTGCGTAGTCGGAGAGATCGTCGAATACAGCTGATCCCAATCAACGGATAGCCCGACGCGACGCCACAAATCCTCGAAAACCTGCTCGTCAACTTGGGTGAGTTTCAAACATAATTCGACGAAATTACGCCTAGAAATGGGCAACTGACGTTTCTTATCCGGCTTAGCAGGTGGCAGGAAATCCGGATCGTAGGGCAGCGATGGGTCGCAGCGCACACCGTAATAATTTTGTACGCGTCTCTCTGTCGGCAAGCCGTTATCGTCCCAGCCGAGCGGGTAAAATACTTTCTTGCCGCGCATCCTTTGAAAACGAGCGACGGTATCGGTGTGGGTGTAGCTAAAGACGTGACCTACATGGAGAGAGCCGGATACTGTTGGTGGTGGAGTATCAATAGAGAAAACTTCTTCGCGGCTTTTGGGACGCTCAAACTTATAGGTTTGCTCATCTTGCCAGCGTTTCGCCCATTTGGCTTCCAAACCCTCTAGGGACGGTTTGTCGGGCACCTGCCAGGCGCCACTACCCTCACACGTATTCGTCATCTTCTTCCTTCTTATATCGTTTCCGCTATGCAGCTTCGCGTTCGATCATTGCCAGTAGAGAATCTGCTGTAGCCAAGTCGGCGTTGGTAAGTTTCACATTCTTGCCGTTGACATAGATCGAGGGTGTAGACCGTAGATCGTCTGGCAAATTTTCATCCATCTTTTTCACAAAGTCGTTAGTTTGCTTCGAGTCGTAGCAGGTTTGGAATTTCTTCAAGTCTGCGCCACTTATTCCCGCACTAACTGCGTAGGTGTCTCTAATATCTGCTTCCGGCCAGCCATCACCCTCGTTTTGGGGCTGATTGCTGAATAGCTGGAAAGCGTAGTCGCTGAACTTATTAATATCAGCTGCGCAACTTAGTGCCATCGCTCCGTTATAGGAATGTGTAGTGCCAAAATTGCGGTCTAAGAAATGGGCTACTTGGTAGCTGAGTTGGATCTTGCCTTGGGCAGCGAAATCAGCCAATGCTTTACCGTGGGTATGCTCTAACCCGCCGCAGCCTGGACATTGTGGGTCTAAGAAGATCTTTACTTCAGGAGTGCCTGTTACCCAATGGTCTTTATTAATGGCCAAAGAATAAGAGTCAGGAGCCACCGTAGAAGGCACTATCTGCTCGGCGCTCACCCCATCTTGGCGCTGACCGGCCTGCTTTTCGTCACGCCAGTTATTGAAAGCGACGATGCCTACCGTCGCGATTACCGCCACCACTACAACGATGGCAGCAGCTACAACAACTTTCATGCGGCGCTGCCTTTGGGCTTCAGCCTCCTGGCGAGCTCGCAGTTCTTCACGCCTAGATGAGGCAGTCCTAGGTGCAGGCTTCTGCTTTTTCTTGCTCATCGTTTTCCTAACCTTCGTCGATGTTTAATGGCGGAAACAGTAACCCGTCCAGGCTCAGTACGGAGCTTGGACGAATAACCAACCAAACCCCGCCCGCCATAAGCACCGCATCGCGGATGATGTCTTGAAGATACTTGTTCTGCTCGCCAGGCTCCAATTCGCCACCCGGGCTAAAGCAACCACAGTCAATTTGCAATCCATGCGACCAGGCCCAGATGATTCCAAAAATAAAAATGATCATGGCCAAAGTTGCGGCGGCTGCGCTAACTCGAGTGAATAGCCCGAGAATAAGCAATAGACCGAAAATTACTTCTATCGGCGGCTGAAGATAACCAACAACTGTGGCTAGCCAATCCGGAATTGGCAGCCCGAATAACTTCACTTGGCTAACATTGGCGGCCAACCTGGTGACTTTCGATAGCCCTGCCCACAGCAGCGCTATCCCAAGCACTAACCGAGCGGCTAGTCCCATCCAGTCGCGCCAAGAATAGTTACCCATGCCATGTAATCATACGCGTAAGTTCGTTATAGGCTTTGGCGTAGTCTTGAGCCTTGTGAATCATGACACATTGGCAGCTCAACTGATTGGACGGTGGCCAGAGTCTCGTCCCCAGCCGTCCCTGGCCAGGATTACCGCGCTTTGTGACTTGCTAGCTAGGCCGCAGGACGCCTGTCCAGTCATTCAAGTCACCGGCACGAACGGCAAAGGTTCTACCGCCATAATGATCGATAGTCTGCTGCGGGCTATGGGTTTGAGGACTGGCAGATTCTCTAGTCCTCACTTAGTCGATGTGACGGAGCGCATCTCGATAGATGGCGAACCGATTAGTGTTGAGCGCTTCGATAATATTTGGAGCGAAATCGCTCCGTTCGTTGAGATGGTCGATGAGCAATTGATTGACGGGGTAAAGATGACTTTCTTTGAGGTCATCACTGCTATGGCTTATGCGGCCTTCGCTGATGCGCCAGTGGATGTGGCAGTAATGGAGGTCGGCATGGGTGGATTATGGGACGCTACCTCAGTCGCCAAGTCCCAAGTTGGTGTGGTCAGCCCAATCGCTCTAGATCACACTCATATTTTGGGTTCTACTATCGCAGAAATTGCTAACGAAAAAGCGTGGGTCATTAAGCCCGGCGGTGTTGGTGTTATGGCTGGGCAAACTCCTGAGGCTGCCGAAGTGCTGACGAGGCACTGTTTAGAGGTGGGTGCAAAAATGGTGCGCGAAGGCGTTGATTTCGGGTTACTTGATCGCCAAATTGGGGTTGGTGGCCAAGTCGTCCGCATCCAAGGTACTGGCGGTCCGGTAGGCGGATTGTTCTTGCCACTTTTCGGTGAACATATGGCTCACAATTGTGCGCTAGCTATTGGAGCGGTCGAATCATTCCTGGGTGGTAGAGCCCTAGAGCCATCGATTATCGAAGAAGGCCTGGCCAACGTTAAAGCGCCGGCTCGTCTCGAAATAGTACATTCCGACCCGACAGTCGTCTTAGATACCGCACATAATCCACACGCCATAACTTCAACGCTGGCCGGACTAAAAGAGGTATTTCCCGGTTACCGAGTGATTGTGGTTTCGGCGATGATGCGTGATAAGGCAGTCAATGAGGTTATAGAAAAGCTTGGTGAAAATGCCGATGCTTATCTGGCCACCACTATTCCTGGCTTGGACAGGGCACTAAGTTGCACAGAGTTAGCACAGATTGCTGAATCAGTATTCGGCTCCAATCGAGTGCAGCAATATCAAGACCCCAATGAGGCACTCCAGGTTGCCATGTCAATGGCTGATGCACCCCAGTCAGATACGCTGGTTTTAGTCGTCGGCTCGGTTTATTTGGCTGGGCTGGTGCGTCCGAAATTAGTCGATGTCAATTAGGTAGGCATTTAGGAGGATAACGATGAGTCAGAGTGATCAACCTTTAGAAAGCCCAAGGCCTTGGGAGCCTAACCTACCTAAACCTAATTCGCAGCCCGAATACCAGCCAGCCTATCTGCCGACACAGACAGGTAATCAGCCTTATCAGCCCACATACCAACCATATATCGCCTATCCGACGGCTAAAGTGCCAACTCATCCGGTAGTAGAAACCGATTACACCAACTTTTGGCGTTCACCCTCATGGAAAGTTTCCAAACCAATAACAGGTCTGGTGCTTTTCTTTGTCTTCTGGCTGCTGGCTTCATTCGTGACCGTGGGAGCCTACATCTTTCTCACGATCTTTGTCGGGATAGCGAGCGGTCAGATGGATTCCGCAAGTATTAACCCTGAAGACATCAAAATATCTATGACGCCAGGTCTTCTCTTGGCAACAAACGTTTCATTGGCTGCCATGATCCCCATCTCCATGCTCATCGCGAAATGGATTTTCGGTCAAAAAGTTGGTTTTGTTTCCTCTGTTGTAGGCAAGATTAGATGGCAGTGGCTATTCGTCTGTCTAGGCATTCTGCTGCCGTTATGGATAATTCTTCAGTTCGGCACCTGGCTATTAAACCCAGACGCCTTTTCAGGGTTTAGCCCCAATAAGGACACCGTCGCTTTTCTAGCCGTAATCATTTTGACCACGCCGCTGCAATGTGCTGGCGAAGAATATGGCTTCAGAGGCGCCGTCAATCGCTGTGTGGCAAGTTTTGTGCGTCCAGACAAAAAGATTGCCGGTAGTTTGCCGATTGGTGTAGTGCTAGGGGCAGTAGTTTCTTCCCTATGTTTTATGCTTGCTCACGGCTCAACTGATATTTGGTTGAATATTTTCTATTTCTTCTTCGGTTTCGTCTCAGTGATTTTGGCCTATAAGACGGGTGGTTTAGAGGCCTCAATTGCTATGCACATCGTCAATAATTTGACTGAGATGGTGATTACCTTGCCTTTCGGTCAGGCGGATCAGCTTCTTCAACGTGGTGCTGGAACAGCTGACGCCTCAGTTTTAGTACAAATGGGGGTAATTATTATCGGTATGACTTTGGTGCTGTTGGTTGCTAAACGACGCGGTATCCGCGCAACTAATGCACCTGGGGCCGACCCAACTATTCAGGTCAGTCAAGCGTGAGCGCGTCTATATGGCCGCAGCTTGAACGCGCCTTGAATCTAGTGCAAGCACCCGTTCAATATGTTGGTGGAGAATTAAACAGCGTCAACAAGCCTTGGGAATCGGTTGACGTGCGTTGGGTATTGATGTACCCCGATACTTACGCTGTTGGTCAACCAAATCAAGGCTTGGCGATTCTCTACGAAGTATTAAACGAAATTGATTGGGTCAGTGCCGAGCGTACTTACGCCGTCGCTCCTGATCTAGGCGTGTTAATGCGCGAGCGTGGTATCCCGCAGTTTTCGTGGGAGAGTCATCGGCCAATCAAAGATTTCGACGTTATTGGGATAACCCTGCAAACCGAATTGGGTTATACGAACGTGCTAGAAACCCTGGATTTGGCTGCTATTGCTCTGCACAGTAAAGATCGTGAATTGGGGCAGCCATTTGTCCTAGCTGGAGGTCATTGTGGTTTCAATCCGGAGCCGTTGGCAGACTTTCTTGATGCGGTATCGATGGGCGACGGTGAGGAAGCTGTACAGGAGTTTTCGCAACTTGTTAGGGATTGGAAACAGGCTGGCTGCCCTGATGGGCGTGACGGATTATTGCTGGCTGCTGCTAAGACTGGGCATTTTTATATCCCCAGATTCTATGACGTCACTTACCAGGGGGCAGATGGCATAGTGCCGGGCGCGATTGAACGTATCAGCCCTAACCGTCAGGGAGTTCCTTATTCAGTACGCAAATGGGTGTTGACAGATTTAGACGATTGGCCTTATCCCAAAGCTCCACTTGTTCCTGTAGCTGAAACCGTCCATGAACGCTACTCAGTAGAAATCTTTAGAGGCTGCACTAGAGGATGCCGATTTTGCCAAGCAGGGATGATTACCCGTCCAGTGCGCGAGCGGAGTTTGCAAACTATCGGCCAAATGATTGATAAAGGTTTGCATGCCACGGGTATGGAAGAGGTCGGCTTGCTGTCGCTTTCCAGCGCTGATCATTCCGAGATTGAGTCAATGGCTCACCAACTTGCAGATCGTTATGAGTCTTCAGAAATTTCCTTATCCATCCCTTCAACTAGAGTAGATGCTTTCAATATCGATCTTGCTCAAGAGCTATCGCGTTCTGGTAGACGTTCAGGGTTGACATTCGCCCCTGAGGGTGGCTCTGAACGGATGCGCGCCATCATTAACAAGAATGTTTCTGAGCAAGATCTACTAGCGACTGTTACAGCTGCTTTTTCTAGGGGTTGGCGACAGGTCAAGCTTTATTTTATGTGTGGTCTACCCGGTGAAACTGATGAAGACGTGGCACAAATAGCCAGAATGGCTCATGATGTCATTGTGGCTGGACGAGCAGCTGCTGGCCATCGCGATATTCGATGCACTATTTCAATCGGCGCTTTCGTCCCGAAACCTCACACCCCGTTTCAATGGTTCGCTCAGGTTGACCCTGAAACTGTAAACGCCAGATTAAAAATGCTAAAAGACCTGGTTAGATCGGATCGGCAGGCTGGTCGAGCAATCAGTGTCCGCTACGCTGACGGTCGTCCTAGCCTAATTGAGGGGCTGCTAGCTAGGGGGGATCGTCGTGTTGGAAAAGTCATTGAGGCGGTTTGGCGCGCTGGCGGAAAGTTTGATGGTTGGTCAGAACATTTTGATTACGAACTTTGGCTGGCCAAAGCTCGTGAACAATTGGAGCCGCTTGGTCTTAGCTTGGCTTGGTTTACCATGCGTGAGCGTGACGAATTAGAGGTATTGCCGTGGGATCACTTGGACGCCGGGCTAGATAGACAATGGCTGTGGAATGACTACGAAGCTGCCATGCAGAAAGAAACCGTCCCAGATTGTCGTTGGGAAGACTGCAATGATTGCGGAGTGTGCCCAGGGCTGGGGGTTGACCTAGATTTTGGTGCGACGGGGTTAACTTTGTTGCCATTAACTAGCGTGAAACGGAAAGTTAGCTGATGACTAGTCGCCAACCAGAACGCCGTAACCCGCCTCCGGTGCAAAGAATCAGATTGCGTTATTCAAAGACTGGAGTCTTTCGTTTTGCCAGTCACCGAGATTTCAGTCGAGTTTTTGAACGCGCCTTGCGTCGAGCTGGTGTTCCCATGGCTTATTCTTCCGGCTTCAACCCCAGACCACGAGTCTCATATACCAATGCTGCAGCGACAGGTGCCGCTAGCCGGGCCGAATATTTAGAGATCGGTTTGGCTCAGCAGGTTAGCGTTGCGAACTTAGTCGCGGGTCTAAATGAGGTACTGCCCGAGGGATTTTGTATTGAGGACGCTGTGGAAGCCAGTGGAACTAAACTTGCGGAACGGTTACAAGCATCGCTTTGGCTAGCACTATTGCCTACTGAGAAAATACCTCAAAAACTAGCGGAAGCTGTTAGCGATTTCTTAAGCGCTCCACAGGTTCTTGTTGAACGTAAAACCAAGAAGGGCATGCGCTCATTCGATGTGCGAAATGCAGTTTTAGCTCTCGACATCAAAGAGTCAGTGATGCATCTTAAGCTGCGTCACGTGGTGCCTTTGGTGCGTCCCGATGACGTGATTTCGGGATTAAACACCGTGAATGAGCAAGTGGTTGATGGCTCAGAGGTGCTTTTTGAGCGGCTGGCTCAAGGCCCGATAAAAAGTGACGGCGCAATAGGCGACCCGCTGCGTGAAGATGTGTCCTAGCAAAGCCTTTGTGCCATACTTGCTTCTAGGCAAGCGTGCCGACCCGGCACGTACCGCAGACTGACGCAGTTTTGTGCGCCGCACCAGATTTGCTGTGTTAAGCAATTCTGTAACGTTAGTGCGAGCCAAAATGCGAGGATCGCGGGCCACCAGCTTTTGTGCGCAGCCTACTGCGCCGTGACCTCACACTTTAGCGGTGTGTTGAAGGAGCCATTATGGCCGAAATGAATACTGAGTCTCAGGTTGAAGACACGCAGGCAGATGACTTGCCGCGCCCCCCGTCTGGACGCAGGGCGAAATCTCGTCCAGCAGGGCCGCCGAAAAGCACCGAATTGGTAAAGCTTGACCCAGGTGACCTGGAATCGAAAGAGCTAGAGCCGAAGACTAATTCACGCAAATCCACCGCGAAATCAACGCGCAAGAAACCATCCCAAACAACTCGCAGACGCAAGAGCGCATCGAGTGAGAAAACTACCGCTAACAATTCTAATAAGAATGACGAAAAGCCTAAGGTAGCTGATTTAGACGCCAAAGTGGATGCTGTGCTTTCTGGGCCAAAAGCTAAGACACCGGCTCCTAATAAGGAGGCTGCAAGCGCGTTACTAGGCGCCGAGGCGCCAACTGACGCTAGCGGTCAAGTGGATAAGGAGAAGGCGTTAGAGTCTTTGGCTGCTAGTCTCGCCGGACGCAAGCGGGAAGAACTTTATGACGCTCCTTCAGACCCAGACGTCAACACTGAGGCTCAAAGTGAGGGCGATGCTGATGACGAGGAAGGTAACGGCCAGCCTAGGCGTCGCCGTCGCCGTGGGGGCAGGCGCCGTCGTCGTCCCAATAATCAGCAGACAGATAGTGATGGCGATCAAGACGAAACCGTCTCAGAGACTAAGAATGATGAGGGTGAAAAACTTCAAGAAGTTGACCCAAACGTTGAAAACTCAGATGACAAGGCGAAATCTGAGAAAGCTGATGAGGAAATAACCGAGGGCGACGGGTCGTCTCGTAGGCGTCGTAGGCGACGTAGGCGTGGCGGATCGGAAAACGATACTGCCGTGCGGGTGCGTGAGCCTAGAGCTAATCCGGTAAGTGACGAAATTACCGCTATTGAGGGCTCCACCAGATTAGAGGCAAAACGTCAACGTCGTCGTGAGGGACGTAACAATAGACATCGTGCGCCTATTTTGACCGAAGCTGAGTTTTTGGCCAGGCGGGAAAAAGTCAACCGCAAGATGGTGGTTCGTCAATCCGACGATTACACGCAGTTAGCCGTCTTAGAGGATGATGTGCTAGTTGAGCACTATGTGGATCGTAAAAATTCCACTTCTCTTATCGGCAATGTTTATCTTGGTCGAGTCCAAAATGTTTTACCGTCTATGGAGGCGGTATTCATCGATATTGGGCGTGGACGGAATGCTGTTCTCTACGCCGGTGAGGTGAATTGGGAAGCCTTTGAGGTTGCTGACGATAAGCGCCGTGTTGAAGAGGTGTTCAAATCTGGCCAGACGGTCGTGGTTCAGGTATCTAAAGATCCGGTTGGAGCTAAGGGTGCCCGGTTAACTGGCCATATCTCGATTCCTGGTCGCTATGTGGTATTCAGCCCGGATGGGCATCTGTCTGGGATTAGCCGGAAATTGCCTGATACTGAGCGCAGCCGGTTGAAAGGAATCTTCGAGCACACGCTAAGCGAAAGCGCGTCGGTGATCGTTAGGACCGCTGCTGAAGGTGCTGACGAGGAAGACCTAACCCACGATGTTGACCGGCTTAAAGCGCAGTGGGAGGTTATCGAATCCAAAGCCTCACGCGGGTCAGCGCCGATGCAACTTTATAGCGAGCCTGATTTAACGCTTAGGACTATCCGCGATTTGTTTACCGAAGATTTCCGCGAATTAGTCGTTTCCGGTCATGGCGGCTCAGATGATGCTTGGGAGACAGTGTCAAATTACGTGAACCTGGTGGCACCCAAGTTGGCTGACCGTCTGACCAAATGGGATAGCGAAAAACAAGGTGATTTATTCGCTAAATATCGTATTGATGAGCAGATTGCTAAAGCGTTGGAACGTAAAGTCTTTTTACCGTCTGGTGGTTCGCTAGTTATTGACCGCACCGAGGCGATGACTGTCATCGACGTCAACACTGGAAAGTTCACTGGAAACGGTGGGAATCTGGAAGAAACGATCACCAAGAACAACCTGGAAGCTGCTGAAGAGATCGTGCGGCAGCTGAGGTTAAGAGATTTGGGTGGCATAATCGTCGTTGACTTTATTGATATGGTTCTGCCAGCCAACCGTGATCTGTTGCTGAGACGCCTTGTCGAGTGTTTGTCGAGAGACCGCACTCGTCACCAAGTCTCTGAGGTGACAAGTCTTGGTTTAGTGCAAATGACGCGTAAACGTATTGGTACTGGTTTAGCTGAGGCTTTTACTACCGAATGTGAAGAGTGCGGCGGGCGTGGATATCATCGTAGTGACCGACCGGTTGCCTCGCAGGCTCCCGCTGACGGCGGAGAACGACGCAAAAAAGGTCCGCGTCGAGGTTCGCAAAAGAATCAGCAGGCAAAGAAAGAAAACTAGCCTTGGCTCGGTTTGCTTGCCAGCTATTTAGTCCGTATTATTGACCCTCGGTGCTTGATTAGTGGCTAACCCATTTCGGTTAATCCTTTGGAGCTGCTATCAGGCAATGCTTGAATTGTAAGACACTCGACCTCTTAAGGGTCGAATAAACGAGAGTGAGTCAGGCGTGTACGCGATCGTGCGCAGTGGCAGCCGCCAGCAGAAGGTGGCCGTCGGTGACGTCGTCGAGATCGATCTGATCAGCGACGAAGTCGGCTCCAGCATCGAGCTGCAGCCAGTGATGCTGGTCGACGGCGATGACATCACCGTAGGTGAAGACCTCGGTAAAGCTTCGGTTACCGCCGAGGTGCTAGGCGAGACCAAGGGTCCAAAGATTCGGATCCTCAAATATAAGAACAAGACCGGCTATAAGAAGCGCCAGGGGCACCGTCAGCGGTACACCCAGGTAAAGGTCACTGGGATTAAGGGCTGAGGTAGAAATGGCACACAAGAAAGGCGCGTCCAGCTCGCGCAACGGTCGTGATTCAAACGCCCAACGTCTCGGTGTGAAGCGTTTCGGCGGCCAGTTGGTTAATGCGGGAGAAATCCTCGTTAGACAGCGTGGCACCAAACTTCATCCGGGTGAAGGTGTTGGGCTCGGCAAGGATGACACTTTGTTCGCTCTCGTAGAGGGCAAGGTTCGCTACGGAACTCGACGCGGACGTAATGTCGTCAACGTGGATCCTGTGCAAGCTTAGTTTTAGTAGTAATCGCGCCTGGAATTCCGGGCGCGATTTTTATTTTGCTGTACGGCTACCCGAAAACTGGCATCAGGTGTAAAACCAGGTATGCCACTGCCACTAGCAGGCACACGATTACAGGGAATAGCCCTTGTCTGGATCCTTTAGTGCCTAACTGTCGAGCGTAGCTAAGGCTAAAGGCGGCTGGAGTCAGCATTACGATGAAAGTCACTAAGGACGCAAATATCTGAAACCAAGCTGGCGGAGCGGGTGCATCGTTGAATCCAAAAGCTATCGTCAAGCCAACTCCCGCTAACGTAGCCGCAATATAGGCAATAGGGACGATAACTAACCCAGCCCAAGCACGTAGCACCAAAGGATAAAGTTCGTCATTGGTAGTGGCTTTAGGATTCTTGTGGCTTGGTTTTCTGGCCATGTGCTTGATTCTATCCGTCTTTTGCTTGTCAACGCGTTTTCTACCCGTCCGCTGTGCTTGTCTCTTCTTGTCTTATGGTGCGGCTAACATTGTCTAAACAGTGATTTGAGGTGTTTTGATGGCGATTCCGTCCTTTGTTGATCGGGCGATCTTAAAAGTGTCGGCCGGTAATGGTGGCAATGGTTGTGCGTCTGTACATCGCGAAAAATTTAAGCCTTTGGGCGGGCCGGACGGCGGTAATGGTGGCAACGGTGGATCAGTTATTTTAAGAGTAGATGAAGGGTTGACCACTTTGGTTGACTACCATCATCAATCTCACCGCAAGGCTGAGAATGGTCAGCCTGGGATGGGCGATAATCGTGCGGGCGCCGATGGTGCGGATGTTATTTTGCCTGTCCCACTAGGCACTTTAGTAAGCGACTCAAATGGCAATGTGCTGGCTGATTTAACTGATTCCACTCGCGAAGTGGTAATTGCTCAAGGTGGGCGCGGTGGTTTGGGTAACGCTGCTTTAGCCTCTAGTTCAAGACGTGCTCCTGGGTTCGCTTTGCTTGGTGAGCCAGGCGATGAGAGAACGCTCGTTCTTGAGATGAAAGTCATGGCCGATATTGGTTTGGTTGGGTTTCCATCTGCCGGAAAATCCAGTCTCATCGCAGCTATTTCAGCCGCTAAACCAAAGATTGCTGACTATCCGTTCACTACACTTACCCCTAATCTTGGGGTGGTGGTAGCCGGTGAGAATACTTATACTGTGGCCGATGTGCCTGGGTTGATTCCTGGCGCTGCAGCTGGCAAAGGTTTAGGTCACGATTTTTTGCGACATATTGAACGTTGCCAGGCGATTGTTCATGTCATTGATTGCGCGACCTATGAGCCTGGACGCGATCCGATAAGCGACTATGAAGCTATAGAGCATGAGTTGAATGCTTACGGCGGACTAGAGGATAGGCCTCGACTAGTCGTCCTAAACAAAATTGATGTGCCAGATGGTCACGATTTAGCAGAAATCGTCCTGCCGGATCTGCAAGCCCGCGGGTTAACCGTATTCTGCGTGTCGACAAAATCTGGGCAAGGTCTAACCGAGCTGAAATTTGCTATGGCAAAAATTGTTGCTGAGCATCGTTTAAACAAAGAAATCCAGAAGCCGAAAATGGTTATTCGTCCGAAACCGGTCGATTCTGGCCCACAGTTCAGTATTAAACGCCAAGGCGACGGGCGTGGCGGAAAAGTTTGGCGGGTGCGTGGTACCAAACCTGAGCGTTGGGTAAAACAAACTGATTTTAATAACGATGAGGCTGTTGGTTATCTTGCGGATAGGTTGAATCGTATCGGCATTGAGGATGAGTTAATTAAGCTTGGCGCTTTGCCTGGCGATGCGGTGGCTATCGGAGAGGGAGATCGGCCGGTAGTTTTTGATTTTGCTCCGCAAGTTGATACAGGTGCCGAAATTCTGGGCAGACGTGGTGAGGATCCAAGGCTTTCTCAATCACGTCCTGCGGCTCAGCGCCGTCGAGCTCGTGACGTCGAGTATCAGGCGCAACGTCAGGCTGCGATGAGTGATGACCGTGATGTGGATTGGCGAGAGCAGCGGCGTCGAGATTTACTAGCTGACATGTCTGAGGATTTTGACGATGACTAACGGGGATGAGGGCTGGACTGAAGACACAGTGCGTGAGGCTATCGCTAGTGCGCGCAGGATTGTGGTGAAAATAGGGTCTAGCTCTTTGGCTTCCGTTAACGGCGGTCTAGATGAGGCGAAAATTGAGAATCTCGTTGCCGTTTTGGCTGATGCTCACGATAGTGGTCGAGATGTTTTGTTGGTCTCGTCGGGTGCAATCGCTACCGGACTGAAGCCACTCAAGTTAAGCAAAAGACCAACCGATTTAGCTCATCAGCAAGCAGCGGCAGCGGTTGGTCAAGGTGTCATGATGCAGCACTACACGCAACTATTTGCTGCCCGTGGGATAGTTACCGCTCAAGTGTTGTTGACTGTTGAGGATTTGACTAGGCAAGAGTCCTACAGCAATGCCTTACGAACTTTAGGCACTCTCATTCGCATGGGCGTGGTACCAATTGTCAACGAGAATGATACGGTCGCCACTCACGAGTTGCGCTTTGGTGATAATGATCGAATAGCAGCACTGATCGCCCAGCTAGCTAGGGCAGATGCGCTGATTTTATTGACTGATGTGTCTGGCTTGTACACTGCTCACCCTGATGAGCCAGGTTCTAAACCAATTTCTTTTGTCCCAGATATTGAGGGGTTATCTGTAGATACCACCAGAATTGGTTCCAAGATTGGCACTGGCGGGATGCAGACGAAGCTGCTGGCTGCTCAGATTGCCTGTTCTGCTGGTATCCCGGTGGTGTTGACGCAAGCTAATCAGGCTAAGGCAGCTATTAATGGCTCTCGGGTTGGCACCTGCCTTGCGCCCATTGATAAGCGTCGGCCTCGCCGGTTGCTGTGGCTGGCTTATGCGTCCAGCTCGTGCGGGAAGCTTACTTTAGATGAGGGCGCATTGGAGGCTGTCCTAAATAAAAACGCTTCGCTTTTGCCTGCTGGCATATCCAAGATTGAGGGTGATTTTCGTGCCGGCGACCCGGTAGATCTCGTCAATGCTCGGGGTGAATCTGTAGCTCGCGGTCTTGTTTCCTATGATCACCAGGACTTAGCGAAGATGGTTGGAAAACATACTGTAGATATTGTTCAGTCTATGGGTGAGCAATATGACAGGGCAGCTGTACATCGTGATGTATTGATCGTGTTGCATTCGGGAACGAACTCAATTGGCGATCAATAGTACACTTCTTCGCATGTCAATTACCGAGCTGGGGGAGGCGGCGCGTGCCGCGTCACGTATTTTGGCCAGCGCCACTAGGGCTGACAAGGATGCCGCATTGGTTGCTATGGCAGATGCTTTAGCATCCAGCGAGTCAGATGTGTTAGCGGCTAACAAGTTAGATATTAAAGCAGCGCGTAAGGCTGGCACGCCGGCAGCTTTGATTGATCGGTTGTCACTGGATTCGTCTCGGTTGGCTGGCATGGTTGCTGGTATACGTCAGCTAGCGAGTTTGGCTGACCCCGTAGGTGAGGTGGTGCGCGGTTGGACGCTCGCCAATGGCGTGAGCGTGCGTCAAGTGCGGGTGCCTTTCGGAGTGATAGCGATTATCTACGAGGCTCGGCCAAATGTTACGGCTGATGCTGCTGGAATTTGTTTGAAATCTGGCAGCGCTTCACTGTTGCGTGGCTCATCTAGCGCACTCAACTCGAATCGGGCGATAGTTGCCTCATTAAGGCGAGGTTTGGTTAAAGCAGGTTTACCCGAAGCATCTGTCAGTCTGGTTGAAGGTGGTCACGAAGCAACAGATGAGTTGATGCAAGCTAGGGGGTTGGTTGATGTGCTGATTCCACGTGGGGGAGCGAATCTGATTAATGCAGTGGTAGATAAGGCGAAAGTGCCGGTGATTGAAACGGGTACCGGAAATTGTCACCTTTTTGTTGACGAATCTGCTGATTTTCAGATGGCTCAAACGATAATCATTAATGCGAAAACACAACGTCCTAGTGTCTGTAATGCGCTAGAAACCCTTCTTATCCATGGAGACATTGCTAAAGATTTTCTACCAAAAATTACTGATACTTTGATTGGTCTTGGGGTAACTTTGCACGGTGATGAAAGATCTCGTCGCATCGATGACAGAATCATTGCTGCTAAGGAAGCCGATTTTGTATCAGAGTTTTTATCTTTAGATCTGGCAGTCAAAATTGTGGCCGACTTAGATGAGGCTATTGAGCATATTCAAAAATATTCAACCGGTCATTCAGAGACAATAGTTACCTCTTGTGTGGCGTCTGCAGATAAATTTGTGGCCAGTATTGATGCGGCTGCAGTGTTGGTTAATGCCTCTAGCCGATTTGTAGACGGGGGAGAGTTTGGGTTTGGTGCCGAAATTGGTATTTCTACACAGAAATTGCATGCGCGAGGGCCGATGGCATTAGCTGAAATGACGTCCACAAAATATGTCGTTACTGGTCAAGGCCAAGTGCGAAAATGAGGCGGTAAGAATGACTGATTTTGGCTCAGATACGGGGTTAGCTCGTAAGAAGAATCACGGTGGTTACCGCTTAGGGGTTATGGGTGGCACTTTCGATCCGATCCACCACGGCCACCTAGTTGCTGGTTCTGAGGTTGCTGCTCGTTTTGGTTTGGACGAGGTTGTTTTTGTTCCGACTGGTATTCCTTGGCAGAAGGCTGGACGAAAAGTTTCCCACGCTGAAGATCGTTATCTGATGACGGTTATAGCGACCGCGTCTAACCCGAGATTCTCAGTATCGCGCGTCGACATTGATCGAGCTGGCAATACCTATACTGTCGATACGTTGAAAGATATTAAGAAAGAGCGTGGCGACGATGTTGAATTGTTCTTCATCACCGGTGCTGATGCGCTGGCAGCTATTTTGACTTGGCGAGGGGCAGACGAATTATTTGATTTAGCTCAATTCGTCGGGGTTAGTAGGCCAGGGGTGGATTTATCCAAGCGCGACATCAGTCATTTACCCTCCGATAAAGTGACTTTATTGGAGGTGCCAGCTTTGGCGATTAGTTCGACGGAGTGTCGAAAGCGTGTTTGCGAAGGGTTGCCTCTTTGGTATCTCGTTCCTGACGGGGTTGTGCAATATGTCGCCAAACGCGGTCTTTATACGCCTAGCCAAAAGGTTCTGCCGTTGAGGGCAGATCCAGATAGAGAGGATTAATGGCAGCAACTCAAGAAGCAATCGATACTGCGAAAATCGCTGCTGAAGCTGCAGCGAGTAAGCTCGCCAGTGACATCGTCGCATTCGATGTATCCGAGAAGTTAGCAGTGGCAGATATTTTCCTAATTGTCTCGGGTCACAATGAACCCCAAGTGGATGCCATAATGGATGAAGTCCAAGATAAGATATTAGCTCAGATTCAGCAGCGTCCAATTCGCCGCGAGGGGGATCGCCAGTTACGGTGGGTGCTACTGGATTATGGAGATGTGGTGGTTCATATTCAGCATGAATCTGAGCGGGTGCTCTACAGTTTGGAAAGATTGTGGAAGGACTGCCCACAAATCGATTTAGGGCTTGTTGACGCAGATGGTAATTCCTGATTTGGAGCTTTCTGCTTGGGTGCGATAATGTTTCTAGTCGTGCTGTTGAAAGACAGCCACCCGTTTGGGGGTATGGCGCAGTTGGTAGCGCGCTTCCATGGCATGGAAGAGGCCAGGGGTTCGAATCCCCTTACCTCCACAAAGTTAAATCCCGGCCTTTTGGCTGGGATTTAACTTTATTTAGCACTGTGGATTCGAACCTGGGAGCGTGATCGTGCGCGTAGCGCTGTCGATCACGGAACAGCGCGTCGCCGGAGCACGGCGACGCTCGCTGTTGGCGGTAATGGTTGTGAGTAGGGCTAAACAGTGCGTCGCCGGAATGCGGCGACGCTAGTTACCAAACTGTTTGACACCGGCGGATTCAAACACCAACTATACCCTCTTTTGCGATCAGTCGACAAAAGATGAATGACCATCACTCATCCAACAAGTTTTGGCTCACAATCTGCAAAGCACCAGGCCGCCATGCCTCGGCATTCTTCAAATAAGCCAGGTTTTCCGGACGAAAAAACGGGTCTGGCTAGGCGAGTTCGGTCTCGGCAAGGGAATCGGGAGCCTCGGCGGATTCCTCTTCCTTTTCCTTCTTGCGCCTGCCCGCCAGGTAGCGAGCCACCTGGGCCGCTATCACCAACGAGATCAGGATCGCCAGCAGGAACGGCGTCATCCACCACGACCACTGCATGCCGTTGACCGGGGGCACATCGGGGGTCGGGATGACGCGCTCGCCGGTCACCAGCAGCCGGTGCGAGTTGATGCCGTAGGGCGTGCAGGTGAGCAGCGTGGCGAGGTCTTTGCCCTCGACGCGGCCAAGCAGGCTCGGGTCGTGGGGTTCGACAACGTCTATTCGGGTGACGCGGTAGCCGAAGGTCTGGTCTTGCACCTCGAAGAAGAATTTGTCGCCGACCTTGAGGTCTGTTAGGCGGTCGAACATGGTAGAGCTCGGCAGGCCGGTGTGAGCGGTGATTACGGTGTGCCGGTCTACCCCGCCGACGGGCAGGTCGGAGCCGAACATGTGGCCGGCGCCTTTGTTGAGCGTGTCATGATCGGTGCCGTGATACATCGACAGCTTGACGTCAATCTTGGGAATCTTTACGACGCCGATAATGCCCGATGGCTGATCTAGCACGCTCAGGTATTCGCGGTATTCCGGCGAGTCTGGCGCCGCGTCGCCCAGGTACGGGTCGAGCACTGGGTATCCCTTGTGGTTCTCGTTGTATTCGCGGGCGCGGGCGATGTAGGAGTCTTTCAACTCCTGCGACTGATTGTTCACGTGGTTCTCGTAGGCGCGGCTGACCAGTTTGGCCTGGTGGTTGTTCCAGACGGTCGAGGTGATCGGGTATGCCAGTAGTAGCACGCCCAGCAGAATAAAAATCAGCGGCAGCATACGCTGGCGGCGAACCTTCTTGGCCTTTTCCGCCTCGGTCAGCTGCTCGGCGGGCTTCGTCTCGGCTGCGGCGTAATCGCCTGCCGCCCGCTCGGGGCCGTTATCTTCGCCGAACCCTTGAGGGTCTCGCGAATCAGTCATTTTTCCGCCGATCTGAACAGTAAGGTTTTGGTTCGACCAGACAAAAGCCGCAACATGGACTCGCCCGCTTTAGCCCTTTGAAACAGCCAAAGCGCGCTGACAAGGCTTTTCGCTTCCGATTTGCGAAGCGCCGGTATCCCTTGTGGTGACTTTTGACGGGTCGCTCTTTTACACAGCTTGTGGGGCCGACCCGGCTTGGGTCAGCCCCACAAGTTTATTTAGCTGTAGCTAGTCATTAGCAGACGAGCTTAGGCATTCTCGCGACGACGCGAACGCATGTGCATCGCGGTGCCGCCAGCCACCAGGCCAGCACCCAGCAGCGCGAAGACGCCAACACCGATGGCGCCGGTGCTCGGCAGCTTGAACCAGCTACCAGAGTCGGAGCTGAGAACGTTCTCGATAGTAATCGGAGTGGTTGCCGATGCTTTGGTAGCGGTAATCTCGGTCACCTCACCGGAGAGTACGTATTTTTCCGGTGCCTTGGTCTCAACGACCCAGAACTTGCTGTTGAGCTTAACCTTCTTAGCGGGGGTCAGGCCGTCAGTACCGGACTTGAGCTCGATCACAGATGCCTTATCGGCGCAGTTTTCTGCTTTGCGGCCGGTGTCTGCGGCGCAAGCGTCAGCGTCGGACTTGACCGCGAAGGCGAGGAACTCGGCCTTCTCCAAGGTCTTGTTGTTATCCTCAGCAGCGACCTTCTTGATCTTGAAGTCACCGAACTCGGTTTGTTCAACACCAGGATCACTCGGATCATCAGGTGTAGGAGGAGTGACCGGGGTTGGAGGAGTTACGCCTGGGGTATCCGGGTTGTAGCCCGGGGACATAGCCGGAGTTGTTAGTAACGATATCGGGAAGATTCTCCGTGACGAAAGTCAGGCTGACATTCATCGAAACCTTGACGTTCTCATCAGCGTTCTTTGCAGTAGCAATCTTGCCCAGACCGCTTTGGGTGAACTTCACGATGATTCGAGAATAATTCGCAGCAAGACCCTTGGAGAACTTGTCGGCCTCGGACGCGGTGTTGATAACAGACACGCTGTAATCGGCTGCGTCGAGTTTAGTGTCGCCAACCTTGACTTCCTTCACTGCTGCGGCAGCGATGTCGGAGTACGCAGCATTCGGGGCGTCATCGAAGATCGCGTAGTCGGTGAAGTCCTTGGCTGCGTAGCCGCTGCCGCCCTTCTTGGCACTAGTCGTGGTAGCTGCCGTGATCGTGTAGTCAGCGGTGTCCCCAGCGCCAACGAAGCTATTTTGATCAACTTCCTTTGTTAGAGCGCCGGTGTGGACGTCCTTGTTCTTCGGGAACACGTTCACATCATAGTTGTACTTGGCGGTTGACGGATCCGAGCCGGTGATCTGCGGAATCGTCATGAAGAAGGTGGTGGTGCCGGTGTAGCCAGCAGGAACCTTAGTCTCCACAACCTTGTACAGGCCGATCTTCAGGTCAGAGAAAACTGCCTTACCAGTATTGTCAGTAGTCTGAGGAGCGGTAGCAGTTCCTAGAGTGTAGAGGGTGGTGTCATCCGGGTTAGCGTTCAGGCCCGAAATGACATTGGAGATGTCCTCCCAGCCCCCCCACTTCGTAAGATCAACGGCTTTCTTGTCGGCCCCGACCTGGACCTGAGTAACCGGGGTTACGGTGAACTCGGCGCCAGGAACGGCGTCAGCCGCGTTCAAAGTAGCAGGATCGATCTTGCTGTGATCAGGGTCAACAGTAGTACCGTCCTTCAGCTTGTAAATGTTGATGGAGCCAGGCTTGTTCACGTTTGCCGGGTCCCAAGGGGCGTCCGTAGCCGCGTTGGCCGTGGCCGCCGCACCCATGCCGCCGACCAGCGTCAGGGCGCAGGCTGCGGCTAGCAGCTTGCGAAATGACTTCTTAGCCATTTTCTTTCCTTTCAATTTCATTTTTGACATCGGCTGATGTCCTTGCTGCCCGAAGTTTCGAGCCCTTCATCTTCCGATGCCCCCTATTATGTGCGCAACCAGGTTGCTGATTATGTCTCTTACATCGGTGCCTAAACGCTCTTAGGCACGCGGTGAAGCGTTTGGCTTTCCACCGGTCGGCCAGTTTTGGCTGCCCAGCCGGCGGACCCCACTTAAGCCGTGGACTCTCCACGCCTGTTCTGACGCAGGTAGCCAACCCCCGTCAAAGCAATTATCAACAGCGCCGCGTAACCCGCTACGTAGTTGAGGCTAAACACGCCCGCCTTGGGCAGCACGACCTCGACATCGGGAATCTTATTCGACTTCCAAATGGCTTTCACCACGGTGTCTTTGGTGACCGTAATCTCGGTACCCGCTGCAACTCTATTGCCGTCAATTTCCCAGGTATCGAACTGTTGGTTCTCCGGGGCAGTGAAACTATTAGCTACCAAGGTGTATTTCTGACCCTTGTTGAGCTTCTTGCTAACCATATTGCCGGTGCCGCCATTGCCATCGTAGCTGACAGTGACAGTTTCAAGCGTCTCGCTGGCCGGAGCTGATTCAAGCGGGGTTTCTTCAGGAATTAATCCGCCATTATCTTTTGCTTTTGCCGTGATGGTGGCTCCCACTGCTAAATCTTCAATCTGTAGGGTTACCACCCCAGTATTCGCATCAACGGTCGCACCATCTGATGACCATGTGGTCTTACCTGTAGTGTCCACGGTTCTCGTTAAGGTGACGGTTTTATCAGCATCCGAAGCGTCCTTGTAGGTAATCGTGTAGGACGCCAAGTCGGTATCATCACCGGGGTCTTTATAAGCCGGTGGAGTAATGGTGACTTCACCCTTATCCGTATCTACCGCAATCGCCGGAGATTTAGGTGCGATATTTTTCACCAGATCTTTCGCCGGGAATTTAATTACGTTATTTTCTTTACCGGTCTGTAGTTTATAGGTTCCATCGGGATTTTTTGCATATATCGGATTGTAGCTACTATCCCAACCCTCAACTTCCACATCATTAGGACTGATTATTGTAACGTTTCCGTCTTTATCAAATTCAATGAATGCAGATGTACCGTCATTAAATCCAGTTCCATCGGGGAGTTTAGACTTCCCATTTATAGTATTGGCTGTTCTAATAGCTTCCCTGATTTTATCTTTTTCTTGATCAGTTAGCTTTTTGGGATCCCGAACTTCGGTTTTTTGAGGGGTAGCCAGTATAACAGTAGAGGTTCCACACGATACAAACTTGTTCTTTTCTTTTACAGAAACACCAACTATTTGATCTCGGGGAAGGCCATCAGCACTAGGAATGGTGTATGTGAACTCGCCCGTATTAGAATCTACGCTCACTTCTACGGGTTTAGATGAGTTTTTATCAACCTTACATCCGTTAGCACTATTAAAAGTATTTAAAGCTCCTGGGGAAAGTTTGGTATATATCTGAACCTTGATGTTATCAAAAGGCCCGGTTCCATTCAGCTTTCCTCTAATCACATTGTCAACAACGGTAATATCGCTAATGTTAGCGCCCATTGAAGTGTCGGTTACTTGTTTTACTATTAAACCGGGAGCAGCAATTTCACCTGATGTCGAGCCATCAGTATAAGTTACATTAATTTTAGCCGTCTTAGGAGCAGTAGTTCCATAAATTTTTAGTTCAACAGATGATATATCGCCAGCTATTGTAGGATTTGCTTCCTTTACTAATCTCAATGCTTCGGCTTGTTCTTCTGCATTGACTATATTGGCCCCTGTCTGTTCAATCCAGATTTCACCGGTCGGCATCTTCAGATCAGCTTTATGCTGGTCACTCAGGGCTTTCTTAATTTCCAGAACGACACCTTCAGAAAATTCGCCTTCAAACTCTTGTTTTACAGTGACTGTGTCGCCCGCTACAAGTTCACTAGCTAAAGTAACCGTCCAGTCCGGACTGCTGATCGTGTATGGAACAATAGCCGTCTTTTCTTCAGTTCCACCTGCTTGACGATTCACGGTCACGTGAATCGTCACGTCTAGCTTTTTTTGCTTTCTTTGATTGAATCCGATAGTTATTTTTCCAGAAACAGTTTTATTTCCAGCAAACACATCATTAACAGTCGGCTTTCTGACAGCACGCACGGGTTGCCCAATAATCTCCGGCCCTATCTCTAGCCCGTCGCCTGACTGCGAAGTAGCTTCGACGCCCGGAGTGTTTTCCAAAGTCGGATTGACGCTTTGTTTGTCAGCCTGGGAGCTGATCTGTAGATCCTCGGCATGAGCCAGGGACGGGGTCAATAGCGTGAAACCCAAGGCGCAGACGAGGACGATGGCAATCAATCTCTTTAGGAAATTGGCGAATCTTCGCACCACCTCGCCGGGGTTTGCAGCTAAAAAAGAACAAAGTTCATTTTTAAACTTGAGCATAAGGCCTTCCAGTGTTTTTTACTACATAAAGCAAAATAATTCTATCATCTTTATCGCAAACCCAATAAATGTCACAACTGTACCGCAATGCAGTTGATGAAGTAGCTTTACTACATGGCAAGATCTAGTAACTATGAGCTGTAAGTCAGTCAAAGAGGCTGGCATACGAAAGTCTCAGAGTGACACGTTGATTTAGTTCCATGTCACCAAGACACTGCTGAACTGCTAGTGAAGGCCAAATTTGAACGATGTGGACAGGTGTGAGAATCACTGCTAAAGCCGTCCGCAGTGATGGTGGCTGGTTATTAAAAAGTCGTTACCCTGTGACGGGCAAGTCTCAACCTTAAAAGTGATATCATATTAATATCACTTTTCTTAAAGGAGGATTTATGACTCAATCCACAACTCAAATGAGCGAAAAATCCGATGCGGCTCCGGTTGGTCACGATGGCACGCAAGTCGAGATTAAAGAGAAAGCAGCGTGGTCAGTCGGCGCACTGGGTGCTGCATTTCTATTGCTGGGCGGCATCGTTGTGTTGGGTCTTTCGATTTGGGGCTTCGTTGTCTCGGTGAACGCTATGGATGCGGGTAGGGGTAGTGGCTCGACGCTGGCGTGCGCTATCGCAACCTTTGCCATGTTTATTGTGGTGCCTATCGTTTTGACTGGTTTCGTCGTTATATCGCCTGGTCATACTAGGGTCGTGCAGTTTTTCGGACGCTATGTTGGCACCTTGCGTCGCCCTGGAATGTCGTTTACTATTCCATTTTCTTCTAGGAAGAATGTGTCAGTTCGGGTGCGAAACTTTGAGACCAAGCTGGCGAAAGTCAATGACTACAATGGGAACCCGATTGAAGCGTCTGCGATTGTGGTGTGGCAGGTTGCTAATACCGCTCAAGCTACGTTCTCGGTAGAGGATTATGAAGCATTCATCACATCTCAATCCGAGTCGGCACTGCGCCATATCGCAACTCAGCACCCCTATGACTCGCCTGTTGACGGTCGGGTGTCCCTTCGTGGCTCAACCGATGAGGTTAGTGGAGAATTGGCTCGTGAGGTAGCTGCTCGGGTGGCTATTGCTGGCTTGGAGATCATTGAGACGCGGATTTCGTCGTTGTCCTACGCGCCTGAAATCGCGCAAGCCATGCTGCAGCGCCAGCAAGCTACTGCCATTGTGGACGCGCGCGAGACCATTGTGGAGGGTGCAGTGTCAATGGTGCAACAAGCGTTGGATGAGCTAGAGCAAAAGGAAATCGTAGACCTGGATCCGGAGCGTCGTGCGGCCATGGTCTCGAATCTGCTGGTGGTTCTGTGCTCGGACAACAATGCCCAGCCAGTCATTAACACTGGTGGCCTTTATCAGTGAGCCGAAAGGTGATCTCGCTTCGTCTCGACCCGGCGGTTTACGACGCGCTGGCCAGGTGGGCGAGTGACGACTTGCGTTCCGTGAACGCGCAAATCGAGATACTTCTTAGGCAATCGTTAGCCAAAGCTGATCGATTGCCTAAGAACGTCGGCAAAATGCGTGGGCCCGGTCGGCCTGCGCTTCAGGAATAATAAA
This sequence comes from Vaginimicrobium propionicum, assembly GCF_900155645.1. Classification (GTDB taxonomy): domain Bacteria; phylum Actinomycetota; class Actinomycetes; order Propionibacteriales; family Propionibacteriaceae; genus Vaginimicrobium; species Vaginimicrobium propionicum. The sequence goes on from NZ_LT706985.1 coordinate 273,763, forward strand.
AATCTTTAAGGGCGTGATTGCGCGCTGCGGAGAGGGCTAGCGTAGATCCATGACAGAAATACACGAGATAATCAGTGAGCGTTGGAGCCCGAGGGAATACGACCCGGCATATGTGGTCACAAAAGAACAAACGGAGCAGGTTTTAGAGGCTGCACGGTGGGCTCCATCGGCTATGAATAAGCAGGAATGGTGGTTTATTGTCGGGCTTAAAGGTGATGAAAACTTCAAGAAATTAGCCGATGCTGCCAATGGGTACTCTGACTGGGCACTGGACGCCTCCGCACTGATTCTTAATATCTATCAACCCTTCCCGTCTGAGCGGCACGGCGTTGATTTTGGACCATACGACCTTGGTGCCGCCGTTCAAAACATGTTGCTGCAAGCAACTGCCATGGGGTTGTTTATGCGCCCCTTCGCCAGCTTTGATAAGGCGAAAGTGCGTGAACAGTTCAGTATTCCCGAGCCTTATGTGCCGTTCACAATGTCTGCCCTAGGTTTGGCGAAGGCGTCGAAACCTGAAAGGCAACGCAAGCCACTGTCGCAACTATATTGGTCAGCTATCTGACTCTGGCGAGACAGTATTTCTTTTTTTGTGGTGATTTTGTGTGAAGGGTTGGAGGTTGGCACTCGTTCTGATAATATTTGTTTTATAACAATACAAAAGACTATCCGGTGTATCGCATCAACCGGTTGCCGGGAGGGTTGTACGAGGAGGTACCTAAATGTCGGATCTTTGGAGTGTAGACCCCGTCAAGTTCGTTGGAACTGATGAGGTTAAGCAGGGTCTAGGATTCCGTTTTTATCAGCCAGATCGAGTGGTTGCCGGAAAGAAGATGTCTGAGTGGCTACGCTTCGGGGTGGCCTATTGGCACACCTTTGATCAGCGTCTTGTAGACCCATTCGGTGAGGGTACTGCTCAGCGTCCATTCGACAAGTATTCGGATCCGATGGAGTTAGCCCTTGCCAAGGTCGATTATTCTTTTGAGTTCTACCAAAAGCTAGGCGCAGAATTCTTCTGCTTCCACGATCGTGACATTGCTCCAGAAGGCGACACCCTTCGTGAGACTAACAAGAACTTAGATCGTGTAGTTGATCGCATCGAAACCTTACAGAAAGAAACTGGCGTCAAGCTGCTGTGGAACACCTGCAACCTGTTTAGCAATCCGCGCTTCCAGGCTGGTGCGGCAACATCGCCATTCGCTGACATCTTCGCCTATTCCGGGGCTCAGCTTAAGCACAGCTTAGAGATCGCCAAGCGTCTGAACGCCGAAAACTATGTTTTCTGGGGTGGGCGTGAAGGATACGAAAACCTGTGGAACACCGACCTGAAACGCGAGCAGGATCACATCGCCCGCTTCTTCCAGATGGCTGTCGACTACGCCAAGGAGATTAGCCTAGATGCTCAGTTCCTGATTGAGCCAAAGCCAAAAGAGCCAACCACTCACCAGTACGATTTTGATGCGGCGACCACGATCGCATTCTTGAAGAGCTACGGTTTAGACGATCACTTCAAGCTGAACCTTGAAGGCAACCACGCTAATCTAGCTGGTCACACCTACCAGCATGAGATTCGGGTTGCTCGTGCAGCCGGTCTGCTTGGCTCGCTGGACGCCAACCAAGGCGACAAACTGTTGGGCTGGGATTTGGACGAATTCCCCTCCGATCTATACGAAGCAACTTCGGTAATGTGGGAAGTTCTGGATGCCGGCAGCATCGGTCCTCGTGGTGGCCTGAACTTCGACGCCAAGCCGCGCCGCAGCTCATACACTGAACGCGACCTATTCCTCGGCCACGTTGTCGGCATGGATACCTATGCCGCCGGGCTGCTGGTAGCAGCCAAGATGCACGAAGATGGGTTCATTCAGGATCTATTGGCCAAGCGCTATTCATCTTTCGACCAGGGCATTGGCAAGCGCGTCGAGGAGGGCAACGTAAGCCTCGCTGACTTGGAAGAATACGCCTTAGATAAGACCCAGGCTGAATTGATTGAGGCTAATGAGCCTGGAGAGATTGAGGTCATCAAGGCAACCGTTAACAATTACCTTGTTTCCGCTCTGGCATAAAAGAGATAAATGAATTAATTCTGGTTTTTAGCCGGGACGATTAAGCTAATAAGCCGTTCATGGGTTACGGTCTTGAATGTGAGCACAACCTATGACAAAGCGCCAACAGCGCTTGGTAAAGCGGGTGGCCAGTCCCGGCTAAAAACCATTTCTTGGGCAATGTGGGATTGGGGAACTCAGCCCTTCAATACGGTAATAACTACTTTCGTTTTTTCCGTCTACATCACTTCTAAAGCTTTCGGTGACACCAATACCACTAGCGCATCGCTATCCCTATCGACCGCTTTGGCTGGTGTTGTGGTAGCTATCGCAGCCCCAGTGCTCGGGCAGACCGTGGATCGTTCAGGACGAACTGTGTCTGTGCTCAAATGGTTGACTTGGGCGTTGGCCGCCATCTCTGCCGCACTATTCTTCGTCAAACCAGAGCCGGCATATCTGTGGTTAGGCTTAGGGCTGTTAGCAGTAGGATCTGTCGTTTCAGAAATTGGTTCCGTTAATTACAACTCTCTACTAGATGATGTCGCTGGCGAACATAATGTCGGTCGAGTGTCAGGATTTGGCTGGGGGATGGGTTATCTGGGTGGCATCATCGTTTTATTGGTGTTGTTTTTTGGCTTCATCTCACCAGATACTGGATTATTTGGCGTTACATCTGAGAACGCGATGGACGTTCGCGTCTCGATGATTGTATGCGGTGTGTGGACGCTGATCTTTACTATTCCTACATTCTTAGCGTTAAAAGATAATAAAGACGCGAAGCCTCGCCCTGTTCCAGGTGTTGAAAAATGGCAACACCGACAGCCAGCAGTTATTTGGTCGTGGTTTTGCGTCGTTATTGCATCCTATGTTGAGCTGGGAAATACCGTAAAAAGGTTGTGGCAAGTAAGCCGCCAAACTATCTACTTCTTGTTTGCCTCAGCACTGTTTCGCGACGGCCTAGCTGGGGTATTTGCTTTCGGTGCTGTGATCGCTTCTGGCACTTTCGGGTTTACTACTACGGATGTTGTCATATTCGGAGCGGCCGCCAATATTATTGCTGGCATTGCAACTATCGCCTTCGGCCTTTTGGACGACAAGCTAGGCCCAAAACGGGTAATCATGATTTCACTTGCGCTTCTAGTGGGTTGTGGCTTAGTAATTTTCTTTTTCCACGATGGTGGTCCCAAAATATTCTGGGTGGTCGGGCTAATAATGTGTGCCTTCGTTGGACCAGCCCAATCAGCTTCCCGATCTTTTCTGGCAAGATTGATTCCACTAGGTAAGTCTGGCGAGGTTTTCGGGCTCTATGCCACCACTGGCCGAGTTATCTCTTTCCTCTCGCCGGCTCTTTTTGGTTTAGCAATCGGGCTAGGTGCGCTGATAACGCGCGAAGAAAACACTCAATACTGGGGAATTCTAGGTATCGTCTGCGTGTTGTTGGCTGGCCTAGTAGTGATGGCGAAGGTTAAGGAACCAGAGCATCATCAGCTCGCAAGCGATGGTTAGATGGCGGTATCTAAGGCTTCACGTTGGCCAGAGAATCTGTCTTCTAGTTTCGAAAACAGCCAAGACGACAAAACGCCTGCGGCTAACAAAACAATGGCAAACACTACAGCAGACCCCAATGACAGTCCCATTTCGGCCAATCCCTTTGGGCTAAAAGAGGGGAAAACAACTGTCGGGAAAATCGCTAAGGATGATCCGATAACCATGCCGAGAATAAAGTGATACATGCCGGCGTAGTAGTGTTCAAAAGCCCACTCGGCAGCCTTGGCTAACAGCAGAATGCAGACGATTAAGCCAAGTGTTAACGGGATTATCACCAAGAAATCAAAGTCTTTAATACCGGCAGCCATCTTGTCGTAAAGACCGAAGTAGATCAGAAAATTGGATGGGCTCATGCCAGGAATGATCACACCCAAACCAATCAAAGCGCCTGAGGCGAACCACACTGGTACAGATGGAGCTACGTGTAATGCAATACTTCCACCCCAACACATTAGAGCAAAGATTGCGATAGCTGAGATTGCCATGATTGCCCAGTGGATCAAACCCCGCGTTTGTTTACCCGCTTGCCGAAACAGGGAGGGAAAGGTTCCGATAACAAAACCGATAAATAAACAAATAAATTGGGCAGCAAATCGTCCAAAAGCGGCATCGACCACCACGGAAAACAGCACCACACCGATAGCACCGCCAATACCTATCGGTAGAAAATAGCGCAACTGGGCTATAAACCTATGAAATGGCTTCGATAAAAACCGGATTATCGGGTCATAGATTTTGAAAATAACCGCTAGTACCCCACCTGATAGCCCAGGCAGAATAAAACCAATGCCTACCAAAATACCTTTCAGTAACCGGGTCAACCAGTTGCCAAGTGTCTTTGGTTCGTCCAGGTAGCCGGTGCGGTTATTGCTCATCATCTTCCTCCAATTCTCGGACGATGATACAAGAGGCAGTGCCAAGCTCAAAGAACCTGTGTCAACCGACCCCAATCGACGTCATACATGAACCCGCCAATCTCAGCGAATGAGCCAATCAGTGGGTGATTACGTAATTCTTCAACGTCGTGCGAGAGCCTTGCCCGCTGAGCTGGGTCGGCTCCCAAAGTTAATTCGCCGATATCTTTGCCAGCATGTTTGGCTACCAATTCAAGGAGCTCTTCTTCAGTTTGGTTAGCCATCGCGCATCTGGTGTGAGCCACCACCATGATGCGATCAACTCCAAGTTTATGGACGCCGACGATGCACCCGCTAAGCGCATCCGGCGTTAAAAAAGCTCCAGGGGTACGCAATATTTTTAGCGACCCAATTTTTTGGCCAATCATGGCCAATGGTTCGATACGCGAATCCATGCAGGTCAACATCAAAACGCCGACTTCAGCTTTCCCATTAAAATGGTGATCGTCGAAATGTTCAGCGTATTTCTTATTCTCGGCTAGCAAATCATCAAAAGCCATGTAACTATTCTACGTGTCTCAGCTCGCGGCTAGCGATTGCGTCGATGGGCTGAGAGCAACTAATTCCTGACCCATCACGTTTGCCGTTTTCAGTGGGTAAATCGATGGGAGAGCCAGACCCTGCAGCGGCAATAGCCGGTTTAGCCCCTACCCACGCTTTCAGCAGCGTATCCTCACCTTTCAAGAATCGGTGGCAGCGCACCCCGCCCGTGGCTCGTCCTTTCGCCGGATACTCGTCAAAATCGGTTAACTTGATATTTCCGGATTCGGTTCCAGGCAGCGCATCAGTGCTACCGGAGACTGTGACGACCAGGGCATCTTTTGCCGGTGTGGCACCAAACCAAATTACTTTGGCATCTTTGGCTAGCCGTATTCCGGCGATACCTCCGCCGCCGCGTCCTTGGGGACGAACCGTGTCGGCACCAAAATGTAACAGTTGGGCGTCAGAGGTGATAAAGACGAACTCGTCATCTTCGCTGACTAGCTCGCCAGCGCCGACCACCTCATCGCCGTCATTTAGCCGGATGATAGTCCACTCATCTTTAGTTAAAACTTCTGGATTTACGCGCTTGACAACGCCGTTTGCGGTTCCAACATAAAGCCCAAGCCCCTCCTCGGTTACCCGACAAAGCCCGACAACACGCTCATCTGGAGCCAAATCATAGAGCTCCGAAACTCTAGAGCCCCCCTGTAAATTGCAAGAAATTGCTCGTGGTACAACGGTCGGTAGTTCGATAGCCTGGGCGTGCAACAGCCGCCCTTGTGATGTCAACACCCCGAAAACGCCGCGTGCAGTGGTCGAGACTGAAGAAACGATCACATCGTGACGGGATCTCGGTCCTTGAGCGCTAACAGAGGTGGCGTCCATTCTTGCCATCAAGCCAGATGAGCTCAACATCACCAGGCATGGGTCGTCTGGAACCTCAAGTGGGGTGGCAGCAGTGACGCTGGTCCCGGCATCTTCTAACAGCACAGTTCTACGTGGGGTACCAAATTTCTTAGCGATATCATCCAAATCTGTGGAAACTTTTTCCCGAATCTTGTCATCGTCATTTATAAGCTCGGTTAATTCGGCAATTTTCTTGGTTAGTTCATCGCGTTCTGTTTCTAATTCGATTTTTGACAGTTTCGTTAACCGACGTAACTGCAAATCAAGAATGTAATTGGCTTGTTTTTCGCTTAACTCAAAAGCGTCAATTAGCCGCTCTCGTGCTTGCCCAACATCATCAGATGAGCGAATTATTGCGATCACGTCATCGATATCTAAGATGGCCAGCAGCAGCCCCTCAACCAAATGAAGGCGTTCCTCAGCTTTATTTAACTGAAACTCGGCGCGTCTTAGAGTGACATTTTCGCGGTGCTCAAGATAGACCTCAAGTAATTCCCGCAAACTTAAGGTGCGTGGCTGACCCTCCACCAAAGCGACATTGTTGATAGCAAAAGTGTCCTCAAGTTTGGTCATCTTATAGAGCTGAGCCAACAATGCTTGCGGATTAATACCGTTTTTGACAGTGATTTCTAGGCGAGTGCCATGAGCTAGATCCGTTAAATCTTTGATATCAGCTATGCCAGTGATGCGTTTTTTCTGCACCAGGGTTTTAATTTGATCGATAATTTTTTCTGGCCCGACCATATATGGCAGCTCAGAAATGATAATGCCTTTGCGACGGGCACTTACCTTCTCGATGCGCGCGCTAGCGCGCAGCTTTAAGGTGCCACGTCCTGTAGCGTAAGCGTCACGAATACCATCTAAGCCAATAATTTTGCCGCCGGTAGGGAAGTCGGGGCCTGGAATATAACGCATTAATTCGTCTAATTGCGCCTTGGGATTGGCTAGCAGGTGCTTCAGCGCGCCAACCACCTCAACAAGGTTATGGGGAGCCATATTGGTAGCCATCCCTACCGCGATACCCGTTGCACCGTTAACCAGCAGATTCGGGATAGCTGAAGGCAAAACTGCTGGCTCAGTTTCTTTACCGTCATAATTAGGACGAAAATCCACCGTGTCTTCGTCCAGTCCGTCCACCATCGCCAACGCTGGAGAATCTAATCGGCATTCGGTGTAACGGTACGCAGCGGGACCGGCATCAAGAGAGCCAAAGTTGCCATGGCCATCGATCATCGGCAGCCTCATCGACCAGTCTTGACCCATTCTGACTAGGGCGTCGTAGATGGCAGTATCACCGTGGGGGTGAAGCAAACCCATAACCTGCCCGACAACGCGGGCACATTTGATATGCGGTTTGTCGGGACGCAAACCCATCTCGCGCATGATGTAAAGGATGCGCCGTTGTACTGGCTTCAGACCGTCTCTAGCGTCTGGTAAAGCCCTGGAATAGATAACGGAATAGGCATACTCAAGAAAACTGGCTTCCATCTCGCTAGAGACATCAACGTCGATAATGCGTTCTTCGTCGGTGCTTGCTGAAGTTACCACTGACTAACCAATCTCTTTCAATTCTTTTAGTTCTTTATGCAATTCGTCCCCGTTGGCTCCGAAAACTTCTGCCACTGTTGGTGGCGTCCACGCCAAATGGGCATTATCCGAAAGCACCTGCGTTGAACCGTGAGCCAAAATCTGTTCGGCCTGCGATAGCTCACGAATGGCGATAGCTCTAACATGACCTGGCATGAGTTCCGAAAACTGCCGGTACAACACCGGGTCATGCTGACCGTTATCGCCCACGCACAGCCACGAGATATTCGGGAAGTCACGTGCCAACTCGAACAAAGAGTAGCGCTTATGGTCACGTCCGTTCCTGAACCACGCGGTCTGTGTCGGCCCAAAGTTTGTTAGCAGCAGCGGTCCTTTAGGGAAACCGTGGCGTTTCATGAAGCGATTCAAGAACGGCAACGTGTCCCAAGAGCCAGTCGACACATACACGAGCGGGGCACCAGGGTGCTCAGCCAGCAATTTTTGGTACATGCGCGCCATACCCTCTACAGCTTGCCTATTGCCCTCAGTCATGACGAAAGAGTTCCATGCGGCCAGGAATAACCTAGGCAACCATGTAGTGATAATGGTGTCGTCAATATCAGAAATAATCCCAAAGGTTTGCGTCTCGCTAATCACTTGGACGGGGGCATTCACCCGTTCACATTGGGGTGAATCAATCGTCACCTCATGCCAGCCAGGTTCTAAGCCGTGGTCGCGAACCTGAAAATCTATATAACCGGTGCGATCAGTAACCAAATCTATGACATGTTTGCCGACCCGCAGTTGCACCGGTGTATCTGGCACCGGAACGCGAAAGAAATTTCGCCAGCCGCGTTGATTAAGAAATTGTTCTGCATATATTCCCAAATGCGTTTTCGCTTCAGACGGGCGCAGCACCACACGAGCAATAACCCGAACGTGTTCTTTTGACCCGTAACCAGTGAATGGAATGATCTGCGCATGCCAATTCCTTTTCCGAAGTCTGGCGGCCATTGTCTTGTTAAAGGCGTCTTGGAGCCTAAGGCCTAGAAAAGGACGTTGTTTCATGGTTACTCACATTACCCGTCCGACATGGCAAACTTGGATTTGTGCATCTGTTAACCGAGTTGAGTTTCCAAGAACGTCTTGAACGGCTGAAGTTTGATATCGACCAGCGAGGCTTCTTTCCCGAATTAACCTATGCAGAAGTACGTGAAGTGCTCAGTGGGGAACCAATAATCGACTTTCTATTACACAACGAGGCAACATTTGCACACGAGCAGATTGGGCGGCACATGACCGTGCTGGTGCTGACTCAAACGCGCTTCTTGTGTTGTCACATTGACGAACAAAACGATAACCCAACTCAACTGGGTGCGGTCATTACTACCGATGTGCTGCCGTTAAGTGAATTAGGTGCAGTCACGGTAACAAAAGTCATGGGGTTTGAATCCAATACCACGACAATTAAAGAAGCCTGGCTGACTTTAGGTTGGCGAAATGTTAGACGAATAGATTTAGAGCCTGCCAGTTGTTCTGACCCTAATTGCGATGCTGATCACGGGTATACGGGCATCAGCGATTCTGAAGACATGGTTATCCGCATGTCTGATGCTGCAGATGGGGCTAACGAGGTTGCTAACCTAGTACGGTTTGCCAGCCAATTACAACGGAGAACACGATGAGTTTCGGTTTTGTTAAACCTGAATATGGAAAGGCAACCCTGGCAGAGGTGATGCCAGCCATAGCCCACCATCTTGCCCCGAATCTGGCTGGTGCCCAGGATGTGTTACACATTCCGCAAGCCAATCGCTATGTCCTGGTACTCGTCGATGGGTTGGGGCACGAGCTGCTCTATAACAACCGTAGTCGAGTGCCTTACCTAGGTGGGTTATTACCCAAAGCGATACCGCTGACTTGTTCGCTGCCGTCAACCACTGCAACCTCTTTGACTACTCTTGGCACTGGTCTTGAGCCTGGTCATCACGGTGTTGTTGGCTATAAGTTTCGCTATAACGAAGAAATTTTCAATCCGCTTGCGTGGAATCCTGAGGAAACCGATCCAAAAATTCTTCAGCCCAATAAGACCTGGTTTGAGCGCTTAACCAGCGCTGGGGTAGCAGTTTCTAACGTTTCTCCAAACCATTTTGGTGTCTCTGGGTTAACAATGGCAGCTCAGCGGGGGGCAGAATTCATTGGTTTTGATGAAGAAGCTGATCGATCCCAGCGGATAGATTTAACGGTTGCTGCTAGTCAGATGGGTGAGCGTAGCCTGGTTTACCTTTATGAGCGTGATCTAGATCATACCGGTCATGGTTTTGGTTGTGGCTCAGTTGAGTGGCGTTTGACCCTAGATCGAATTGATGAATATTTAGAGACTTTACGTGGGCAGCTCGACCCTGACGTATGTCTCTTGGTGACGGGCGATCACGGCATGACTGACGTTCCTCAGGCGCACCAAATTGTCATAGAGGACATTCCAGGACTAACTCATGGCGTCGATACGATTGCCGGTGAAGGCAGAATGCGCCAAATTTACACTGCTGATCCAGAGTCGCTGGCCAAACGGTGGGCCGCCAAGTTAGGAAAGCGAGCACTGGTAGTAACCAAACACGAGGCCATGGCTGAGGGGTGGTTTGGCCCTATTCAACGTTCGGTCTTCTCGAGGATTGGTGACGTGCTGGTAGCTATGCGTCAAGATTGGGCATTAATGAGTTTGACCGCTCCTGGTGAGTGGAGCCTCGTAGGCCAGCATGGGTCATTAACTGGCGCTGAGATGCGGGTTCCGCTGCTAATAGATTAAGGCTGACGAGTTTTAATTATTTCTGGGGCTGCCGAAAATAATCTCGTCCCAACTAGGGACGCTAGCCCGTTTGCGGTTCTTCGGTATCGGCTTTGGTGCAGTATTTTCAGGCTCGGGAAGCAACGCCTCCTGAGCCTGTGTCATCTCGGCGCTTTCACTTTTATCGCTGGGCTGGGGTTCGACTGGCTTGGGAGTGTTGGCGGGGGGCTGGGCAGCGATCTCGACATCAGCCTCCGGTTTATTTACGCTGGTAGCCGACTGTTTTTCATCTATTGGCGGGCGAGTTAGACCGGCATAAATACGCACTGAGTCTTCGTTGAATCCAGAAAGCATCTCGTAGAGGACATCTAGCTTGCCATCTTTATCCTTATCCGGGACGATGTCGTAGATTCCGTCGACCTGCTCTAGATGTGGAGGCTGATAGTCCTCGGGCTGGTTAGCGAATGCTTCTTCGTCAGGAAGTACTGCCGGAATTATTGGGTCATCATCTTGAACGGCACGCACGATTGCCATCTCGTCGTGCAAATCTAGGGTTGGCTCCGAGTCTGGGTCAGTATTGGTTGACCGGATTGGTTGAGGCTTGTCACCAACCAATGCTCTAGCTAGGTCATTTGCTGGCTGACTGTAGCGTCCACGCTGATTGAAAGTAAATAGCGCCTCGACGGTTTCGTCATTTTCAACCCAAGCGGCTTTTACTGTCCAAAGACGATTTTCTCCACGCCAAGCATCCCAAGAAACTTCATCGGGTGAGCAGCCGATTTTAGCCATTCGGGCGTCTATAACTTCACCTAGGCTGCGTTGAGAACTTAATTCTCCGTAACGGCGGACTTGTGAGTCTTGAGCTACCTGATAAGCATGTTCCCGCTCAGCGAGCACGGGGAGGGCATATATTTCGATGTGCTTTGGTGCCACACCTGCGGCTTCGGCAACCTCATCTAGGGTCTCGCCGCCGCGCAGGCGTGCTTGGATCTCCCGCACACTTAACGCGCTATCCATATCACTTCTCCCCAGAACTCCTAGGCTCCAGCCTAATTTAGCGCCTAAAAGCGTTAACGCGAATCTTCGGCACGCTTGCCGGATTAAGCTTGGCGGAATATCTTCGGCTAAAGCTTGCTTTTATCACTTGATAACTTGTAATACTAGCCTGAACGCGCCAGTATGTATCGGCACCGCAAAACGCGTAAGGAGAGAGTAATGGCCACTGATTACGATGCGCCACGAAAGAACGACGAAGAGATGCGCGAAGACTCCATTGAGGAGTTGAAGAATCGTCGCAATGACAAGAACTCTGGCAAGGTGGATGAGGACGAAGTTGAAGCTGCTGAATCCTTTGAACTGCCTGGTGCGGACTTATCGCACGAGGAATTAACTGTTCGTGTACTGCCACGCCAGGCAGGAGAATTCACTTGCGCTTCATGTTTCCTAGTGAAATCTCGCAGCCAACTGGCTGAATCAAAGAACGGTTTGGACTACTGCGTCGATTGCGTCTAGTTTCTAGACCTTTGCATTTTTTGCGGCGCGCGCTTTCCCAATGAGTATGTAGCGGTTAGTTACGAAACGCTGAACGACGAGTTGAGACACTGCCGCGCCGACGGCAGTAGCTGCAACCCACATCAAAGCTTCTTTTTCAGAAACTTGCAGATCATACGGGTCAGGTGGTTCCTGGCCGGTGAACTTCTTCCACAGTGCGGTGATGAGTTTCTGAGTTGCGAAAGTTGCAACTGCGCCTACAGCGCCAGCGACAATCTTCGTTTCGATGTTGGCCATCGGTTCTTCCTATCGAGCTAGTTTCTGTCTTTCATCCTAGAGCCACAGCCCTAATGACGCTACGGTTTACTCGTGAGCCAAAACTCAGTAACCATAAAAGTAAAGCGTCTTGACCCCACCTTAGCCTTACCAAGCTACGCGCACCCAGGCGATGCTGGTGCAGATCTTCTGGCTAGTGTAGATATTCAACTTGCACCCGGTCAACGTGCTTTGGTGCCAACTGGAATAGCTATTGAGCTGCCAGATGGATTCGCTGCTTTCGTTCATCCGCGCTCGGGCCTGGCGGCTCGTAGTGGCATAACCATCGTCAATGCGCCCGGAACAATAGATTCTGGATATCGCGGTGAGATAAAGGTTTGCCTGTTAAATACCGATGCAACTCAACCGGTGAAATTGTGTCGCGGCGACGCTATCGCACAGTTAGTTATCCAAAAAGTTGAACGGGTCGAATTCCTGGAAGTGGACGAGTTAAGTGATAGCGAACGTGGAAGCGGCGGTTACGGTTCGACCGGTGGTGTGAGTCAGTGGCGTCAGCGCGCTAATGTAGAGCCCGATGTAAAGGAGCAGCAGTGATCTTTGGACGAAAGAAGCGAAATCAATCAACTGACGAAATTATCGCCGCGCAAGATGATGAAGCTTTGGAAGATACTGACACTAAATCGGCTCCGGCGCGCGCAGACGAGTGGGAAGCCCTAGATAATTCGCGTGATTGGCGTCAAGACGGACCATTCGATATTTCTGAAGTCGATTTAGATGCTGACGAGATTGAGCGTTTAGATTTTGGTGCTCTGGTGGTTACTCCTTTTCAAGGGTGGCGGCTTAGTGGTCGAGCAAACCAACAAACTGGCGAATTAATGTCTTTGGTTATTAGCGATGGCAAATCTCAGCTAGTGGTTACCGCCATCGCAGCGCCTTTTTCGTCCCAGATGAGGCCGCTAGCCAGAAAGCAGATTATTTCTGCGGCAAATGCTCAAAACGCTACCGTTGATTTAGCTTCCGGGCCGTTTGGAACTGAAATTCGTCAAGCCACCCCACTGCGCGGATCTGATGGCAAACCAACTAACCGGATTTTCCAATCGAGAATTTGGATGGTGGAAGGACCAGGTTGGTTGTTGCAAGGCGTCTTAAATGGACGAGCAGCCATGGTGGACGGTATTGAAGGTCCAGCTGAGCTGCTTTACGAATGTTTTGCCAACATGGTGGTTAGGCGTGACGACAAGCCTCGTGTGCCTGGAAGCGTAATTGAATTACGTCCGCCTGAAAGCATGTCGAAAACCTCGGTATGAGCATAATCGGCCCGCTTAAGCTAGGGGCAATCGCTCACGGTGGCTACTGTGTTGCCAGAGTTGACGGGCGGGTCATTTTCGTTCGACATGGGTTGCCAGGGGAACAAGTAACAGTCAAACTGACTGACACCAAGAAAGCTAAGTTCTGGTTTGGTGAAGTTGCCGAAGTGCTCGAGGCTTCACCTGATCGGGTAATACCAGCGTGCCCTGTCGCTGGATTATGCGGGGGTTGCGATTTTCAGCATATACGGCTTGAGGCACAGCGTCAGGCAAAAGAGCAAGTTATTTCTGAGCAGTTAACCCGGATTGCCAAGATCAGCCCTGACGTTGAGGTTGTTGGACTCGCTGGTGACCAAGATGGGCTCGGTTGGCGCACCAGAATGCGGTATTTGGTTGAAAATGGTCGAGTTGGGTTGCGAGCCTGGCATTCAGACCGTCTTGTTCCATTGCCTAGCCAGGGGTGTTCAATAGCTCATCCAGATGGACGGCAAGTCACGAAACTGATTCGTGAGGATGGGCAAGCCCAAGTTGTAGTCGCAGATAAGTCTGTAACTGTTCTTGACAGTAGCGGGCGCTCAATTTGTGGCCCAAAAATAGTTGAACAAGAGGTTTTTGGACACACTTTCCGAGTGCGGGCTAACGGATTTTGGCAGGTTCACCCAGGGGCAGCCGCAGCGCTAACCGAGGCAGTGATGTCATTTATTAAACCTAAACCTGGGGAATTGGCGCTTGATTTATATTGCGGAGTTGGGCTTTTCGCTGCAGCGCTAGCCGAAAGTGGTGCTCAAGTTGTGGGTGTCGAATCATCCAAGGCAGCAATTAAGTTGGCTAAACAGAACGTTGCGCAGGCCAGATTCATCTCATCTCGCGTAGAAAACAGCTTTAATAGATTGCCAAAAGCATGTGACATCGTTGTTTTGGATCCGCCCCGCACAGGGGCTGGAGCCAAAGTAGTGCGTCAGCTCGCCCGCCTTAAACCGCGCGCCATCTGTTATGTGGCCTGTGATCCAAGCGCGCTAGCTAGGGATGTCAGAACTTTCGCAGAATTGGGCTATCGGGTTTCTGGCCTTAAGGCGTTCGACATTTTCCCAATGACGCACCATGTTGAGACGGTAGCACTTTTGTCCAAACTCGATGTCGATAAGCATATAGACGTTGAAATTGAGCTGGATGAGCTGGATTTGACAAGTGCTGAAAGTAAGGCAACATATGCTCAAATCAAAGAATATGTTTGGAATAAATTTCAATTAAAAGTTCCAACATTATATATTGCACAGATAAAAAGGAAATGTGGAATAGAATTACGAGAACATTACAACAAGTCTAAAAAGGAGAAACAAATTATTCCACAGTGTACACCTGAAAAAGAAGAAGCCATCATGGATGCCTTGAGACACTTCAAAATGATTGAATAGAAAAGAATGACAGCAGATGACTTTCTGCATTTATGACATTACTACTTGGTATAGGAACAGCTACTATTCCTTTCTTGCAAGGTATCAATGAGAAAATAGGCTCAATATAAAGATTTATAGGATGATTTTTATATTTAAAGGAGCGTTGAAATGATTGATAAAAGCAATAACAAATTTTGAGATAAATTTGCTAAGCTATATGCTCCTTTCATGAAAAAAGACAAAGGAGTATATGATAAAGTTTGCGAATACATTCGTCCTCATTTGAATAAAGACATGGAGACGGTTGTATTAATGACAAGGGAATAGACCGAAGTCCTTAATTACGAATGCTTTATGCGATAGCGTTTCTGTAACAGCGAATCTTGGACATCAACAGCTAATGATAGTGAAGAAATCTTAGCTACTACACTTGATCATGAACTTATCGCAAAGTTTGCTAAAGAGTTTATGGAGTTATATAATGGTATTTATTTTTAAGCAAAGAGAAATCAAAATTTATGGAGATAATTTCATCAGAAATTTGATGAAACTCTCGGTTTATTTGGAGAAAAGAGGTATCGAATTCAGATATGAGAAAATATGCAGATATAAAAGACATAATTGAATATGGGTTAAATAATATTTCTGATAAGGAAAAAATAACAATGAGCCTGAAAGACTTTCTATACATTAGACGAGTTTTAGAGGAATATATGCGTTATCTACATAATCCTGATCATTATCCCGATATAGAAGCAATTCGAAATTTTTTAGGTGATATTTCTTCGGGAGGAGGATTTGAATGTTTAAGCACAGCTATTTATGAAAAAGTATATAAAGTTGATTTGCCATCGAAGATTGAGAAAATGATTGATGATGGGGTATTTGAGCACCCTCTTTATCCCAGTTACTATAAGAAAAACGAATAAGTAATAATTGTATAATATTGAAATGGTACAAAATATAAATTTATGTGGATACGTAAATTTGAAGTTGTAGGAGAAAATAAAAAATGAAAGCTGAACTATATATAAATAAAGCATCTATGCAAATGAAAAAAGGTGATATAGAGGGTGCTTTTTGTAGTATGAAAAAGGTTATTGAATTGAACGATGATAAAGTTTCAAATGTTCAAGCTCATTGCTTTTTAGGCGAATATTATTTTGTGAATCAGAATTATATTCTTGCTAAAGAACATTTAGATTATATTGTGGAACAGCAAGAAGAATTGGAAAATGAATATGATGATTTGTTAAATGATGAAATAATAAATGCGAATGTTTTGATAGAACTTATCGAAAAATATTTATTGATATAATAGGTTGACTACTAAGTTCCAGTTTGTCGAGGTAATACCTTTTAACGATAACCTTAAGCTATCGTTAAAAAGTTCATGGATATGTTCCTGCATACGAACGCAGCTACTTGACATACTTAGTGTTCACTCGTTTCATGTGGATGCAGTAGCATTATCCTATTCGCATGAAAAATTTGATTGTGTGTTAATTGCTAATGCACTTCATATTATGCCTAAACTGGATGAGGCGATGAAAGAAATATATAGGGTGTTAAAACCTAATGGGACTTTGTTCGCATCCACTTTTCTATGGAAAGATGAAAAACAAAGAAAAACGATAAAAAGTTTGATGTCTATTTTAGGATTTAAGATGTATCAAGAATGGGATAAAAAGGAATTTGGAGATTTTATTAAAGAATATGGATTTTTAGTAGTTGAATGGAATTGTGCAAGCATATACGCAGGAAAAGTGCCGGATATTTTATCATAATGTTGAGGGCAATATTGGGAAAGGAGATTGCGGAAAAGGATAATCAATTCCCGTTTGTTGGGCTGATTTTCATAGGCGGATAAGGTGAACAAAAGATAATTCATCGTATCGATTGGAGAAAGCATATGGAATTAGCAAAAGCAGAGATTAAATTACTAAGAAAAGCTTATAGCGTTATGGCTGACACGCACAGCAAATATCACCCGGAGTCCGAAAAAGACATATTTGAGTTTGAAAACAAATTCGAACCAATTCCGTCAGGATATCGGTATTTACTCAAGGAATTTGGTGGCTGCCATTTTGTTGATCCATGGATTTTCACTTTAGAGGAATTAGGTTGTGAATACCCTGCTTTTATTGCAAACTATACCGACGACGAAGAAAGCAACATATCAAGTAATACTGTTTTTCCTATTGGCGGTTTAGGTGATGGAAGTTTAGTTTGTATTTTAAAGGAAACAGACAAAATTGTTGTTTTGCCACATGATGTATATGTGACATCGGTTGATGATTTAGAAATTATTGCAGAAAGTTTTAAGGAGTTAGTTTTTGGTTTAGCGGAACAGGGTATTGAGCTTGACAACCAAATTAAATAGCAAATAATGGACATTCGTGAAGTTCTTATTGATATAATGTGTACTTGCTAACTTGAATTTGTTGACAATGAGGTTTTATGAATAATAAATACGAAAGCGTAAGAAAATTTTTATTATATCCAGATAATATTGATGACATTTGGGAAAGTAATGATTTAATTTGGATTGATTGGAGAGAAGAAGACGAATCTGTAATCAATTACTTTAATAGTGAAATAGGAAATCTTATAAAAGTAGATTTTACAAATAATAATAAAAAATATGGTGATGACATAAAATTAAAATACAGAGCTAAAGAAATAGTTATTCCTTATATGGGTAATATGGATAGGGATACAACTATAAAATATTTCAACGAAATCATAAAGGAAGATTTTGAAATAAGATGGTTTGTTGAAAGTCTTGGTGATGATACTTTAGCCTTTTGCATTTTACCGAATAATTTATGGAGTAGTTTAGAAAATGAGTTTAGTAAAGAGGTTGTAGATTATTATTTTATGACAATTAGTTTGGAATCCGTAATGTTTGATTTAGATGTTGATTCTGTTTTTGATTTGATTTCGCTTAGAAAAGATAATAATAAAGTACCTTTTTTAGAATTACTAAAAAAGCTCAAGTAGATAAATAAAAATTAGAAGTCGTGGAGGGGGTAGTATGTCAAAACCAAATATAATTTATTCTAATAAAAATGCAACCAACTATAGTTTCCTTTATTTTTTACATGAAGAAGATAGATTTGACGAGAAGTCTTTTTATGACCTATATGCTTATGTTAGTAACTTGGAAAGTATAACTCTTGCAGAATTAAGAGATTTATATTTTATTCAAAATCAAGTAATGAGGCATATTGTTTACCACTTTGATCAAAATGATATGAGTGAAATTTCAAACTTTCCGACAGAATACTGGAAGTATATTGACCTTTTAGATCATGCTATAAATAATATTTGTTCTATTGTTATATAGTCAACTCCCAGTTTATTAAATTTGGCAAGGTATAAGTTTCTATGAGATGAAAAATATAGATATTTTTGTACATGAAAAATATAACAAAGCTGATTACGAAAAGGTAGCAGAACATATCTATAAAACGTATGACGATTTTATGAAAAGTGATTGCTTTGTTACTTCATTAAAATTTGTTCAAGAACCAGAATTAGGAGAAGGAGATAGTCCGAGGAATATTTCCCAATATCCATTGGAAGATGTTTTAGAAAAATTTTATGTGGCGATTCAGGATTTTTATGAAGATTTGAATTATACCAGTGATGAGACTTGTTATTTGGAATTTTCGGCTTCAGATATGGAAGGTATACAGAAACTACTTGGAATCGTAAATAAGCATGTATACAATAAGGAAGATGGGGATTATGTAGAGCTGGTAATTGAATAGTGTATTAAAATAATTACGATATAATTTCACGGGTTCTGATAGTAAATGTACAGATATTTGTTCAAAAAAAGATAGTTACAAATCGAAATTTTAGGAGGTACAGTATGTTAACGATAAGTGATATTCTCAATGACGATTTTGAATGGGACGAAGTCAAAATTGATGACGATGAATTTGAGAAATTAAGCACAGAGCTTATTATTGATTTTCTTAAGAAAAATACTCCGAAAGAAAGACAGCTATTAGCAATAAGTTGGAACTCTGATAATTCTAATAAAGTAATCCAGTGGATAGTTGATCAGCCAGGTACTGACAGAGGCACAATCCTTTATTTGTACTGGTACATGGCACCTGATTTTTATAAAGAGAACTGTGTGGACAGAAAAGAATGCGAAGAAAAATATTCATGGGGCTTAGAAGATTATGATATTTTAGATACCATTGAAACAAACTATCTTTCTGATTTTTATAATGATCAAATTTATGCATTTAATCCGACTAACGATTTATATTCTGGAGGACATGATTGGACAAAAGGATATGACGACAGTAAAGCAAAATCAAAAATACCAGAAGTAATGTTTAAGGCGTTAGATGGTGAAATTCTTGAAAGTCCAGACTGGGATGAAGGAATTCCAGAAGCCCTTTCTGTAATTATGGACAAGCTTTACAACGCTTTGGATCAATAAAAGAGATAAATCCCAGTTTGTCGAGGTAATACCTTTTAACGATAACCTTAAGCTATCGTTAAAAAGTTCATGGATATGTTCCTACATACGAACGTAGCTACTTGACATACTTAGTGTTCACTCGTTTCATGTGGAGACTGTCTGTTTTATGTCAAGAGTGAAGGACTAAACGGAATAGTAAAGCTTTGACTGAGTATGATGCCAGAAACAGGCACATCGCTGGGGATCTTTTTCTCTAATTGATTGATTTTCGTCCAATACGAAGATAGTTTGGGTGAAAGCGGGCACGAGTGGACAAAAAATGATTTGAGGATTGGTAAAATGTTGATATTATTAAAAATTATACTAATAACGGACGGCGTTGCATTTACTACATATTGGATATGAGATCTATTTTCAGAAGAAGCATAACCTAATCAACGGTTTCAAGGAAGATTTTAAAGCAGGTAGTAAAACAGAGCTATATGCCAAGAGAGTTGGATTGGTAGAATTGATAATTGGAATTATCCTTATTTTATTTGGAATCTGTGTTACTTTTATCAAATAAAAAAATTGAAGTTGTAGAAGGATTGTAAAATATGGGATTTTGGATTTTTGTGTTTATAGTTACCTTGGTGATACCCGCATCATTATTATTAACATGGTATCTATGCCCAAAACTTAAAAAAATTAATAATGCAAGTGGATATAGAACAAAACGATCTATGCAAAATCAAGACACATGGGATTTTGCTCAAAAGTATTCCTCAAAAATTTCGTTTTATATGTTTTTCCCTTCGTTGATATTAGCCATCACCATTATGCCTACAGTGGGTAGTAAATCAATTAATAGGATAGGTTGGATAGGGTTTGGTATTACATTGATTCAAATGATGAGTTTTATTGTAATTATGGTTTCTACTGAAAAAGCTTTAAAGAAGAGTTTTGATGAAAGCGGAAACAAAGTGTAATACAAAACCCAGCTCGTAGTGCTTTAGACTTTTATCATCAAACGACATTTCCTTTGCCAGCTTCCATCTTGCAACGAGCGTTAAGACTCTTTTCTTGATGTAGGGTTATCACCAGGGTAGTCTTGATACATGTGGAGACTATAGCGTTGATACAAAAAGCGTAAAACTTGAAATTCTCCATTTTAAGCAGTTTCATAAGCATTTTGTCTTTGAGAAGGATAAAGAAGGATACGTCAAAAAGACTCAAAAAACCACATGGATGTAAGAGTAGTTTTTAGGCTTGTATGAGGAAACACAAAAAATATAATTAACTCAATTTGTACTTTCTACAAGAGTAGCTTAAAAGGCTGCTCTTTTTGTTTATTCTGTTTTTCTTTGCATGCCACACTTAATATTACAGAGCCAAGATCTACAAGAGGCAGTTGTAGAAGCCATCAATCAGCTTATTTCCGAGAGCAGTGAATTAAAAGAAATAATAAAAGAGAATATGGAAAAAGCCATTAAAGGTGATGGAAGTGGTAGGATAGAAGAAATAGACAAAGAAATGCTTAATATTCAAGAAGAGCTTTTAAAAGTAGCTAATGCTAAGAAAGACTACACAGACCTTGCAGATAGGGTGGAAGAATTAAGGTATGAAAAAGAAAAGATACTCCTCAACATTGCAGAAGAGAAAAATGAACAAAGTAGACTAATAGAATTATACTAAACTCAATTTAAGTTTGTATAAGTTTATTTGAATATTTTTGAAGCAGTGGATTGCTAGCGCTCGCTCTAGCCGAAAAGCGCCCCAAGGAAAAAATATTCAAATAGGATTTATTTGTGTCTAGTTTTAATTAGATAATAGTATTAGAAGAGTTTTTAGAAAACCAACAATTAGAAATAGAACAGCTATGATGAAGAATTAGTAAGGAAACTTATAGAGAAGATAGTGGTTTATTAAGAAAGGCTGAAAGTAATGTTTAAATCTGGGATTGAAATTGTAATAAATAAGTAGGCAGTAATTATATCGGATTGTTGTTCTTCCTTGAAAATTATATAATACAATTAGTTGAGATTTATGGAGTAGGTGTATGGTTGCACAAGAAGTGATATTGGAATTGATAGATCTTAGGCGGAAAGTTGGGTACTTGGATTAAAAAAAGAGAGGTATAAATCTGATAAAAAAAGGAAAGCAAGATTTGCTTCATGATATTATTTTCATGGCTGATAGTAGAGATGCTTTCATGATAATAGGTGTTGACGAAGAAGATAAGTATAATATCAAAGATGTCAGGAAAGATAAGGGAAGAAGTGATACTCAAAATGTTGTTGATTCTCTGAAGCTTAAAAATTATAATAAGCTTTTAATAATTAATTCACTTTATCAGTGTTGATAATATAGTAAAATTGATTAACATAAGGAGGTATTTTATGAAGTATGAAGATATTAGATTAAATGTTTCAAATGATACTATTAGTGATTATAAAGTATTCAAAGGAATAAAATTATATTCTGAAATGTTTAAAGCAGAAGATGGGAAAAAACTCATTAACAAAAGAGTGTTTGTAACTCCAAAAAGAAATTATGTATATTATGAAAGGACAGATATAAATTGGAATTATTGGTCAGATAAAACTAAATATGACTCGAGTTTTGATTTAGGTGATAAAAATCATAATATAATATTTGAAGTAACATCTGAATTGGATGATTTCTCAAAATACTTAGATGAAGAAGTAATCAAAAAAATTATAATGAAAGAAAAAAGAGAAGAGATAGTAGAAGTACTAGATATTTGAGACTGTGTAAAATTCTGTGTATAGAAACCTCCTGATTATGGTTAAGAAAAACTAATCAGGAGGAATTTTTATGCCATAAGAAAGCGATCAGAAATAAAATCTGTAAGATGTTAATTGAAGAATATTAAGAGGAAACAGCACAAAATTTACAAGATGCTCTAAAATACCTTTTAGGTAATACAATGGAGCATTTGTTGAAGAGTGTGAAAATGCATTAGTTTTAAATAAAATGTTAAAAGAATTTAGAAATAATTGAGAATAAATATATTCCCACATACGAGGCTTCTCCAAAATATTAAATTTTGTCCATACTGACCGCTCAAGTCATGTTGGAACTGAAGTATTGATGTCAAGAAATTAAGTTAAGCTGAAATTGCTTCGATTACAATGACAAAAAAGCGCTGGAATGAGTCGGTTCACTAGAATATCCTTGACTTACATGTAGGGTTCGTGGCCGTAATTTTGGTGATATTTTTGATTATTAGTAAGATAAAACAGGCGATGAAAAGATGTGAACATTTACCAATTTTCGGCATAGGGCCGGCGTATGTTGTTTCCATTTTATTGCCGACGCTTGCGGTGGTGCCTTTAAGGGAAAATCATGTATTTGAATCAGGAAAACTGATAACTCTGCGAATACCGCTAATCGTTATTGGCGTCCTTCTCATCATTTTGTCTGCTTTTATATGGATACCGGCGGTCATCGTATCAAAGCTGGACGAGAATATTAAAAAGAATCATTTGGTAAAATCGGGAGTTTATTCCTGGGTCAGGAATCCGGTCTATTCTGCTTTTATGCTTCTATGCACAGGAATAATTCTTGTTGCCGGCAATGCATGGTTCTTTGTTCTTCCTTTTCTTTACTGGCAACTCTTGGCTGTACTCATAAAGCATACAGAGGAAAAATGGTTGAAAGATCGGTATGGTAAGGCCTATAAAGAGTATTGCAGAAACGTCAACCGCTGTTGGCCGTGGTTGCCGAAAAAATCAGAAAAGAACTGGAGAAGAGGATCTGTGATTTCATGAATTTAGATAAGAAGAGACAGATCTTTTAATTAGATAGTTGTTAGATGGAAAAAGGCGCAAAATGACTTTAACTTATAAAATAGCAGCAGGCATAGTAGGACTTCTGGGCGTGAAAAAAATATTCAAAAGACCCAAGGAAGATATCTTGGAATATGCTAAAAAACAAAACGAAAAGTCTCTTTTTGATATTGATAAGGCGATAAAACGGGCTAGCAGAAAGAAATATTTTCTCTTTGACAGAAAAGTGATGGGACATCGGGTTTTGACCTATCAAAAAAATGAAAATCCGGCAACAGGAGCGGTACTTTATCTTTTTGGCGGAGGAATGATCACTGGCCCTGACAATTTGGATTTTTCTCTCTCAGAAAGAATAATGGAAAAAACAGGAAAAGACGTCTGGTTTTTATTCTATCCCTTGTGCACGGCAGATAGAAATATAATAGAGGCGTATGAAGTTTGCTTTGAGACTTATAAAATGATGACAAAGGCCTATGAGGCGGACAAGATCGGCGTATTGGGATTCTCGTCAGGCGCTGGTTTAGCCCTTGGGCTTTTTTTGCATAATAATGCCTTGGGCAAGCCTTTGCCAATGCCTGGCAGGATCATTGCCGTTTCTCCGGGAGGACTTCCAAATAAAAATTGTGCTGAAAGTAAAGAGCTTTGGGAAAAGATGGAAGCTCTCAGTCCCAAAGATATCATGATCGATCCGGCCTACTTCAATACCGCGAGGGAAATCGTGAAGGGGAAAATGGATGTTCCTGAGTATATGCTTGATGCAACAAGCGGGGACTTTTCAGATTTCCCTAAAACCTATTTTTATTACGGTGAAAACGAATGCCTTTATGCCTTTGCGGAAGAATTTAAAAAAACTATGGAAAAATACTATGTTTCATACGAAATGATTGTTGGGGAGGGGATGTGCCACTGCTACCCCTTGCTGAGATTATTTAGAGAAGGCAGAGAGGCGCAGGACAAAATTATTGAATTATTGAAATTTTAATATCAGGACGAAGAATAGAAAAAAGGAATTGAAAAATCCATGCTTTTAATTGAAACTGTTATTTTATGCTCTGTATTTTTTGCGCTCTGTTTTTTGGGTACCGGCACGGACGAGAAAAATTTAAGAAATTACATGTCCTATCCTGATGAAGTTCAAAAGCAAATCAAAGAGATTGAAGAGTATCACGGGAAATATAAGGAAACAGACAGATTCGTCGCATGGATAGTAAATTTTTTAACATTTGCTGTCTTATTTTTATTGTTGGGCATCTTCATTCGTCAGTCAAACTTTATGCATAACTTTATTAGCTTGCTGATTTTAGGCGGAACGTTAAATGTTTTTGATCTTATTGTTGTTGATCTACTATGGTGGAGAAATACTAAGAGGATCAGGTTATTGAAAATACCGCAAAAGGAAATCTACCAAAATCCTAAAAAGCATATTACTGCCTTTTTTAGAGCGCTGGTTTTGTATTTTTTTGTGGCGGTGCTTGACGGTTTCATTTTGACATTATTTTGATCAATAATCACTAGGGCGTATTTTATGAGGTTTTGACCTTTTCGTTCACATTCATTCTCCGGGATTTTGGCAAGGCTATTGCCAGTCTCGTGTCGGAACAGTTGGTATTTAGTCAACCAAAAAGAGAAATGGTGTTTTGTGGCCTGTGGATAAGTTGGCTGTTATTAGATTAATGCGCGTTGACCTACGGGTAAAAAGGTTTCGAGTGGGAATGAAGATTTCGACACAAATTGTTCAAATATTGAATTGAAATGGTCGCTGTCATGGCCTTATTGGGGGCTGTTGTCTTGCTGCTCGTGGCGTCCATCCCAAACGCCGTTATCGTGACCGGTTGTGTGAAAACGGGCAGCAAGATTGCATCGACTTATTTCTCCAGCGGCCCAGTTAGTTTTATGCGAAAATGACTACAAGACGGCTCTTACAAGGGAGCTTAGATGTTGTTACATGAAGATAAATCTTAAGTACTAAAGGAGAGTTTTTCATGAGCAGGTTCAGTGGCAAAGTTGCAGTAGTTACCGGCGCAAGTTCTGGTATGGGCAGGGACATAGCCAGAGCTTTATGCGCCGAAGGGGCTAGCGTAATAGCGGTTGCTAGAAGGCAAAATAGGTTGGAAGAACTTGCCGAAAAATGTGAAGGCATGGAGGGCAAAATTATTCCTTTCGTTGCTGACCTGATGAATGATGACGAAAACCACAAGATGATTGAGTTCGCTGTTGAGCAGTGCGGCAAACTCGATATTCTCGTCAACAATGCAGGCATGATGGATGAGATGAAGCCAGTCGCCGAGATCGATTCGGAATTATACGACCGCGTCATGACCCTCAATGCTAAGAGCCCGATGCTGGCCACCCAAAGTGCGGTCTTGCAGATGGAGAAACAGGAAACCGGCGGCAATATTGTCAACGTGGCTTCCATCGGTGGTACCAACGGGTGCAAGGCTGGTGCGATTTACACTATGTCTAAGCACGCATTGGTTGGGCTTTCGAAGAACACGGCATTTATGTATGTCGGGAAAAATATCCGCTGTAACGTTGTCTGCCCCGGCGGGGTTAAGACTGAGGTTGGAATTAATATGACCGCGCCAAGTCAGTTGGGTATTGAAAGAGTCATGGCTGGGGTTGACACTAGCATTAGGCAGGCTGAGGTTGAAGAAATTTCGCCATTGGTATTGTTCCTAGCCAGCGATGCCGCGTCCTTTATTACTGGTGCCGTAGTCACGGCAGATGGCGGCGTAACCAGCGCCTAACTGACGCCACCTCAGGCGCACTTTGTTTATAAAACGAAAGACCCAGATCTCTGCTAGTCGCTAGGGATCTGGGTCTTTTGATATCGAGCCCGGTTTAGCATTAAGTTCAAAATGGGTCCGGGAGATGATGGGCTATCTAATTGGCTCCCTGTGTCTAGCTGTGGTTCGGCAGTGTGATGTTATTCCGTTAAAGGAGTGAATATTATTCCGATGGAACTAGCATCTTTCCGTTAGACTGGCTTGACGAAGACCGGTGGGGGAATGATTGATGTTCATTACAGTGAAGCAGGCTGCCGCGACGTGGGGCATTTCCGACAGGCGGTGTCGAATGTTGTGTGCGGAAGGAAAGATTCCCGGTGCTTATCGAGCTGGACGGGTGTGGAAGATTCCTATTGATGCGGTGAAACCGACGGATGGACGCTTTAAATCAAAGAAGAGCGTTCTGGAGCGGATTGACAAAAAGAAACAGGAACTTGAAAGTAAAAGACCCTTGACCGAAGGTGAGCTGGAGCGGCTGAATGAAGAATTTGTTGTTGAGTACACGTATAACTCCAACGCTATTGAGGGCAATTCGCTCACTTTAAGAGAAACAGATTTGGTTCTTCGCGGGCTCACAATCGATAGAAAACCGCTCAGGGATCACATTGAGGCAGTTGGGCACAAAGAGGCATTCGATTTTGTCAGAGAGTTAGTTGAACAGAAATCCCCTCTGACTGAGCGAGTTATAAAGCAAATCCACTTTCTTGTTCTTGCTGACAAGAGGGAAGATCGCGGAGTTTACCGTTCAGTGCCGGTGCGTATCGTTGGTGCGCGGGTGGCGCCTACCCCGCCCTACCTCATAGAGATGAAAATGAAACAACTGGTGTGTGACTATGAGAAAAATACCGAGCATATTGTTACTAAGCTTTCTCGCTTTCATGTCGAGTTTGAGTCAATCCATCCGTTTATTGATGGAAATGGGAGAACGGGCAGGCTCTTGGTCAACTTGGAGTTGATGAAAGCGGGATATCCGCCTATTGATATCAAGTTTATGGATCGAGTTGCCTATTATGACGCTTTTGATGAATATCACGCTAAGCATAATATTTCAGCTATGGAACGGTTATTTGCAGAATATCTTGAGGCGAGATTAGACATGTATCTAAAGATGCTGGAACCATAACGTCACGGTTTTTTATTTCATTCGATGCCGACAATGACAAAATGCATATTGATGGAGGTTGTTGAATATTGAGTAAAGTGCGTAAATAGAATCAGGGGTGAAGCGCTGTGAAATGGTTAAAAATCCTTATCGCCATCGTGGTTGTTGTGGCCATCGTTGTAGGCGTTTTCGCTTATCGAAATCTTCACTATGACTATGGCAATGATAGGTTCTTGGAGAGCAAAGGCAAGTCATTAGGTTTTGAGGAAAAAATCTATAAAACCGTAGATGGCAGTGAGATTTCTTACTTCGAAGGCCCGAATAATGGCGAACCGCTCATGCTTATTCACGGTCAAATGGTTTCCAAAGACGATTACGCCAAGGTTTTTCCAGAACTGTCTAAGCACTTTCACATTTTCGCAGTTGACTGTTATGGTCACGGTAATTCCTCAAAAGACCCGGAGAAATATAATATCGTTTCTATTCGTGACGATTTGATTGATTTTATGAATGAGGTCATTCAGGAAAAAACATATCTGTCCGGTCATTCATCTGGAGCGCTTATCAGTGCTGCAATCGCTGCCGAGAACAAGAGTCAAGTTAGAGGATTACTCCTAGAAGATGGGCCGTTCTTCTCTACTGAACCAGCAAGAGCTGAAAAAACGTTAGCGTACCTGGAGTTTGAAACAATGAATGATTTCCTTACCCAGGATTCGGAGAAAAATTACACCAGGTACTATCTAGATCACACCTATTTGCGAGAATTGTTCAACAAGGACGGCAAGGAAAGCTGGTCTTTTCTCGTGAAGAATCCTTTTCAGAAACGAATTAAAGAGGGCAGCGGAAAAATGCCGTTGGTCTGGTACTACCCTCCCGAGATGGGGTTGAATGGATTAGTTTTCTTGACTAGAAATATGCAAGACGGCACGGGTGAATATGACCTCAGATTTGGTCAGGCATTCTACGATTTTTCTTGGTTTGAGGGTTTTGACCAGGCGGAAGCCCTAAGTCGAATTGAATGTCCCACGATAATTCTCCATGTGGCTGAGTCGAAAGAAACCGCACCAAGTTATTACAATAAAGACGGCGTCTTGCTTTCAGCGATGGATGAAGAGGACGTGGCCAAAGTAAAGTCTCTAATTAAGTCGAGTACGCTTAAGGATGGCTATAAATCAGGCCACGATATTCACGTGGATCTGCCTAAGCAATTCGTTGAGGCTGCCCTAGAGATGGAAAAATAAGCCTGGCCGGCTCGCTAGCCTCGGTTTTGTCTTTCATGTGCAACGTTGCGGTAAGTGTGTTGTCAACCTGAGCTGGGTGGGGTCTTATCTGGCGCCCGAACGAAACCTCGAGTAAAATAAAGTCTGATTTTAGAAAACTCGGGTTGCTGGATGCACCAGCTAATGGAAAATCTGACCCATGACTTGGTAGTGGATGAATATAATTCTGAGCGACATGCTTAACTGCATTCTAGTATCCGGTCTGAGTTTTTTGTAATTATGATTTTATGACGCCGTGCGGATTGTGTTAAGCAGGTAGGCAGTTAATATCCTAACAGTGGGTTGTTCCACGAATCTGTCTATTTTATAGGCAAAGAGAAAATGCTTAATCGAAGATAATTTAAATTATTTTCAATTAGGCATTCAATTTAGTAATTACCATCTCATAACATCTATGTATTGGAAATAACTTTTTTCATAGACTATCTCGTAAACATCGCATCAAGGCAGATGTGCGAACTCGGAAAAATTAACGGAGCCGTCTCTTAATGACGAGAGGATAGCTAGTCATGGTTGACTTTCATAAGTGCTGTGTGACCAGGGTCTCTGGCAGTCGCGGATCGCACTTGCGTGAGCAACTCATCCTAAGGATTAAAATCGAGATGAGGCTTGCTTGTTTCAAGGAATTTGAACACAATGTTTGCCAACCTGGCGCGGTTGAGTAGCTAATCCAGTTTTTATATGTATTCATATGGGGTGGTGAAAGAGAAATAGTATGGTCTGCCTATTGATGTGTTGTCTATCGGGATAATAAATACAAAGAAGAGTTACAAGCTGTTTGGCTCTTTCGATTTTTGTCCCATCCTCTTCATCGGCCAGAAAAGTGACTTGGCTGGTGGCGACGTTTAATTCATTTATAAGGAGTACAGATGTCTGTAATTAAAATCGACGGTGTACCAGAACTGGTGGAGAAAGCCGGCGAGATTCGCCGAAAACTCGCTCTTGGTACCCGACGTATCGGAAATGTTCATATTGGGGGTCCGCTTTCAGCCACGGATGTAGCAGTAGCTCTTTACTATAAATACCTGAAGTTTGATCCAGATAATCTAGATGACCCACTCCGTAACCGTTTTATCTTGAGTAAGGGTCACAATGGAATTCTTCTTTTCACAATTTTTTGTGATATGGGAATGTATGAATGGGATTTGCTGCTGGACACCTATAACACTATAGGGCATCCTTTTGGTGCTCATCCTAATCACTCAACGGTTAAAGGGATTGAGGTTTCTACCGGGTCTCTTGGTCACGGCTTGTCATGGAGCTGTGGAATAGCTACTGCCAACCGTGAGCGGAGCATTAGGTCCAGAGTGTTTACTTTGCTGGGCGATGGCGAGATGGAAGAGGGCTCCAATTGGGAGGCCATTCTGTACGCAGCCTCGAAAGATCTGGACAATATTGTGGCGGTTGTCGATTACAACCATGCGTCTGCAGCCTTCAAAGCTGGGGAGAATATGCGTTGGGGAGCGGCAGGCGGACCTGAAGGGTTAGCCGATTGTTTTCGTGCTTTTGGGTGGAATGCGCAGATAGTTGATGGATCCAGTATGAGAGAAATTGACGCCGCTTTTTCATCTCTGCCAGAAGTAACTTTGCACGGGAAACCTAATGTGATAATTAGCTCCACGATTAAAGGACAGGGTATTAAATTCATGTCTGATCGCCCCGTTGCCTGGCATATCGGTGGACTTGATGACGAACATCTGGACTTGGCATTGCAACAAATAAATGACTATACAGCGCAGCGGTTAGCGGAGGTGCAGTAAAAATGGCAGGGTTTAATTTTTGTTCTGGTGATATGGGTTCCATGATGGAATCTAAAGGAACGGTCACGGCAGAGATCCTCGACATGATTGAGGAAGATAAGCGCGTTGCCTACATCAATTCGGACGCAACCATTCAAACTGGTCGCATGGGAGAGCTCATGCGGAAATATCCGAACCGAGTGCTGGATGTGGGTATTGCGGAGATGAATATGGTCACGATGGCAGCTGGCTTGGCTAAGGAGGGCTTCATTCCATTCGTGCAAACATTCGGGCCTTTTCTGTGTGTACGCGCGCTTGATCAAATTCACAATGACGTTGCCTATAATAATTACCCGGTGCGTTTAATTGGCACTCACGCTGGCATTTCCTCGGGGTATGGGCCTACCCACAATACGATTGTCGAATTTGGAATCATGAATTCTATTCCTAATATGACTATGATTGCGCCGGCAGACGCGATTCAATGTCGTAAGGTTTTGCGCGCATCTATGGATTATGAAAAACCAATTTACATTAGGATTCCACGCGGTGAAGAGCCTATCGTTTACGATCAGGATCTCGTTTATGAAATCGGTAAGGCTGTAGAGATTAAATCTGGAAAGGATTTGACTTTCATTGCCACCGGCATGGGCGTGCGTGGATCTATACAAGCTGCACATGAATTGGAGAAAGAAGGCTTCGATATCGGAGTAATCGATATGCATACGATTAAGCCGATTGACAAAGCGGCTATTTGCAAGGCGGCTTCCGCAACTGGCGCTATCGTGACTGTTGAAGACCACAATATTCTTGGCGGATTGGGTTCAATTGTTGCCGACGTACTTATGGATGCACGCATTTACGTTCCACTTGTGAAGATCGGTATTCCTGACGAATTTGTTAATTTCGGATATCCGGAAGAGCTATACCCCCACTACGGTATGGATGGATGTGGCATTGCCGCGACGGCACGCAATATCCTACGCGGATAAACATAAGCTTAAACGGCGGGGGCGGCTGCCCGTACCCCGCCCTTCTTTCCCTCCTCTATCTGAGGCCTATTATGAAACGAGTAATAATGAAAAATGAGTCACCTTATAGATGAGCGGTTTTGACCGTTGTCAGTTTGACAGTTTTAGTAGGTGGTTTCACGCAATTCATGGTGGCTCCTTGGGGAGCCGAAATTGCGCAGGACTTAGGATTCGCTGCCACAGATATAGCCGGCATTGTGTTTGCCCCGATGATTGTTGGGGTTCTTGTGAGTTTGCCAGGCGGTACTCTTGCCGACCGTTTCGGTGTAAAGAAGGTGCTGGCTGTCGCCTTGATAATTGCGACTTGTGGTGCTTTCCTACGCGTTTGGGCTGGATCTTATCTTTTGCTCTTCGTGAGCATGTTCCTCTCCGGTGCATCAGGGACTCTTGCTATGGCTAATTCCCCGAAAATTTTGAGCGCGTGGTTTAAGCCGCAATCCTTAGGCTTGGTTTTCGGCATTTTTATGGCCGGAGGTGGTTTGGGCTCCACAGTAGGAATGGCCGTGGCGCGGCTTTTCCCGAGCTACGAACATGCATTCTGGGTATCGGCGTTCATAATGCTTGCAGTGCTCATTGCTTGGGTTTTGTTAATCAAGGAGCGCCCAGAAGGAGCGGCTGTCCCTCCGCCCGCGCCATCAGCTATATCCGGTTTGGCTAGCGTAATAAAGCTTCCCCATGTGTGGCTTTTAGGAGCTGGCATGGCGTTTTTCACTGCGGCTAATATGACTTATTCTTCGTTGCTGCCCGTTGGGCTACAGGCTGATAAAGGCATGACACCTGAGCAGGCAGGCGTGGCAGCTTCAGCTATTATGTTGGGCTCTCTGCTAGGTAGTCTTGGTACTCCGATAGCGTTGAAGATTTCCCATGGCCTATCCAAACCGGTGATTTTAATTAGTGGAATAGTTAGCTCAATCTGCCTGTTCTTCGCTTGGCGCGCCGCTCCGAGCCCAGCGTTTATGCTTTTCCTCTGTTTAGGCGGCATCGCATTAGCCATGGCTATGACGGTGATAATGTCGGGACCCTCGCAACTGCCAGAGGTGACCTCGCAATCGGTAGGAGCTGCTGGCGGACTCATCTCCACCGTGCAAATGGCCGGAGCATTTGTAATTCCAACATGGATCATCACCCCGATTGCCGGAGGAGACTACACGTTTATCTTTATTTTGGGAAGCCTCTGCGCTCTGCTCATCACCGGTGCGTTAATCTTTATTCCAGAATTCAGCAGAGTGCGCGATGCGCAAAGAGTGGTCTAGGAGAAGTTGTCTCTAAGCTGACCTAGAAATTCCTCTTCTACTTCGAATAGTTCCTCGCTTCGACGCCGAACCACTATGAGCTGAGTCTCGGCGTCGAAACTGGGGGTGACTGGAATGCATCGAAGCGGCGAGGAGAAACAACCGCGAGTCCATTTAGACACAAAAAGCAGCGCATCTGTGCGGTTAAGAAAGTTCTGGCAGAGATCGATGGAATTAAAAGCTACAATTTGTTTGGTGGGTGAATGGATACGCGAAAAATCATTGACGCGCATATCTAGAGTTAGTAAATTCCCGCTTTCAATTTCGCTGCGCGGTACAGTGGTGGCCTCGTAGTACTGAGATTGCGGTCCTACACACACGAAAATGGGTCCGGTGTCTAAAATGGTGATTTCAAGTGTACGTATATCGGCAGGCCACATAAACGTTTTATCGTCTAAATCTGTTCTTACAAGGATTCCAAAAGTCGCTTTTCCATCGATTACGTTCTCAATCACCTCACTTCGATTTGTTTGCTGTAGGTCAAAACGCAATGAATTGTTTTTGTGTTTGCGGTAAATGTCTAGGAATAGAGATGAAATAAAATCGAACTGTTGGCTGGCAACGCTTAGTTGTTGTATTCGAGCGCTCTCTTTTCCTCTCATAGAAGAGCGTAAGTGTTCAACTAAAACGGAGATTTCGCGCGCCTGGTGTAAAAATTCTTTACCATCGGCAGTTAGTTGGACCCCGTGAGGGGTGCGCAGAAAAAACTTTGTGCCGAACTCATGCTCGAGTGCTGCAATCGACTTAGTGAGGCCGGGTTGGCTAGTAAAGAGCTCGTAAGCAGCCTGAGTGATGGAACCACACTCAGCTACCTTAATGATCTGACCTAACTGTTCGAATCGCATCTTGGCTGCCCCGTGTTTCTTGGTCTATTACGTGACTGAATGTTAGAATATTGTTAAGTACGATCCAATCCGTTCCCCTTCTCGGTGGTCCTTAGGGGCTAGGGCAGTGGCTGCGCAAGCTCAAGGGCAACGGAGGGATATCGGCCTGGAAGCGTCATTAGCACTTTTATATGTACAAGGCAGTTTTCTGGAGATAATGTGGCAGATTCAGCACACCTAGTTGAGCCGATGCTCAAATATGGGCAACAGATTTGGGACTATCGCCAGGAATTCGTTGATTGCGGGGAGCCGCTGTGTGGGGCGGGTTCTCTTGCTCGGTGCGCTAACTCCAGCGATTGGCTGACTGACGTCGTCGCTCAAAAAAGCATTGAGACGCTTCCAAAAGGTCTCGTTACGGCAACGCAATATATTTGTGTGCGACAATCCGATCAAAAAATTGTTGGCACTATTCAAATTCGGCATTGTCTAAACGAATACTTGGCTAAGTTCGGTGGACATATTGGTTACTCTGTTGCCCCAAGTGAACGGCATAAAGGATATGCGACAAAAATGTTGAAGAGTGCCTTGCTTAGATGTCGAGACTTGGGCTTAATGAGGGTCTTAATAACCTGCGCGTCTGATAATGATGCAAGTCGACGAACAATTATAAAATGTGGCGGTGTTTATGAATCAACCGTTTTTGAACCAAGCCAGTCTCTCCAATTAGAACGTTATTGGATTACCCCTTCAGTAGGCGATTCTATTCGTAAAAGTGGCGCTAACCGTTTCGGGATATAATCGCTCATATTATGAAATACGCCAAACCTCGCTGCCCGCTGCGTCCTGATGACTACTGCTCGCAGTGCGTTCCTGGTGCGTCTGGGCCACAAGACTGCGGTTTGGTTTTCCTTGTTATGGATGATCCAGAGTTGAAAGATCTCTACAACCAAAAAAGACGTGAGAACCAGGCGCAAAAAACGTCAAAACGAAATATTGGTTTCAGGCAATAATGTGCGCGAAAGGCTATCTTGCATGTGGAAATGAGTGGTTCACGTATATAGATATAGAAATTATTTATCGGGTATATCAGAAACCTAAATAACTAACAAAGCAAATACGCCTATAGAAATTTATGTCGACACACCTGCTGGTAAGGCAAAAATACTAGTTCTCGCCTTTAACCATTGAATTTTTCAATATTTATTGTGTCAGACCAGCTTTATAACGATTTACGTGAATCAATATTTCATCATTTTTCAAGGTATCTTTATATGCAATTCGATGTCGTAAGGCATTTTGTCTATATGATGATTGCGAAAAATTTAGGTTTCTTGTGCCCTGTATTTACTTATGTGCAGATCGAAGGATGGTTATCAATTCCGCAATGAAGTAAGTGGATATTGCACAGTGGGCGAACGGAAAAATTGCTGATTCTGTGAAGTGATCTTTGCTTAGGTGATCGTCTGGTTAGCTGTGAAAGGTTCTCAAGTTGAACGGTAACACGTATACGCGTATGCCCTGAAATCTTGAATATAAATCTTTATATGCCAATTGCTTGACAAGTACGTATACGTGCTGCATAGTTAAGCCATGGAGTGCAATGAAGCGCGAACCGAGCTGCCGGCTGGCCTAACTCTTACAGAAGAGGTCAGGTGGATCTTGCTTAACCGGATAAAGAATGGCTTTTACGCACCAGGGCAAAAACTTCCAAGTGAGATTGATCTGGCTAGTGAGTTAGGTGTTAGTGTTGCGCCTATTCGTGCGGCTTTTTCGCAGCTTGTTTCTGCAGGGCTGATAAATCGACGTTCTGGAAGTGGGACTTATGCTAGCCAAGAGCCGCTTCAACATCAGCTATCTACGTGGGTATCTTTCACACAGGAGCTACGAAGACTAGAAATTGATTTTGCTACGAAGGTTGAACGGTATAAACAAGTTGATGAAATCCCTTCTCGTGTTTTGGCTCGTTTCCCTTATTTAGCTGATGCTTCTGCAATGCAACTTGAACGAACAGTCGAATTTGATGATCGAGTTCGGATTTTCACTCGTTCCTGGTTTAGAAGCGATTGGATGGAAAAGATCCCGGATCTGGAGTATTTCTCTGATGGGAACTCGCTGTATTCGTGGTTTAGAAATCAAGGCAAACGCGTAGTATTTGCGGAAACTAATTTGCAAGTTACTTTTATGGACGATGAGCTTGCGGAACGCTTCGGATCGGAATGGGGTACCCCCGTAGTGCTGCTTGAGGGAGCTGCATATACGCGTAATGGTCAAATTGAATATTCAGAAACTTATTACGACCATACCTCTTTCACTTTCACTGCAACTTACGCGACTAGAACAGGAACTAATTGATGGATGAAATGCTAAACGCTCGCGTTCTCGGCGGGATGTATGGAGCGGTTATTGGAGACGCGCTCGGCGCAATTACTGAAACTCTGTCTATGCGGCAGATTAGAGAACTATACGGATGGCTGGATGATTTTCAGCCCCTTAAAACTCAGCCTTATGGGCAAGATAGGGTTCCGGGAGAAATAACAGACGATGCGTCTCTTGTGTTAGCAATGGCTGCTGTGGCTCATTCTGAGGATTTCACAATAGATATGGCAATCAAGGGAGTGCAGGCTTGGGCTTCTGATGAGCGGTATTCACGTTATGCGGGTCCCAGTACAAAGCGTGCTCTGGCTTTAATTTTAAGAGGGTGTGACCCGCTCGAGGCGGGCAAAGGTGATGTTACATCATTTACGGGTGCCAGTAATGGGGGCGCCATGAAAGTTGCTCCAGCTGGATGGATGGCACCTAACGATATTGAAAAGGCTGTAAGAAATGCTGCCGCTATGTGCGGCCCTACTCACAACACAAATTTGGCCATTGCGGGGGCATCTGCCATTGCGGCGGCTTGCAGCGCAGCTCTAGATGAGTCACCAACGGTTGAAAGTGTAACTGCAGCAGCTATCAACGGTGCAGAAAAAGGCGCGCGGATAGGTTTAAGACAAGGGAGAGAAGTCGCAGGGCCGGACGTAGCGTTGCGTATTCGTCAAGCCTTGGATCTCATTGATGTTGAAGAACCCAATGCTTCACTCGAGCGACTTGCAAATCGTATTGGATGTGGGCTGGCAACATCTGAGTCAGTTCCAGTTGCGATTGCGATATTCGCGCTCTCCCAAGGAGATGGGCGGCTATGTGCCATTTATTCCGCAAATGTCAGTGATGATACCGACACTGTGGGGTGTATGGCCACTGCAATTGGCGGAACGTTTAGCGGTGCAAACGTATTTCCGTTGCGATGGAGAAAACTTGTTAGCGCCGCAAACCACATAGACGTGGAAAAACTGACTAAACAGTTCATTGAAAGGACACAGAATGCGTAAGTTCGTCAAGGCTATCTTGGTAGTCTCGCTCGCAGTATTTCTTGCCAGTTGTGGTTCAACTGGTTCTGGTGAAACCCCGGCTGATTCGAAAGAAGGCAGCACGGTTTTAATCATGAACCAACCTGCCGGGAATCCATTTGCGGATTTAGTTTATGCCGGAATGGTCAAGGCGGCCGAAGAAAAAGGCATCAGTTCCCAGCAAGTGCCGGGTGTTCAGGCCGGCGCCTATGAGCAGCAGCTGCGAAGTGCTGCTGAAGCAGGCAACAACCCTATTGCTGTCTTATGGGATGATTTAGGAAATGCTGTTGCTCGTGTTGCCCCAGATTATCCTGATACAAAGTTTCTTGTCATTGATTCAGCAGTTGATCCGAAACTTCCGAATGTCCAGACTGTCTTGATCGACTCCTCCCAATCTTCCTATCTGGCCGGGGTAGTTGCAGCGCACCTAACGGAATCCAAAAAAGTCGGTTTTGTTGGGGGGCAAGATATGGGAGTTGTAAATGAGTGGGCCTGCGGTTTTAAGGCAGGTATTGAAAAAATTGATTCTTCTGTGTCTCTCACCGTCAATTACGCTGGGACTTTTACTGATCCTCAGAAAGGCAAGCAAATCGCTAATGCGATGGCCGGGGATGGTATAGACGTTATTTTCCAAGCCGCAAACCAGACTGGATTGGGCGTAATAAATGGCGCTGCTGATCGTGGCATCAAAGCAATTGGGTCTGATTCTTGGCAAGGTGATGTCGCTTCAGGGTCTGTACCGTGGTCGGCACTTAAAGATGCGGGAGCAGCTACATATACATCCATCCTCAAGGTTTTAGACGGCAAATTTGAGAGTGGTTTGTTCGTGTATGACTCAACTCAAGGGGCTCCCTTGTATGACTCTCGCGACTATGATGCTTTAGCTCCTGAGGTGAAAGCTGAGGTAGATAACATTGAATCTCAGCTTCGCGACGGTACCATTACTCTTTCTTGCCGGTAGGTAGGTGTGTGACAGGTGGACGAAATCCGGCTTGAGAATATCTCGAAGCGGTTCGGATCGATCCAGGCGGTTGACGATGTCAGCGTCGTTATTTCACCGGGCACTGTGACAGCCGTGGTTGGTGAAAATGGCGCTGGCAAGTCAACTTTGGTGAAAATTCTTGCAGGCGTTGTGGAATTGGATTCGGGACATATATACCGAGGAGATCGCTCTCTAAGTATAACTAGCGCGAGGGTTGCTGCTCTACAAGGAATCGGAATGGTATTCCAGGAGATGGCGCTAGTTCCTGACTTGACGGTTTGGGAAAACGTGTGCCTTGGCTGGGAGACCACGAGTAGAGGAAAGCTTGCTCGAAAAGAGATTATTAATCGAGTGAAGTCAGTCTCGGAAGAATTTGGCTTGTCAATCCGACCTGACGTCAGAGTAAGAGATCTTCCTGTTAGTTTGCGTCAGCGAGTAGAGATATTGAAGGTTCTATATCGTGATGTTGACACAATTATTTTAGATGAGCCGACTGGAATTCTTACGCCACAAGAAGCTGAGTCATTATTTGCTGCGATAGATACTCTTCGGGCTGCTGGTAAGGCTGTTGTTTTTATTTCACATAAGTTAAATGAAGTTCTGCGCTTAGCTGATGTGATCTATGTTATGCGTCGTGGAAAATTGGTTGCTAAAACCGAGCCAGGTGATTTAACTCCACGGGATTTAGCCAAGCTCATGCTCGGCG
This sequence comes from Vaginimicrobium propionicum, assembly GCF_900155645.1. Lineage (GTDB taxonomy): Bacteria > Actinomycetota > Actinomycetes > Propionibacteriales > Propionibacteriaceae > Vaginimicrobium > Vaginimicrobium propionicum. Next base: position 311,802 of record NZ_LT706985.1, read on the forward strand.
AGGAACTCCCCGTTATTGAAAAAGAAAAATCAAAGCTTGGAGCAACCGCCATTCGTCTTGACGATATTCATATCCGCAACAGTGAAGGAAATAAAATTCTGGGTCCTTTTAATTTAGATCTCAGGTTTGGTGAAGTTTTCGGTGTGGCAGGTGTTGCTGGTTCCGGGCAGGATGAGTTGGTTTCTGTTATCACTGGAATGGAGAAACCAGATAGCGGAGAGATTAGCATCGCGGATAAATCCGGGGTGTTGATTCCCTATCCTTGGGCTAACGGTTCCACCCCCCGCAGGTTGAGGGATTTAGGTTTAAGAAGTTCCCCCTCAGATCGGAATGAAGAAGCTACTGTCGCATCTAAACCTCTTTGGTTTTCTGCAGTGGGAGTCGATTATGACAAACCAGGTTTTTACAACCGCGGGTTTTTCGATGTTGAAGCTGCAAGAAAACACACGCGTAGTTTAATAGAACGAGGAAAAGTTAAGGCCGATGGTCCTGACGTTCTTCCTTCCTCTCTATCAGGAGGAAATTTGCAAAAATTTATCGTTGCTCGTGACCTCGGAGCTAGGCCACGCGTATCTGTTCTTGAGGAACCTACGCGCGGAATAGATATCGGAAGCGCTGTCCGTATTCGTTCCCAAATTCGTCAAGCTGCTGAAGCGGGGGATTTGTGCGTATTGGTTTCCAGTGATTTGGACGAGATATTTCAAGTCAGTGATCGTATCGCGGTCTTTTGCAATGGGCGACTTGTTGGAGTATACGAAGCCGATTCAGTCACTGTAGAAGATATCGGCGCTGCTATGACAGGACTGGTTCAATCATGAAGTTAATAAGCCACCCCTGGTTGACAGTAACGGCTCGTTATCTTTTAGGTTTTATTGTTGGCTTAACAGTAACACTTCTGATTGTCTTCGCTAATGGAGAAGACCCGTTACATTTTGTTTCTGTTGTGACTGACGCATCATTTGCAAGTGGGACTTCGGCCTTGAACTGGATACGGTGGACAGCACCGATTTTGCTGTCAGCAGTCGCATACATTATTCCAGCGCGCGCGGGTATTTTCAATTGCGGGGTTGAAGGTGAAATAATCGTGGGTGCACTTTGCGCTGCAATTGTTGGAGCCGCGATCCCATTCGGAGGGCTCCCTGGCCTTGTTGTAACAGCTCTGGCTGGAGCGATTTTTGGTATGCTCTACGCTCTTATACCCGCGCTTCTTTTTGTTTATTATCGGATTAGTGAGATCGTTACAACGCTTATGCTTAATTACATTGCAGTTTTGCTTTGTAATCTGACTGTTAGACAATTTTTTCTTGCCCACAATGCTGACGGAAGTGAAAGTATAACTGTCACAAGCACACCTGTAAGACGCGACATAATGTTCGGTCTATTTACGCCTGGTTCCTCCGCGAATTGGTCAATTGCTGTTGTCGCTGTCATAACAGTGATTGCCGGTGTCTGGATGCTAAAGACGAGGACGGGCTATGAATTAAGCGCCGTAGGAGAAAGCCCAGGGTATGCAAGGCAGATTGGTGTCGATTTCCAGAGCACCCAGTTACGTGCCTTTTTGCTCTCTGGATTAATAGCAGGGTTGGTTGGCTCTTTCGAAGTTCAAGGTGTGTTGTCTCAGTATATTGATGGCGCATTCACCAACATGGGTTGGAATGGTCTTCTCGCAGGCGTTATTGCAATGAACAACCCCATTGGCACTGTGGCTGCCTCCCTATTTCTGGGATTGCTTGAAAACAGTAAACTTGCAGTTGCACAGTTTACAGGGGTTTCTCCCTACATGATCCAGTTCCTTGCGGCAACGCTAATCTTGGTTTTCGCTATTGATCCGGCTAGGAAATTGATCGCAGATTTAAAACGAAGGATTATTCGACATGCTCACCAGTGAAACAATTTATTTTGTTTTGGTTGCTGGATTGCAGAGCGCAGTTCCGCTTGTTATAGCTGCCATAGGTGGCTCCTTTGCCAGCCAAGTTGGAGTTTTTAATCTTGGCCTGGAAGGAATGATGATAGCCGGTGCATTTGGGTCATTTGCGATTGCACATGCCACAGGGAGCGTCTGGCTTGGTCTTATTGGCGGGATATTAGCAGGCGTGTTGGTGGCCGCGATTTTTGCCATGAGTACGGTTTACTTTCACGCAGATGAAGTAGTAACTGGTTTTCTCATTAACCTTGCGATGCTGGCTCTTACTGCAGTCTTATTAACAGCATTCTTTTCAGCTTCAGGACAGTTGGTGTCAACTAACTTTACGAGTCTCCCGAAATTTGGACGTTTCGATATCATGATGGTGGTCGCATTTATTGTGGTGATCGTTGCACAGTGGGAAACTTATCACACGCGTTTCGGATTGCGTATGCGCGCCGTTGGCGGTAATGCAGATGCGGCAGAGGCAGTTGGTGTTCATCCTGACCGAACACGTCTTTATGCTCTTCTCGCCTGCGGTGCATTAGCGGGTATGGCGGGAGCGTATTTACCGCTCTCCGGATTGCATATGTTTACGATAAATATGACGGCGGGAACCGGTTATATTGCAGTTGCTGCCGTACTTTTTGGAGTTGGACGACCTGGTTCTGTCTCTGTTGCTGCTCTACTGTTTGGTTTTATGGGGGCGGTAGCGGTGCCTTTACAGCGTTTAGATATGCCGTCTGAGTTCGCTTTGATTTTGCCCTACTTGGCGACCTTAATAGCGGTGTCGCTGAAAGGCATACTGGTATTTAAACGTAGCCATGGCGTGAATGAGCTGGTGAGCGTGTGATTAATTCGATTGTAGTTTGGCTTGAATTGCCGTGTGTCGATTATACTTTTTTCACGAGCGCATCTCTTAGCCCCGGTGCAAAAATTCTTGTTGACCGAACAACAGTTTTAGGTGGCGGTGTAGGAGGAAATTACGCAGCCGCACTCCGCCTACTTCAAGTAAATACTACGGCGGTTGGGCTCGGTACCTCCAACGTTATTGGGAAATTAGACTACCAAGATCTACGTCATCGCGGAGTGCGAGTGATTGAGATCCCGCCTGGATCTGGATCAATTGACCCTATTGTTTGTACGATAATTGTTCCTGAAAATACCGATCGAACAATTCTTATTAATTATCCAGAATTGACTGAGCGGGATCGTGTTGCTTTGCGATTGGGGTTTAGAAAAGCCATATGTGAAGCGGGTGATCTGGAGAAGGTCGGGGTTTATCTAGGAGTGCTTCGCGCTGATCCAGCGGCATCGCTAGCGGAATTGAGCAAGCGTCCAAATTTAGTGGCCTGCACACTGGAAACGTCCGATTGGCCTATAGATGAGACAGTTTCGGCCTTAGCCTGGATGGATACAGTTTTTGTTGCTGAAGAAACTTATGAAAGTCATGAAGCCGAAATTGTTTCATGGCAGAAACAGTACGATTTTGACTTGATTGTGACGTTTGGTTCGAAAGGTTCCAGACTTGAACGAAGGGACGGCATAGTTGAAGCTTACGATGCTGCCTCCCTTTCATCCCAAGTTGTAGATACGTCCGGATCTGGAGATTGCTTTGCGGCGATCTATTGCGCGTATGCCTGGAGTGGATGCTCGTATTCACAAGCAATGAATGCCGCCGCAGAAGCGGCTGGCCAGCATGTCACGAAATACGGCGCTCGAGTTTCGCCGGATCTGAAAGTGCCCAAAATACCGGTTAAAGGCGAAACATTATGAGAAGCATTTTAGCAAAATCACTAGACTCCGCTTCTTTTGCTCCATTTGGAAGATATTGGTCAAAGTCGGAGGTTCGTTCAGGAAATGGTTATTCATTTTCAAGTACTCTTTTTCCAGAATTTCGAGGAGGGGAAGATGAGGAACCCTCTTTAGGGGTAACTACCGGGGATGCATTGGATACCCCGTGTATCTCCATGGAACGGCATTTTCACACATCGGAGACTCTTTTCACCATCTGTGCGCCCGTAGTTCTGTGTGTAGCACCCTCAGGAGGAGATTCACCACGGGCAGAGTTAGTGCAGGCATTCTTGCTGGTGCCGGGGGAATTGGTGCGGCTCAACCGTGGAGTTTGGCATGATGCTTGTCGGGGTCTGACTGAGTCCGTAACATACGGTTGGTTAGCAGACTGCAGGGCGCCGCTGGATCCATGGGTTGAGGTCGTTGGAGGTCCTCTCAGAGTTGTTGTCAATCAAACAGCTCAATAATGCATTCGCATCGACGGATCCACTCATGTGTAGTGCCATAAAGAAAACGTTTAACTATTACCCTTGCTGATAGTTAGTCCTGCGGTTAAATATCCAATTCTTCTGGGATAGCATTTGTTGGTCTCAAACCAGACAAGTCAACGTAACCTACGTGATTGCGATCTACAGTCTTGCCAAGGGTTAGGTGGGGGCCAAGTCCCATCATCTGCCAACGGCTGCGGTAAGTCCAAGCCAATGCTTGAGGAGCAGAGGTGCGCCAAAAGTTCACCAAGTATCCACCCTCAAAAAGGTGCAGCATTGAATATCCTCCAGGGTAAGCAGCTACTGCAGCATTTTCTAGATAAGCGGTGTGCGCGCCCATGGTGTCAGGTTGGTTTCGGCGCATTCGATGCGTATGCCCAGAAAAATGTAAGAAAACCCCAGGACAGGATCTGTGCATCCGTTGCAGGCGAAGCCGGTCAGCGCGTCTGAGCATAAATGTTTGCCCGCCTGGCCAAGATTTCACTGCGTCTTGGGTGACCGGATGGTGCCCGAATGAAAGAGTAGGTCTGTCGGGGTCTTTAGACAACACGTCATGGAGCTCGTCAAATTGGCTGTTGCTAATTCGTCCGCCGCCCGATTTATAAGTCGTATCTATGCCCGTGATTCCAAGCCCGCTGCTGTGCTCCATGGTTTGTAGCTTTTGGTAGGGCAATATCTTTGACAAAGGGTCGTTACCTCTAGGCCAGTCATGGTTGCCACGTACCGCCAACCAATCCGTGCCTTGACGTCCATACGAGTCAGCGATTTGAATAAAGCGTTCGGTTTCTGGATCAGTGCCGTTATAGGTCAGGTCGCCAGCCAGTAGCAATAGCGGGTGCCCTCTCTCGTCCAGCTCGTCAAGCATGGCGCGAAACATTGTTTCCGGATAGTAGGCGTCGTTAGCTGCCGCCACAGATGTTGGTAGCCAAGGCCCTAGGTTTATGCCTTGGCGAGTCTCGCCAACGTGAATATCGTTAGCCAATACCAGCGAGGTTAGGTAGCGTCCCGGCGGGGGTACCAATGTGACGAAAGAGAAGGTGCGTTCTACGCTTCCGGCCTTGCGGGTCACATGCAGATTAGGGGAAGGTCCTATGCCTCCAGAACGCGCCGCAAAAAAATATCTTCGTCCAGGCTCAAGACCCTTAATGAATACTCGATGGAAAGCTACGGGCTTCGGGTCGTCGTGAACAAGTTTCAGATTGGTCTTTGACGTACCAATCTTTAATTGGGTGCCGGTACCCACCGGAGCAGGAATCAATTTGCCTAACTTAGAACGTCGTCGAGTGATCCAAGTAATTACGGCGCTACTAGGGGTGATAGTGCTAACTTCCAGATCCGTTGCCACGAATGGGACAGATAAATCTAGCTCAAGCTGGGGGATAGGAGGCATATCCAAGCGCACTGTAGAGCGAACTCTTGGATACTTGCCAGAAGGTGGAATCACCCCTAAACGTTATCGCTTTTTGTTGCCTGCAAGAATTGGCATATGGCAGATCATCCGAATCCGAGCGATTTTAGTTACCAAGTAACGTCTACATTGCCTAATGGTTTAGGGCGAACCGGAGTGATAACTACGCCTCACGGGACAATTTCGACGCCAGCATTCATCGTTGTTGGTACCAAAGCAAGTGTAAAAGCTACCCTGCCCGAAGCCGTCGCTAATCTCGGTGGTCAAGCAGTGCTTGCCAATGCTTTTCATCTTTACCTGCAGCCAGGCTCGGATATCGTCGACGAGGCCGGCGGATTAGCAAAATTCATGAATTGGTCAGGTCCGACCTTTACTGACTCTGGCGGTTTCCAAGTCATGAGCCTTGGGGTTGGTTTCAAAAAAGTCCTTGCCATGGACGTATCGAACATGCGAAGTGATGACGTCATCGCCGCGGGAAGAACTCGTCAAGCCCATGTTGATGAGGAGGGGGTAACATTCAAGTCGCCGCTAAACGGCAGCTTGCACCGTTTCACCCCTGAAGTTTCGATGCGGGTTCAGCACCAGCTTGGTGCCGATATCATGTTTGCTTTTGACGAATTGACCACCCTGTATAACACGCGCGCATATCAAGAGAGCTCTCTAGCAAGGACGCAGCGTTGGGCGCAACGTTGTCTGAAGGCTCACCACGAACTAACGCTTGAACGCGCCAAGCCATACCAAGGGCTATTTGGGGTTGTGCAAGGTGCCCAATATGAGGATTTACGTCGCAAAGCTTGCCGTGATTTAGCCAACACCTCCTATGAAGGGTGGACTTTTGACGGCTTCGGGTTAGGTGGTGCTTTAGAAAAACAACGGCTAGGCGAAATCGTCACTTGGATGTGTGAGGAACTGCCCGTCAATAAGCCTCGGCATTTATTGGGTATATCAGAGCCAGATGACCTTTTTGCAGCCTGCGAAGTTGGAGTGGACACCTTCGATTGTGTTAACCCTTCGCGGGTTGCCAGAAATGCCGCGATTTATACGGCGGATGGTCGCTACAACGTGACTAATTCCCGATTTAGGCGTGATTTTACCGAGTTGGCCGACGGTTGTGACTGCTACACCTGCACCCATTACACTCGTGCCTATCTGCACCACCTATTCAAAGCGAAAGAGTTATTGGCTTACACGCTGGCTACCATTCACAACGAGAGATTTACCGTGAAATTGGTTGATGATATTCGAGTCACTATGCAAACAGGCGATTTCTACGCATTTCGAGATGAATTTCTCGGGCGGTTTTACGCCCAAAAGTGACGAGTTGCTGGCAGAATCATTACATGAGTGAGCACGATTTCGATGATGAAGGTACGGGGCTCGCTGAGTACGACCCCGGACAACTTTCCCAGGGCGACACACTGATCGACCGTGGCGTTGCCGACCCGCTGGACGAGGGAGTCGTCCCGCCTGACAAATGGTCGGTAGCTCAAGGCTACGGAAACACGCCAGAAGAGATTAGGCGCGGCGAAACGCTTGACATGCGGATCGCTCAAGAGCAACCAGAAGAAGACCCTAACCGGCTTCGCGGAGCTTGGAACCCTAATAAGGAGTCACGCCAAGTTGGCACCAAACGTGCTGGACGTCTAGTCGCCACTGACGAAGGATTTAGAGAGGATACCGACGCTGAATCAGTAGCACGAGATGTTGGCATCTCTGGCGGTGCAGCTAGCGCCGAGGAAGCTGCTATGCACATAATCAACGAGGCCGACTTAAAAGACCCTGGTGAGGACGAGCCGGACGAGAAAGACGAGTCGTAACTGTCTCGACTACAGTTAGGGTCAAAACCTTGGAGGAACCCTGACTAAAGAAGAAATTTCGTCTGCACCACACAGCGTGGTGCGATTGCTGCATATTCCGCCAGCAGTAGACATGATTAACGTGCTGGGGCCAGCAGATACTTATCTGCGCAAGTTAGAGAGCTTGCTTAATGCAGATTTGCATGTACGTGGACTAGAGGTAACCGTGTCGGGCTCTCAGTCCGACGTGCAATTAGCCTGCGATGTGCTGACCCAAATGGTGACCATAGTAAGAACCGGCCAACGCTTGAGTGAAGAAACTATCGCCCGGATCGTCGCGATCGAAACTCAATCAGATTCCCTATCGGCGTGCCAAGTGCTGACGGCCAATATTTTGTCCACCCGTGGTAAAACAATTCGTCCTAAGACGCTGAATCAAATGCGTTATGTCGAAGCTATAGATACCCACACCTTGACATTTGGAATTGGGCCGGCAGGTACTGGAAAAACATATTTGGCCATGGCAAAAGCCGTTCAAGCACTACAAGATAAAGAAGTTAAGCGCATTATCTTGACCCGACCGGCTATAGAAGCTGGCGAACAACTCGGCTTTCTGCCAGGCAGTCTAACCGACAAGGTTGACCCATATATGCGTCCGCTATACGACGCTTTGCATGACATGCTCGATCCTGACCAGGTACCTAAATTATTGGCGTCAGGAGTAATCGAAATTGCGCCGCTTGCTTATATGCGTGGGCGAACCTTAAATGACGCTTTCGTCGTTTTGGATGAGGCCCAAAACACGACTATGGAACAAATGAAAATGTTCTTAACCAGGCTCGGGTTCAATTCAAAAATTGTGGTTACCGGCGATGTTACCCAAATAGATTTACCCGGCGGTGAGCCGAAATCTGGGTTACGCAGAGTCGAAACAATCCTTTCTGGCATTAAAGATATAGCTTTTTGCCAATTAACTAACAGTGACGTCGTACGTCACAAACTGGTTGGTGAAATAGTTGCTGCCTATGATCGTTACGACAGAAACCATCCAAGACAGCGGTCAACAAATTATTCGAATCAGGCAGGCAGAAGATGATTGATATCGCGAATGAATCGGGGGTAGATGTTGACGAGACCAGACTCGTTCAATTGGCTACTTTCGCACTTAACCTGTTGAGGATACATCCGCAAGCCGAGCTTTCCATTCTGCTAGTCAATGAGGAAGTCATGGCTGACTATCATCAACGATTCATGGGATTAACTGGCCCAACTGACGTTATGAGTTTTCCCATGGACGAATTGCGGGTGCCTGCGCAAGATGAACCAGCACCCAGAGGCTTGTTGGGAGATATCGTGATCTGCCCGCAATTTACCAGCGCCCAAGCTTCAACCAACGGTCGTGGGGAAAAAGAAGAAATTGACTACCTATTTGTTCACGGTTTACTTCATCTGCTAGGTCATGACCACGCGAATCCAGAAGAAAAAGCCGTCATGTTTGGCCTAAATGATCGCATTATCGCCGCCTGGCAGAAGGAATTAGCCAAGTGAATTTAACACAATGGGTTTGGCTGGCTCTCGCTCTTATTCTTGCTGCCATCACCTACTGGTTGATGACTATTGAGACTGCCTTATCGACCATGACCTCAGCTCGCGTAGAGCAGATGCTGGAAGAAAAAAAATCTGGTGCTCAAGCACTAAAAGATATCGTTGATGATCCAGCACCAACGGCTACCGGCGCAACAACTTTGCGCATTGTTTGCGAAGTCGGTGCCAGCGTTCTGGTGCTAGCTCTAATTTTCAGTTTGGTAGACACTACTTGGGTGCGTCTTGGCGCATCAATACTGGTGTTATCAGTGCTATCTTTCACCTTGTGGTGGGCTGCCCCAAGAACAATCGGACGGCTGAACGATGAAACTATTGCATTGCGTTGGGCGCGCCCAATCTCTATGATTTCGACGATTGTCTGGCCTTTCAGCCAGTTGATGATTTGGATAACGAATGCGCTAACTCCAGGCCCAGGTTGGGCGGACGGCCCGCTAAGCCCTGAGGCCGAAAAAATTGCGGTGGCCTCCGACGGGGAACGCGAGATGATTCGTTCAGTGTTTGAGCTTGGTGACACGCTAGTGCGCGAAGTTATGGTGCCGCGAACTGACATTGTTTTCCTGGAGGCGGAAAAAACCACTGCACAAGGTCTTTCATTAGCCTTGCGGAGCGGCTTTAGTCGTATCCCCGTGGTTGGTGAAGATATCGACGACATTGTTGGCATTCTGTTCGTTAAAGACGCCATGCAGCAGGTTTACGCCGGTAATGGCCAAGAGCCGGTCAAGAATGTTATGCGTCAGGCGAAATTTGTTCCAGACTCAAAACCGATTGACGAGCTACTTACTGATATGCAGTCAAAGAGAACTCATCTAGTTGTTGTGATAGACGAATTCGGCGGCACATCGGGGCTGGCTACTATCGAGGATCTGGTTGAAGAGATAGTTGGCGAGATTACCGATGAATATGACGCCGAGCCCTCGTTGGCTCAAGAGATTTCACCAGGTACTTGGCGGGTTTCGTCACGGATGCCGGTTGATGATGTCGGTGAATTGTTTGGGCTTAGGGTCGATGATGAAGAGGTTGAGACTATCGGTGGCCTACTCGCTAAAGAGCTAAAGATGGTTCCTATCCCCGGTGCCCAAGTAGTTTGGAATGGGTTAGAGATTACTGCTGAGCGCACTACCGCCCGACGTCACCAGATAGATACCGTAGTGGTGCGCCATATTGACCCCGATGAATTTGAAGAAGTTGAGGATGAATGACTGATTTTAAGTCTGGATTCGTTTGTTTCGTTGGCCGCCCCAATGCCGGAAAATCAACTTTGATTAACAAATTGGTTGGTCAAAAAGTAGCGATAACCTCATCAAAACCGCAAACCACTAGGCACACTATTCGTGGGGTTGTTAATCGGGTAGGTGCCCAGATCGTAATAATTGATACCCCTGGCGTTTCAAAACCACGTTCCCTGCTACAAACTCGACTAAATGATCTGGTTTACGCCACTTGGTCGCAGGTCGACATTGTGTGCCTAGTGTTCCCGTCGAATGAGCACATTGGGCCTGGCGACGAGTACCTAGCTAATCAGCTGGCTAATTTGAAGCACCAGCAAAAAATCGTGGCGTTAGCTACCAAGACTGACCTTGTTAGTCCCCAGAGGCTGGCTAAACATTTGCTAGAAATTTCAGATTTAGAGCAGCGACTAGAGATTCGATTCAGCCATATTGTTCCTTGTTCTGCGCTAGAAGGCGATCAACTCGACGATGTTGAAAATGTTTTGGTTTCACTATTGGAACCCGGCCCTAAGTTTTACCCTGACGATGACATCACTGATGAGGTAACGGAAACTTTGATTGCTGAGCTGATCCGCGAGGCAGCCCTAGAAGATTTACGCGAGGAATTGCCGCATTCCATAGCCGTCGAGGTTGACGAAATTTTGGAGCCTGAAGACGACTCTGATGATAAGGCCAGAATGGGTATTTTCGCGTCTATAGTGGTCGAACGCGATTCCCAAAAGGGCATCATTATCGGCAAAGGCGGTGCGCAGATTCGTCGGATTAGGTTGCGAGCCAGACGTCAAATACAGGCTTTACTAGGTACTAAGGTGCGCCTCGATTTGAAAGTAAAAGTGCTAAAAGATTGGCAGCGTAGCCCTAAATACCTGAAACGGTTAGGTTATTGATGTCCGACAGGTGAGCTTGGTTTAGGTTTTAGCTAAGTTCAGGGTTACCCTTATTTCGTGAGTCAACCAAGTGTCGTCCTAGTGCTCCTTGGTCGCCGCAACGAGACTTGCTAAATAAGCCAGTCCATCTCGTTGCGGAGTTTCTTCGTGTCTGGCGTTTCAGCCAAAATAATCGAAAGAATAATTATGTCTTCATATCCGAAACCGAATTTGATTGCTCATTCTTGTCCGTTGCAGCTTCCTTCTCCGATGCCAGTTGGTCGTTATCAACCTTTTAGACCACTGATTTTGCCTGATCGTACTTGGCCAGATAAGAAACTGGTCAAAGCGCCACGGTGGTTATCGACGGATTTACGAGACGGTAATCAGGCCTTGATTGATCCGATGACGCCGGGACGTAAACGCGAAATGTTCGATCTTTTAGTCTCTATGGGATATAAGGAGATTGAGATTGGGTTCCCGTCGGCTTCACAAACAGAATACGATTTCGTCCGCTCGCTAATTGAAGAGGACGCTATCCCTGACGACGTGGTTATCTCGGTACTAACTCAGGCTCGTAAAGACTTGATTGAGCGTACTGCGCAATCTTTGGTTGGGGTCAAGCAGGCCACTATCCACATGTACAACGCTGTTGCTGACCTATTTCAGCGAGTAGTTTTCAAAAACACTAACGAAGAAACCAAGCAATTGGCTAAAGACGGTACCCGTTGGGTTATTGAGGCTGCTGAAAAATATTTGAAAGACAGCGAATTTGGCTATGAATATTCGCCTGAAATTTTTACTCAAGCCAATACCGATTTCGCTCTGGAAGTGTGTGAGGGAGTATTAGAGGTTTGGCAGCCCGAAGATGGACGCGAAATCATTTTGAACCTGCCAGCTACTGTCGAGATGAGCACGCCAAATACTTATGCCGATCAGGTTGAGTATTTCTGCCGCAATATCTCTAACCGTGAAAATGTCTGTATTTCACTGCATCCTCACAACGACCGAGGGACTGCTGTTGCGGCCGCTGAGTTTGGGCAGATGGCTGGTGCAGACCGCGTTGAAGGTTGTCTATTCGGGCATGGCGAACGTACTGGAAACGTAGATTTGGTAACTTTGGGGTTAAATCTTTATACCCAAGGTATTGACCCGAAAATTGATTTCTCTAATCTGGACGAGATTCGCCACACGGTTGAATATTGCACCGGTATGCCCGTCCATGACCGGCAGCCATATTCTGGTGACCTGGTTTACACTGCTTTCTCTGGATCCCATCAAGACGCCATCAAGAAAGGCTTGGAGGATTTGCAGCGTCAAGCCAGCAAGCAAGGCAAATCCATTCACGAAATCACTTGGCAAGCACCTTATTTGCCGATAGACCCCAACGATGTTGGTCGCAACTATGAAGCTGTCATAAGAGTAAATTCCCAGTCTGGCAAGGGCGGAATTGCTTACTTGATGAAGACAGATCATAAGCTGGATCTGCCGCGCCGGCTACAGATTGAGTTCAGTCGCGTAGTGCAAAAATATGCTGACGCTGGTAGCCAGGAAGTTACTAGCGCCCAGCTGTGGCAATATTTTGAGGCCGAATATTTGAGCGCGCAAGCTCCGTTACATGGGGTAGATTTCACGTTCACCAACGATCATGGTGTCTACAACATGACCTGTGAACTAACTGTCAATGATCAACTTAAGCGGGTTAAAGGTGCCGGCAATGGCCCGGTATCCGCATTCGCGAATGTCTTAGCCAATTTGGGATACCCGATTCATGTTATGGATTATGCGGAGCATGCAATGACCTCGGGTGGGGATTCTAAGGCTGCTGCCTACGTCGAATGCGAGGTTGGTAGCGGTGATAATGCCCAAATTCTGTGGGGTGTCGGAATTCACTCCGATATCACCACAGCTTCGCTACAAGCCTTAATCAGCGCCTGCAACAGAGCATTAAATTAACTCTCTGATCCACCCATATCCCACTAAGCTTGGGATATGGGTGGACAACAAAAGGTGGGCGTGGCAACGACGTCATTGCCAACAGATGATCAAGTAACGCAGTTAATCAAACATTTTGATAACTGGTTTTTCACTGGCGAGAAACGAGATCGTCAACTACTAGCTAACTTTGATCAACGGTTGTACCCCTATGAAAAACTCTTTTCACCGATAACCATAAATCGGTTGAAAATCAAAAATCGCCTTGTTATGGCTCCTATGGGCAATATCAATATGGCTGAAGAGACTGGTCGACCAAACCAACAAATGATCGACTACTTTATTCGTCGAGCTCGCGGTGGGGTCGGGTTACTAACTACTGGGCTAATTCCTGTCTCCCATGGCATAGACCCAAGTGTTACTGAGAAAGACAAACTAAGCTATTTTCCGCGCCTTGATCGTTCACGAACGGTTATGTCAGGCTGGCGCGCTCTTGCTCAAGGGGTTCATGCAGCTGGAGCACATATTTTTGTGCAGTTAACCGCTGGTTTAGGACGGGTCGGAAACCCGCAATGTTTAACCGAGCAATTCAAATTCCCGGTTTCAGCGTCTTTGAACCCGAACTTTTATATGCCGCAAATCCCTTGTTTACCGTTGAGTGATCGGGCATTGCGAAAAATAGTCAAAAATATGGGGCAAGCCGCAGCCGATGCGAAAGCTCTCGGTTTGGATGGGGTTTATTTACACGGACATGAAGGTTATCTAATCGAGCAGTTGGCTAACCGCGCATTTAACCGCAGAAAAATTGGTCGCTACGCTGACCCCTACCGATTCGGTTTAGATATTGTGCGCACTATCCGCAAACGGGTCGGGCCGAACTATCCGATTATGTATCGTGCTGACTTATCTTTGGCGCTAAACGAAACCTACGGCCAAACTGTGATGAGTGAAAATCCAGCTCTCGCTAAATTTACAAACGGCAGATTGCCTGATGAGACACTGGAATATTTGGCTCAGCTGGTGGCTAGTGGCGTCGACATCTTTGACGTCGATCTAGGTAGTTATGACAACTGGTGGTTACCGCATCCGCCAGGTTCGATGCCGGCAGGGTGTTTCCTTGATGTAGCGGAACGCGTGAAAGACTATTTTGAAGAAAACCACATTATTTCGAATGCTGGCGTAGAAGTTCCGGTAGTAGCAGTAGGCAAATTAGGTTATCCAGATTTAGCTGAGCAAGCACTACGCGAAAATCAAGCGGACATGATAATGCTCGGCCGTCCGCTATTGGCAGACCCTGATTGGCCGATAAAGGCTTATCAGGGGCGCGTTAGCGAAATACGTCCGTGTATCGGCTGCCAAGAGGGTTGTGTCAACGAATTTGTTGAAGGAGGCCATCCCCAGTGTGCCGTCAACCCGGTGACTGCTTTCGAATATCGGGGTATCGGCGAATTAGCGCCAGCCACACGTCCAAAAAAAGTTGCTGTTGTTGGTGGTGGGCCGGCTGGCATTGTTGCTGCCACCACGGCAGCTATTCGTGGACACCAAGTTGAACTATTCGAGGCTAGCGACAAATTGTGCGGACGATTACAGCCTGGTGGCCAAGCGCTAATTAAATACGAGATCAAGCTGTACCGGCAGTATTTGCAGCGTCAAATAAAGAATGCTTGCGAAAACTATGACCTAAAAATATCGTTAAATACGCCGGTCAACAGTGATGACTTGAACGGTTATGACGCGATAATTGTAGCCACTGGCGGTACTGATGCCATGCCGAAGATTCCTGGCCTAGAAGCGGTAAAAACGGTGCAGGCTGCGTATTTGTTAGCTAATCCCGATCAGATAACTGAAAACGAAAGTTGCTTGATTATTGGCGGTGGCGCGGTCGGCTGCGAAACAGCTTTGTGGCTAGCAGGTGAATACGGCAAAAAAGTCAGCGTTCTAGAGATGGCACCCAACTTTATGTCTGGAGTTTGTACCGCAAACCGAGGTCATCTAATTCACGCCATGCGTAGCGCTGGAGTGCGGCTATTCAATTGCGCTCAGGTAGTTAACGTAGATTCCCAAGGTGTGCACGCCAAGATCGCGTCTAAGAATGTGCCTAATCCATACAACACTTGGACGCCAGTGCTGCCGGTAAATGTGGAAAATCCGTTAGCCAAAGAACCGAGCGGACCTTATCTAGAACGAATCTTCAACGCTGATCAAGTGATTTTGGCACTCGGTGGCAAGCCAAATAATCAATTGGCTTTCGATTTGCGTGCTAAACGGAAAGCTCCAGAAATTCACGTCATTGGTGACGCATTTCGTCCTGGCCTAGTATTTCAAGCCGTGAAATCCGCCTATCAGATAGGGCGCACAATATAGCGGTTAGGCTTTAGCGCTCCCAAAACGACGATCACGGCTGGCATATTGTTCGACTGCCTCCCACAGGTCTCGACGATCCCAGTCGGGCCAGTATTTATCCATGAATACGTATTCTGCATACGCAGATTGCCAGATCAGGAAATTTGAAGTGCGTTGTTCACCTGAACTACGAACAAACAGGTCAACGTCCGGGATTGCTGGCTCATCTAGGTAAGCTCGGAATGTCCGCTCGGTTATTCGGTCGGGGTTAATTTTCCCGTTTTTAACCTCAGTAGCTATGGAGCGTACCGCGTCTATAATCTCAGCTCTGCCACCGTAATTGACGCAGAACTGCATGGTTAGCACGTTATTATCGGCAGTTTGACGTTCGGCCTGAATGAGTTCCTCGATAACAGAAGCCCACAACCTGGGTCGCCGACCAGCCCAACGGACTCTTACTCCTAAAGCGTCTAGGTCGTCACGTCGGCGGTGAATAACGTCACGGTTGAAACCCATCAAGAAACTCACTTCGCGTGGGTCACGCTTCCAGTTTTCAGTAGAGAAGGCGTAGACAGATAGGTATTTGATGCCAATTTCAATGGCGCCTTCGATAACTTCAAAGAGCACTGCTTCGCCGGCTTCGTGTCCTTTAGTACGTTCAAGTCCGCGTTGTTTTGCCCATCTACCGTTGCCATCCATGACAATGGCAACGTGGTTAGGTACCAACGCTCTTGGAATCTTTGGTGGACGCGCTCCACTAGGATGTGGGGTTGGCTGGCGTTTGGCTGGTCGTTTGACGCTCATAACTAAACGCTAGCCGATTCGCACCTCGCGCGCCGGTAACAGTATTACGCGCCTGCTCTTGGCATAATTAATTTAATGGCTACTTACCGTGATCGCGCTCTTGTCTTACGCACCCACAAGTTAGGTGAGTCAGACCGGATTATTACGCTTTTGACCCGGAGTCATGGGAAAATTCGCGCGGTGGCGCGTGGGGTGCGTCGCACTTCATCGAAGTTTGGTGCCAGGTTAGAGCCGTTCAGTCATATTGACGGACAATTTGCTATCGGTCGTAGTCTCGACGTTGTCGCTCAATGTGACTCGGTTGAGGTTTTTGGCGCGAAATTAGCTAAAGATTACCAGGCCTATACCGCTGGGCAGGTGATGTTGGAGACTGCTGATCGGCTGGTATCGATTGAAAAAGAGCCAGCTTTGCAACAGTATCGTCTACTCGTTGGCGCGCTGTCTGCTCTGACCTTTGGCACTGCGGCTGGTTTACGACCACCAACCATGATTCTTGATTCTTTTCTATTGCGTTCACTTGCCATAGCCGGGTATGCACCGTCATTAACGGATTGTGCCAAATGTGGTCGCGTGGACGGTCAAAAATGGTTTTCACCGCATGACGGGGGAGCGGTTTGTTTGGATTGCCGATCACCGGGCGCTGTCAGTCCGAGTGAGGGGGCGTGGAATTTGTTGTCAGCGCTGCTAACCGGTGACTGGGTGGAAACCGCGAATGTGGAAGCCCATATTCAGCGTGAAGTTTCTGGCATAGTTGCGGCATTCACTAATTGGCATTTAGATCGATCTTTACGCTCTTTGCCATTGGTCGATCGTCGAGTGCTTTAATCTAAGAACACTGTGAGCACAGTCCCCACACTTCAACGAGGTGGTCAGGGTCGGAAAACCCATTTTCAGCAGCGATATTGGCTACCCAATCCTCTAAGCCTTCGGGAAAGATCTCCACTGTCTTCCCGCACTGCCTACAAATCAAATGATGATGATGTCCGCTAGAACAAACCCGATAGGCGCTTTCACCCTCCCCGGTGCGAATCGAATCTAGCTGTCCTGCTTCTTCCATCGCCTGCAAAGCCCGATAAACCGTAGCTAACCCAACGGATTCACCCGCTGAGCGCAACTGGGCGTGGATCTGTTGAGCGGTAACAAATTCGCTATTTTCTTCAACAGCTGCAGCAATCAGCGCCCGTCTTTTGGTGGTTTTTGTTGGTGGTGTTTTTTTAATGTTCATCGAAGTGGTCTCCATGAGGGGCATGGCGGTGGCCATTGTGCAGATAATCGACATGATCACCATGCCACAATCCGGGATGATTATGTTCAGACTCCGGGTTTAAGTGTTCTTCAGCTCGTTGAAAAACTGGCTCATCGCTTGCTGTCACTGGCTTGCGACGTTTGCGCATCATAGCGCTAATCGGCAGCGAGATAATAAACAAAATAATGGCTAAAACTACGATGGTGGCTCCAGAGGCGGAATCTAGGTAATAGGATCCGATCACCCCGCTTAGAGCAGCCACCAACCCAATTGCCATCGAGGTAAACAGTCCCTTTTTGAAGCCAAGAACTAAGTTGTCGGCGGTTGCCACAGGCACCACCATTAGGGCGCTGACGAGTAATAATCCCACTGTCCGCATCGAAACAGCTACAGTAGCTGCAGCCATGACAACGATTAAGATATTCAGCGCCTTGGTTGCTAGCCCTTGGGTTTTGGCGAAATCTTCGTCCGCGCATACTGCGAAAAGTTGATCAGACAATCCAAGTGATAGTGCCATAACAATCACAGAAAGTACCGCGACTGTAACCAAGTCAGAATTATCTACGGCTGTTAATGAGCCGAATAGATATTGCGAAAGTGTGCCTGCTCCTTTGCCTGCAATACCTGCCATCAAGACGCCGAAAGCTAGTCCGCCGTAAAAAAGGATTGCTAGCCCGACGTCACCCGAAGCGCGTCCAGACATTCGAAGTAGCTCAATTATTACTGCTCCAGCTACGCATAAAACTACGGCGATTGGGACGGGTGCTTGCGAAGTTAGTAGCGCTAAACCTACGCCAGCAATAGCCACGTGACCTAGGCCATCCCCTAATAGGCTCAACTTCTTTTGCACTATGTAGGTGCCAACTGCGGGAGCCATCAACCCGGTCAATGCTCCTGCAATTAGGGCGCGGATCATAAAATCGAGGGTAAAAATTCCCATGGCTACCCCCTGACCTCATTAAAAATAGTTCGCGTTTGATGCTGGTAGGTATCTATGCAGTTATCTGTCGGCGGGCCAGCCAGCAGTGGCCCATCATGGACGAGCCTGCCGAGTTGGAGTACAACGCAACGAGTGAGTAATTTTTCCATCGCGCCAAGCTCGTGCAGGACAGTCAAAATCGTCAACCCTTGCTTATTTAGTTCGCTTAGAAGTTTAGCCAGAGCTACCTGGGTGGCTACGTCTAAAGCGGCTAAGGGTTCATCGAGAATCAATAAGTCTGCTTGACTGGCAAGTGCTCGAGCGATTAATGCTCGTTGTTGTTGGCCACCCGATAACTGCGAAATGGTTCGGTTTCCCATGCCTTCTAAACCGACGCGAGCCAGGGCTTGACGGGTTGCTAGTTTGTCCTGGCGAGATGGCGGTAGAAACCAATGGCGTTGGGACAATCTTCCCAGCATGACAATTTCGTTTACGGTCGCATTTGGAATACTTAATCTGGCTCGTTGAGGGACGTAACCAATGCGCGACCAATTTCTAAAGTTAGCCAGCTGAGTGTCGAACAGCTCCACGCTGCCACCCTGGTGGGGGATCAACCCCAACAGGGTGCGAAGCAGTGTGGTTTTGCCAGACCCGTTTCCTCCTAATAGTGCAACCACTTCACCCCTATTGACGTTCATAGAGACGTTAAAAAGAATTTGGTGATCACCAAGCCAGGTGTCAACGGATTTAGCTTTAATAATTGTCATGAACAGCGATTTGCTTTCTTTAGTGACTCGAGATTTGAGCGCATTACTTCAGCGTAGTCCTTACCTTTCGACTTATCGCTGAGCGTCTCAACTGGGTCTAGCACGTCGGTTTCTAAACCGAGATCTGAAGCTATGGTTTCGGCAACTTTTGACGATACAGCTTGTTCGTAAAAGATTGTTGTCACGTTGGTAGCCTTGGCGGTTTTTTGAATCTCTTCGATTCTTGCTGGGGACGGTTCGTCTTCGGTAGATAACCCAGAAATGCCAATTTGGTCAAGCCCGTAACGGTCAGCAAGATAGCCAAAAGCAGCGTGGTTGGTAATGAATGTGTGGATTTCACAATTCGCTAGGCCAGTCTCAAAATCTTTATCCAGAGTTTTCATCGTTTCAGTTAGTTTTTCGGCATTCGCTTTGTAGCTATCAGCGTTGTCGGGGTCAATCTCGGCCATTTTCTCGGCAACTTTGTCACCTATTTCTGAAACATTCGCTGGATTCAACCAAACATGCGGGTCATATTTTCCGTGTTCGTGTTCGTGTTCGTGTTCGTGTTCGTCTGCGTGTTCGTGCTCGTCACTGTCACCGTGATCGTTGGCATTGGCCAGCCGTAATTCTAGGAAGTCAGCAGAATCGAGCACATTCTTTGGGCTTTGCTGTTGAACTGCTTCATCCAAAGATGCCTGCAATTTTGATTGGTAAACAACTAAATCTGCTTTTTTGACGGCTGCAGTTTGCTGAGGAGAAAGCTCTAAGTCGTGGCTGTCAGCACCTGGAGCAAGAAGATTGTTGACTTCGGCTTTGTCGCCAACGACAGCTTCGGCAACGTATGCGAATGGATATGCACCAACAACAATCGATGGTTTGCTGCTTGGCGTATTCTGTGTGCTGCAAGCGCTGGTAGTGATTAACAGGGCAGCAGCGGCCGTTAAAGCTAACGGTCGAAATAATGAACTTCTTAACATGATAATCATTCTCAATCTCTGAAAGAATTGCTGTCAAATCAGGATTGCCAGTTGAGGACAATTTTTCGATAGCCTAGGGCTTGGCAGGTCAACTAGACCTCCACTAGGTCGGTGCCACCCAGGTATCGACAAGCTTCCCGTCGGGGCCTAGGTAGATGAGGATTTAATGGCTGAAAGCAAGCTCGACAAGGTAATTAACCTGTGCAAACGTCGCGGATTTGTGTATGCGTGCGGCGAAATCTATGGCGGCACGAGAGCCGCTTGGGATTATGGACCCCTCGGCGTCGAGTTGAAGGAAAACATCAGAAAAGCCTGGTGGCGCTATATGGTGACTAGTCGAGACAATGTCGTTGGCTTAGATTCTTCGGTAATTTTGCCACGCGAGGTGTGGGTTGCATCTGGCCACGTTGGGGTATTTACGGATCCGCTGATTGAGTGCCTTAGCTGTCATAAGCGTTGGCGCGCCGACCAAATTGTAGAAGAATATGCAGCTCGCAAGAATCTTGATGAGGACGAGGCTGCAATAGAGCAAGTGCCTTGCCCCAATTGTGGTACTCGCGGCCAGTATACGGCTCCTAGGGACTTCAACATGATGTTGAAAACCTATTTGGGGCCGGTAGAGGATGAATCAGGTCTACATTATTTACGCCCGGAAACTGCACAAGGTATTTTCGTTAATTTCAAGAATGTGCTGAACTCTTCTCGCATGAAACCACCATTCGGGATAGCCCAAATTGGTAAGGCATTTCGCAATGAGATAACGCCAGGCAATTTCATTTTCCGAACCAGGGAATTTGAGCAAATGGAATTGGAATTCTTTGTTGAGCCCGGCACCGATGAAGAATGGCACCAGTATTGGATTGATCAGCGCAAAGCCTGGTATCTAGATTTGGGTATTGACGAAGATAACCTCCGCTTTTATGAACACCCTAAGGAAAAACTTTCGCACTATTCCAAACGCACTGTAGATATCGAATACCGTTTTGGCTTCCAAAACTCTGATTTCGGTGAGCTTGAAGGCATAGCCAACCGTACAGATTTCGATTTAGGTACTCACACTAAACATTCGGGTACTGCGATGGAATATTACGATCAAGCCAATAATCGTCACTACATTCCATATGTAATTGAGCCCTCCGCTGGCCTAACACGTTCGCTGATGGCATTTATGGTTGACGCCTATACTGAAGATGAAGCCCCGAACGCTAAGGGTGGCATTGATAAGCGCACCGTGTTGAAGCTGGATAACAGGCTGGCACCGGTCAAGGCTGCTGTATTGCCGCTAAGTCGTAACGAGAAACTCTCGCCCAAGGCAAGAGATTTAGCCGGTGAGCTACGTAAGTTCTGGAATGTTGATTTCGATGATGCCCAAGCAATTGGTAAGCGTTATCGCCGTCAGGATGAGATCGGTACACCCTATTGCGTTACCGTCGATTTCGATACCCTGGACGACAATGCGGTTACTGTGCGCGAACGTGACTCCATGGCTCAGCAACGCATCGGTATAGATCAAGTTGTGAAATTCTTGGCCGACAAGCTGGTGGGCTGCTGAATACCCCAAAGCCGGAAGAATGTAGTCAGGTCGCAGTTCAACCATTACGGTTACGCTCTCCAAACGGAGATGAGCTAGTAGTAGCCACCCCGGTGATTTTGGCGCCTATGGCTGGCGTCACGAATGTTGCCTATCGTCAGTTGTGTGCCGAACAAGGCGCTGGCGTTTGTGTATGTGAGATGGTAACTGCACGCGGCCTGGAGATGGGCAACCAAAAAAGCGCTGAAATGATTTCTTTCGGTGCTGACGAAAAGGTGCGTTCTGTCCAAACTTATGGAGCGTCAGCATCAACGATTTATCGAGCAGTATCGATTCTTTGCGAAAGGTTCAAAGTCGATCATGTCGACCTAAACTTTGGCTGTCCAGTACCGAAAATTACCCGCAAGGGTGGAGGCGGTGTACTGCCATGGAAACTAGACGTCGTAAATGCTATTTTGACCGCTGCAGTGAAAGCTGGCGACCACTATGGGGTGCCCGTAACTGCCAAAACTAGAATCGGCATTGACGATAACCATCTCACCTATCTTGATTTCGGAAAAATCGCCCAAGACGTTGGCGTGGCAGCAGTTTGCCTACACGCCAGAACTGTTGCTCAATCCTATGGCGGCAAAGCCAATTGGAAAGCAATCGGTGACCTGGTTGAAATATTAGACATTCCGGTTATTGGTAATGGCGATATTTGGGAATGGCAAGACGGTCTGTCCATGATCAAAGAGACTGGTTGTGCGGGCGTGGAAGTGGGGCGCGGTTGCCTTGGTAGACCCTGGCTGTTTAGGGATTTAGCTGCTGCTTTTGCGGGCAATCCGGTAACGACTATGCCAAATTTAGGCCAGGTGGCTCGAATGATGCGCCGACATGCCGAACTGTTGGTCGCCGAAATGGGGCAGCGCGGTATTGCGGATTTTCGTAAACACCCAGCCTGGTATCTAAAAGGTTTTCCGATCGGTGGCGAGTTAAGACATGCTTTCTCAATGGTTTCTAGCCTGGATGAACTAGACGAATTGATAGCTAAACTTGACCCGAATCTGCCTTTTCCTGAAGGTGCTTTGGGCAAGCCACGCGGCCGTCAAGGTTCTAGTCGTAAGGTGGTCATGCCTGAAGGGTGGTTAGCTAGCCGCTATGGATTAGATCTTGATTTAACGCCTGCTGAAGACCACGCGGACGGTGGATAATTTGTCACTGGCTAATGGCAGGGTAATAGTGTGAACGATTTACAACCGAATCCTAGAGCTTTAGCTTGGGCATCCACCATGAGCGGCCATGGTAAACGAGTAGTGACAGCACACAGTGACACTGCATTAGGTGTCGGTCCGTTGATGGAAGTGACTCGAGAAGTTCGCGAGGATGCCCTAGCTGAGGAGCTGGCTGAAGGCGCGACGATGGTACGTGGTGCAGGTAATCGCGCGATACCAGAAACTCCCGACCCGCATCGTACATGTTTTGAAAGAGACCGTGACCGTATCGTTCACTCAACTCCGTTTCGTCGACTAGCCGGAAAGACGCAGGCGGTAGTCTTCCCAACAGATCATCAACGCACTCGGCTGACGCATGCCCTGGAAGTAGCTCAAGTGGCCACTTCAGTGGCGCGTGGAGTGGGCGCTAATGTTGCTCTTGCAGACGCTATAGCTTTAGGTCACGACTGTGGCCACGGGCCTGGAGGCCACGCTTCCGAGGAGGCTTTCGACACCTTTTTACCGG